>DAIPKP010000148.1:0-3328 GCA_036769705.1 Synergistaceae bacterium
GCCAACCCTTGTCGTCCATGGGAGCGTAAAGCAGCTTGTGCTCTCCCGCCTTCATGACGAAGCGGTCCTTGCCGGACATGAGAAGCTCCTCGTCCGTCACTCCCCGGATGCGGTCCAGCATGGGCTCCGCCACTTCCGCAAGAAGGGACATGGCCTGGCTGTTATCTCCGATTTCCCGGTGCGAGAGGCCGTGGAGCATCTTGGGAGAGAACTCCATGCCGATGGGCACGGGGAAGGTGGCGGAGGTGAGCATCATGGAGGTCATGGCTCCCACGGCCTGGGCATTTTCATGCACCACGATGGTATTTTCCACGGGATATTCCAGCTCCGCCTCGTGATAATCCAGCACCAGATCCACCTTTTCCTTCCGGATAAGCTCCATCATGGCGTAGGTAGTGCGTTCCACGATAAGCCCGTTCTCCCGGCCCGGCCAGGCCCGGTTGAGATTGCGGATATCCATGTAGGCCAAATTCTGGCCGCTGGGATAGTGGATGTACACCTCGGGATCGGGCCAGGAATGCAGGGGGGAGGCACAGCGGTCCCCCATGCGCCAGGTCCGCTTTCCCCAGGGGGTTTCCACGGAATAGAACCGGGGATAGGCTTCTCCCATGCGGGTACAGAGCGAGGCGCTGGTGTTGGCCCGGTTGATCACCAGAAGCCGTCCGGATTCGGGCACCGCATTTTCCACGAAGAGAAGGGAGCTGAGGTTCGCCGCAGGCTCTTCCGGATGCGTTCCCCCGATGAGCAGGGCGGTACCTCCGGGTTTGCCGCTGTCCAGGATATAGACGTTGCAGTCGTTCACCGTACCCTTTACTGCGGGGCTGTAGTCGCTGAGCTTCCGAACCTCCGTCACTCCCGGACCGAGCACTACGGGCTCCTTGTACACCCGGTGCTCGTAAAACTGCCATCCCGCAAAGGCTGCGCAGAGCGCCGCTCCGAGGAAGGCGATAATTTTAACGTTTTTCAAAGATAGCTTCATCATCTGCCCCCTACTTGATCCGCAAAACCCGAAGGGCGAAAGGAATCATAATCAGGCAGTAGAGTATCGCCTCCTGGGGATCTTTGGTTTTGAGGAAATTACGGAACACCATGGCGAGAAAGAAGAGGCTGATGCCGTAATAAAGAAGGGAAATCACCGTATTGATAGTCATCATAATCTACACCCCCAGGAAAGAGAGCTCTTTGCTGTAAACGAGAAAGAGCGTACAGAGAACCGCCACGAAGAGCAGAGGCACCAGGGCGGTACGGACGAATTCGCCGTAGTATTTGCCTTGATAGTTCAGCTCCATCACCGTGGCTCTTCCCACCACCGCCGTGGGAGGCAGGCAATCCCCCAGGGGCCAGAGAACCCCCATGGCGGCGAGGCAGATAACGGGGTTGAGTCCCTTCATGTTGAAGAGCATGATGAGAGGCACTCCCAGAAGAGGGGCCACCGCATACTGAAGCATGCCTTCAGAGATGGGAAGAATGAGCCAGAGGGTTCCGAAGAGCACCGAGAGGGGGAGAATGACGACTCCCAGAGAGATGAGCCCCCGGGCGCCGCTCAAGGCCATAATCTGGATGAGGGCCCCCACCACCACCATGATTCCCACCAGGGGAAGGAGATCCTTCACGGTCTTGCCCGCGATATCGAAAACGGGAAGCCTGGTAGGGCTCACCGCAAGAGTGACCGCCGCGGAAATCATGAAGATGAGAGGCAGTCCCACCACGGGAAAGGAGTGAGGCGCAAAGCGTCCCGCCAGAACGATGGCCACCAGTACGCCGAAGGGAAGAAGCACCCGGGACCAGCTCCATCCCGAAGGAACCTCGGGAAGCTCCGCCAGGGCTTTTTCCGCATCCACCGCATCACCCTTCCGGGCAAGGTAGAAGGTGGCGAAGAAGGCCCCCGCCAGGGAGAGCACCAGCAGAGGTTTGGCAAAACCCACGTAGGGCATGTTGGCCCCCGCGGCGGCCATCATGGCCCAGAGATTGATGGGGGGTGCCGCAGCGCTCATGCAGGCGAGCACGTAGATAAGCGCCACCCGGCGCATTTCGGAAATCCCCATGGCGGCGAAAACCGCTCCCACCAGCCCCCCCACGGTGAGCACCGTGGTGGCCCCGGAACCTGTAAGAGCTCCGGGAACCAGCATGAGAATCGTCAGGAAGGTGAGACAGAGCCCCCGCTTTTTGGAAAACCTGACCACGATCTCCCGAACGATGAAGGCCACTCCTCCCGCCTCCTTGAGAAGGGCCATAAAGAAGGTGGCGGTCATGAAGATGAGGCAGACATCGAAATAGGTAAACATACCCTCCACCATGTGGCGGACGGGGAAAATCGATATGGGAGAGCGAGGATCCACTCCCATGGGAACCAGGCCGTTCGCCACCGCTCCCGCCAGGGTGGCCACCATCATGGAAAGCTCCGTACTCAACCGGAACTTCCGGGCGGCCAGAAAGGCAAGAACGATGGCTGCCAGCACGAGGCCGGCATGGGTGTACATGGTCATAAGAACAACAACCCTTCTTCAGTCTATTGCTTCGTTCCCGCCAGCCCCTGGCCTATGCCGAGAGCATCCTTCACGATGAGAATGGGAAGATCCTTATCCTTGGCGTATCCCGAGAAAAGCCCGTCGGAATCGCTCTCCTCCACCACGAGGATCATATCCGAATGAGGAACCACACCTTCGATGGATTCCTGATCCGCCTGATCCGCTCTCCGGGCCATACCTTCGATATGGGCGCCGATAACCAGCATCCCCTTCTCCCGGGCCGCTTCCATAAGAGCGGCGCAGCGCTCGATTTCTTTTTTCACGTCCGTTCCCGCGGCACCCATACCCTTCATGCTGGTACCGGTGGTGATGATGAGGGTTTTATACTCCGTCCCCTCCAGATCCGCCGCGGCAAGGTCGTTGTTATGCTCCGCCGTAAAGCCCGCCGCCATGGCGGACATCTTTATCATCACCGCCCCGGGGCTCTGGCCGCAAGTGGTAACGATGATGGGGCCCTCCACTACGGGCATCTCGGCTCCGAAAGCCATGGAACCCGCAAAAACAAGACAAAGCAATCCCGCCAACACGAGAAAACGTTTCATAAAAGTTCCAACCTCCTTTTTCATTCGGGAGCGAAAAGCTCCCTCGCAAATCCCGAAAACAAGGGGCCACACGGGTAGCGCGGCCCCTTGCAATCAGCCATGTTGTTCGGAGAGAACGAAAAAACTATTTCTGGATCATGGTCTCCCCGAAGCCGACTTCCTTAAGCCATTCCGTGGGATAACCCACCTGTTTCTGCTGTCCCTCTTCGTTCATCACGTAGCCGTCCTGGTACTTGCCCACCAGGTGCCAGCCGAGAT
>DAIPKP010000149.1:0-3304 GCA_036769705.1 Synergistaceae bacterium
CCGGTCACAGTTCCGTCATCGTCCACACCGATAAAGATTCTTCCTCCCTGGGTATTGCTGAATGCGATAAGCTCCATCGCCAGGGCATCCACGTTTTTGATGTCCTTTTTGAACTGGTTTTTGCTATCCTCTCCCTGAGCGAGGATTTGCATAACCTCTATGACTTCCATGCCTGATAAATCTCCTTCCGGCGGTTAAAGGCTTCTCTACCGCCTTCCATGACGTTTACGATGGTATCCTGCAAAGCAGGCTCATCTATGCTACCGCTCAGAACCGATACGCCGCTTTCCTCGAAGGAACAGGCGTGCACCATTTCCGCATCTCCCAAGACGGGGATGTTCGGGTTGTGGGTAGCAAAAATAAACTGCACCGAGGGCTTTAGCTTTTTAAGCGTGCATATGACATCGTCGTAAAGAGTCTGGTTATCGAGATCGTCCTCCGGCTGATCTATGATGATCACGTCATTTTCCCCTTGGCTAAGCACAAAGAGCATGAGGGCGGAGGCCCGCTGTCCAAGAGAATGATGCTGCAACTCCTTGCCATGATACATAATTTTATAAGCGTGGGGCACCAAGTAAGAGAGAAGAATCTTCAGGTTTTTCATAAAGAGATCTTCAAAAATATGGGGATTACTTCCGAAGAATTCCTTCGCCCCGGCAAAATCTTTATAAATGGCACCGAAATCGGCGTATCGATCCACGATTTTCTGGAAGGTAGTTTCCCGAATACCGCTTCCCTTGAAAAGATCCTTCATGAACGAGAGGAAAGCGCCCTTATCCCCTCTATACTCCGCAACGATGGAGAGAGAGGAGTTGCGGTTTCCCACTTTATTCAGCTCCTCTTCAACCAGGTGAAATTCCCGAAGCCGCAATTCCTGAAGCTCCCCGAGCTCCTCAAGCAAGGCATCTTCCAGGATCTTCTTCTGACCTCCTTGTTTTTCCAACATATCCAAAAGCTGCTTTGTGGCGGCCAGCCTCTTTTTCAGGTCAAGAAACTCTTGGGAGTTGAGATTCTGAATCCCCCGGCGTTCCAACTCTTCCCCCAAGGTACGTTCCATGGCCGCAAATTCCTCTACCATGCCCTTTCTACGCCCTTCAAGATCGTGCTTACAACCTTCCAAACTTTTTTGAACCTTCCCCTGATTCCGGAGCCATTCCTTTATCTGCTCCGAAAAAAAGACGCAGGAATTATAATGCTCATAAAACCTGCCGAAGAGATCCCCGTTATGAACGGAGCGGTATCCCTGAAAGTTTCTCAGATCATCTTCATGCTGCCCGAGAAGACTCTCCAGATCGGATACGAAAGACGTCGACAGACGGATCCCCTTTTCCATGGCTCTCATATCGTTATCAAAATCCAAGCGTTTCTGCAACTTTTCCTCTATTCCATAATCCGCGTAAAGCTGCAACCGATATTCCGTATCCTGGCATATCTTTCGCTGCTCCTCCACCTGCTCCTGCACATCCTTCACTTTGAGCAAGCGGTCCGCCGTCTCCGCCACCTTCTGCCTTTGTTCCTCAATGTTCCGCCGCACCGCATCCAGCTTGGAACCCAGGAGCTTATCCACCAGATCTTTTTCAAACCCCTCGCCGGTGCTGGATAAATCCTTTTGTCCGAAATAGATGGGCTTATGGAGCACGGTCTCCCGAATAGAGATGCCGGGCCGCAAGGTGCCGTCGATCAAAACCTCGGTATAGGGCTCCTTCCATACCCGCCGCAGGGTATAGGATTGCCCGTAACGGTCGAGGACGTCGATTTCAATCTTTCCGCCGCTCCCGAGCGTAAAACCCACAAGCTCCTCTTTATACTTCAAATCCCCCGCCTTTTCTCCGAAGGGAATTCCCAAAGCATGCCGAAGGACTTCGAGAATGGATGATTTTCCACTCCCCCGAATACCGATAAGAGTATTGAGTTCCGGGGAGAAACGGATCGTTTGCCCCGACAAGGTTCCTCCGGTGCAACGGATGCTGCGGAGATGGGAATGGGTATACCTGGGGGGAGATCCCGAAGCGACGCGGTTTTCCTTATCCAGAAGAGCGTATTTCAGGGCATCGAAGGAAAAGGCTCCAATTTTGACAAATCCCGCCTCGCCCTTACCGATTTCCTCGATACATTTACAATCCGAGCCTTCCACTTCCGCGGGATAACGATCTCCAAGCCGCTTCCGTATCTCTATCCGGCAAGGTTTGTTCTCTACCTGGTGGGTTCTCACTTTTTGAAACCCCAGTGTTCTCAGAACGATTTTCGAGGAGCCCCCCTCTCCGAGAAGATTCCCCAGCCGTCCCTCCTTTACTTCTTTCCATAGGCCCTTATCCTGCTCCACATGAGGAAAAACGAGAAAATAGTCCCGCCCCATCCGATCCAGCAGATCCACCATCTGTGAAAGATTTTTTTCGCTTCCTCCCTTTTCGTTCTGGTATTCCAAGGGGGCCTTCCCTAAGAACATGGCGTTGAGAAAGGAGGCGATATAATCATGGCCCTTTTCCAACCAGGCGTCGCTGAACACCACCAGAACGTGAAGGCCCCGGTATCCTTCGGCTAGAGAAAGCTCCACTCCGGGAAGCAAAAAGAGGCCTTCCCGCCGTGCCTTTTTGCGGAGGCCCTGGAATTCCTCTCCATCGAATTTGTTGTGATTGGTAATAACTCCAAGCCCTATTCCCGCACGCTTCAAGCCCTCCACATACTCCGCTACGAATCGGTTTTCCTCACCGGCATATTGAAACTCTTTATCCGCTCTCGTGTGCAAATGAAAATCTGCCCGCACCCAGGCGGAGCCATGGGTAAAGGGATCGAGCTTGCGGTTCTCTTCATTCATGTAAATCCCTCCCTCCTTTCTTCGGCGGCATGCCGTCCTTTTTCCGGAACGGAGAAGCCAAATTTCTTCGAGGTTCAAAAGAAAAAGGACCTCTCGATCCTTTACGGGCGAGGAAAGCCCAGTTAGCTAAAGCACCTGGCCCTGGGGGGATAAGATCCGCCCTCCCCACAAACCATTCCACATCACGAAAAAGCACCCCGGCTCCCGGGGCTATGATTTGGGTCATGGAACAGCCCAGCTCCTTTTTCAAGTATAGCCCCTATCATCCGTTTTTTGCAAAACACATTCCGGATTTGGAGCACTCCAAAATTTGTAACATACTCCCACCACCTAAAGCATAGCTTTCGTGGCCCAACCGCCCCTCTACCGGATTCAGGCGGGGAAATCCGTAAACTACTGCTACACCGAAAAAGAGCTTCGGGGGATCATCGCCTCCCGGGAAGTACGCAATTTGGACGTGTAAGCGAAAAAACGAAACTCCGGAGGGGC
>DAIPKP010000150.1:0-3294 GCA_036769705.1 Synergistaceae bacterium
CTCGATTGCGGGGGGTGCATGTAAAGCAGGGCGGGGACAGGGCCCCGCCCCTACCGATGCCAGAGGAGTAGGCTTTTGGAGAGTTCCAGGGTGGCGTCCAGCTTGTCCCGCTCTTCCCGGGAGAGCACCAAAGGGCGAATTTTGCGTTTTACCAGCTCCTCCGCTTTTTCCACACATCCTTGAAGGCTCGCTTTATCCACGTTTCCCACCAGCACGAGATCGATGATGCCGCTGTCGATTCCCCGGGCGTAGTCTCCCACGATGTACACCGCTTCGAGATCTCCCAAATAGCCCAGCACCCGTTCTATCATCTGATCGATTCCCAGGGTTTTGCGCACCAGGGCGTGGATTTCCGGAAAGAGGGGGTGTGTCTGGTTGGCTCCGTACATTTTGGTGCGCCCCTCCTGGGTGGAGTTGATGAGCCCCGCCTCGGCGAAGCGGTTGAGCTCCAGCCGCACCGCATTGGTGGATTCCCCGAATTCTTCCGCCAGCTCCCGAAGGTATGCGGTTACATCGGGGTTGAAGAAAAATTTGAAGAGCAGTTTTATGCGCGTTTTAGATGTTATAAGTGCGTCTATCAAAAGAAGGCCTCCATAAAAATCCCATTTTGAGCAAAAATACTACTCGTAACAGCCCTTGTCAAGCAACGCAAAGGCCCGAGGCATTTCCGGGAACAGGTGCACAATCCCTTATTTTGTGAGGAGCACCAGGGGCAGGGCTAAAAGAAAGATTCCGGGAAAGAAGGCGGTGGCACATCCTCCGGTTTGCTTTCGGCTTTTCGCTTCGGGAGCGGGAGTTTGCGTGGGAAAGGGGTTTTCCGTGGGAAAGGGAGAAGCCACGGGTACGGAGGTTACCGTGGGTTTTGAAGTTGGAGAGGGAGAGACCGGCTCGGGAACGCGAGTGGGAGTGGGAATCTTCGTGGGTGTGGGTACGGAAGTCGGAGTGGGTACGGCGGTGGGGGTGGGAACGAATTGATAGCTCCCTATATCCGCTCCAAGATGCTGGGGCCGGGGCATTCCCCGCTGATCTTCTTCGGGAACGGAAATGATTTTGCCCAAAAGAAGGTGTTCTCCCGGGTTCAGCCCCGCTTTCCGAGCGGAGCTATCCCCGGAGAGGGCGCAGGTTTGGATACCACCGCCGTTATTCCCAAGCTCTCCCAATTCGGGATCCGAGAGAACCGTGTTCAGGCTTTCGGAAAAACCACCCCGAATAGCACAGGAAGAGATAGCAAAAAGAGTTTCCTGAGCGATAATTTCCCTCACTTCGGGGGCTCCGGAAGTTATGGCATTTCCCCATGAAATGGAGTTGACCACCACGGAAGTTCCTTCGGCGAAACTCATGCCCCCTCCTCCGGTTTTGGCGGTATTTTCTGCAAAGGTGACGTTGCAGAGCACCGGATTGTCATTGAAGCTGTGAAATCCTCCGCCGTAGCCGTTGAGGGCGCGATTTTTCCAGAAGGTGCAGTTGGTAATGCGGGAGGAACTTGTGAAGGTCATGACGCCTCCTCCGTTGGCCTGGACGCTGTTGGAGGCAAAGGTGGATTTTTCTATCCGGGGAGCGCTGTGAAGGCTGTACACTCCCCCTCCGTTGCAAGCGGAATTTTCGAGAAAGGTACAGCTTTCCAGGAGGATATCGCTGTTGTTTGCGTATACCCCTCCGCCGCAGGAGACAGCATGATTATCCGTAAAGGTGCAGTTGCGTACGGCGGGAGATCCCCCGGCAGCAGTAAGGCCTCCTCCGTTACGATAGAGTTCTCCGGTACCGTCCGCATTTCCCCGGGTAAGAACGAAGCCGTCGAGAAGAACCGTTTCGTTAGCTCCATTCAACGTCACCACGTGATAGCAGTTATCCGAGATATCCCCGGAGATTCCCAGATCCCCCTCCAGCACTGTGGGATACTCTTTCCAGTTTCGCTGGTTTCGGAAAGTTTCGGTACCCCGAAATCCTCCGTAGAGGGTTTGGCCATTCCGCAGGCTGAAGGTGGCAGTGCGGGGATCGGCTTCGTGAATTGTTTTGGAGGGTTTATAGGTTCCTTGGGAAACCCTTATTTCGCTGGTCCCAGGGATATCCAGGGCCTGCTGTAAATCGGGGAAGGCGGTTTGCCACGTCATTCCGTCTCCGGGAGCCGGGGAGTTTTCCTTTACGTAGAGTACCGCCCCGGAAGAGAGGGCGGGGAGAGAGGATGAAAGGGATAACAAGAGTAAAATAACCGGGAGCAGGCGATATTTTCGGAAGAAGAATTTTTTCTCAAGGATTTTTGAGGAAAACATAAAGGCAGCAAACCTCCCGGATAGCGTATTTTTTGAAAAAACTTTCAGGATAGGGGGCAAAGGGCAAGATCTTTTTACCCAGCATATGCGGCGAATTACCGCATACCAGGGCGGGGACAGGGCCCCGCCCCTACCAAAACCGGCGAGTAAAGATTCTACAGATAGGTCTCCCGCCATTGCTGGAACATGAGGAGCCCCCACAGGGAATCCGAGTAATCGTATTTTCCCGCTAGGTGATCCTTCAGGCGTTGCTGTACGTTGGAAACGGAAAGAAGCTCTTCTTTTTCGAGCCGGGAGGGGTCGAGAAGATCCCGGGCCCATTCTTTGAGGGGACCCCGAATCCAGAGGGAGACGGGAATTCCGAAGCCCATTTTGGGGCGTTCGAAGAGCTCCCGGGGAATGTAGGAGGCGAGAAGCTCCCGCAAAGGCCATTTACCGAGGCCGTCCCGGATTTTATACTCCCCGGGAAGGGACCAGGCAAAGGCCAGCAGGCGGGAATCCAGAAAGGGAGCCCGCCCTTCCAGGCTGGCGGCCATACAGGCCCTATCCACCTTGACGAGCCCATCCCCGGGGAGGTAGGAGCCGTAATCCCGGTACATGATTTTTTCTTCTTCCCCGAGATGCGGAGGATAGGGAGATTCAAGAAAGGCGTCTTTGAAGGGTTCCGGGGCGAGCAGAGGCTCCGAAGGGCTGTCCCAAAAGGTGGTAACCCGTCGGTAGAGGGCTTCGAGCCCCTGGGCGTCGAGAAGGGAGGCGAGTTTGTGTACCTTGTACCCCCCCAGCCGGGGAACGGCTTTGCCCGTGAGCTTTCCCGCCCCTTGCAGAAGCAGATCCCATGTTTTGGGAGAGAGGCTCTGCAAACCCAGGGCTCCGAGTTTGCGGCTCCAGAGAGGATATTTTCCGATGCGGCGCTCCAGCCGGGGGAGCCAGGCGTGGCGGTTGTATCCTCCGAAAAGCTCGTCCCCACCATCTCCCGAGAGGGCCACCGCCACGGATTTTCGGGCGAAGGCCGCCACCAGGCAGG
>DAIPKP010000151.1:0-3288 GCA_036769705.1 Synergistaceae bacterium
GCCCAGGGGTTGGAGGCCTTCCGGGAAAAGGCGAGATCCGTGGGTGTTCTCTCCACGGAGAACGAAGATGTGCGCTCCCTCCGGGAACTGCTTACCATCGGGCTCAAGGGAATCGCCGCCTATGCGGAACATGCGGCGGTACTGGATTATGAAGATCCCGAGATCTACGATTTCTTCATGACCGCCCTCGCCTCCACCACCAAGGATCTTTCGGTGGATACCATGACGGGACTGGTGCTCCAGGCAGGAGAGAAAGCCGTACAGACCATGGCGCTTCTGGACAAGGCCAACACCTCCACCTACGGCAATCCGGAAATCACCAAGGTGAATATCGGCGTTCGGAACAATCCGGGCATTCTCATCAGCGGCCATGACCTTCGGGATATGGAGGATCTTCTCAAACAGACCGAAGGCACCGGGGTGGACGTATATACCCACAGCGAAATGCTTCCGGCAAACTATTATCCCGCCTTTAAAAAATACGATCACTTCGTGGGAAATTACGGCAACGCCTGGTGGAAACAAAACGAGGAGTTCGAATCTTTCCACGGTCCCATTCTCATGACCACCAACTGCCTGGTGCCTCTGAAAAAGAACAACACCTACGGAGACAAGCTCTTTACCACAGGCATGGCGGGCTATCCCGATACGCCTCACATTCCCCCTCGGGTAGACGGCAAACCCAAGGATTTTTCCGCCATCATCGAAAAAGCGAAAACCTGTACGCCTCCGGAGGAGATCGAGAAGGGAACTATCGTGGGAGGCTTTGCCCACAACCAGGTTCTCGCCCTGGCGGACAAGGTGGTGGAAGCGGTGAAAAGCGGAGCCATCAAGCGTTTCGTAGTGATGGCGGGATGCGACGGCCGCCACAAGACACGGGATTACTACACCGATGTGGCTAAAACCCTGCCCAAGGATACGGTAATTCTCACCGCGGGATGCGCCAAATATCGCTATAACAAGCTGGATCTCGGCGATATCGGAGGCATTCCCCGGGTGCTCGATGCGGGACAGTGCAACGACTCCTACTCCCTGGCAGTCATCGCCCTGAAGCTCAAGGAAGTTTTCGGCGCCGCGGATATCAACGACCTTCCCATCTCCTACGATATCGCCTGGTACGAGCAGAAGGCTGTGGCGGTGCTCCTGGCGCTGCTGCACCTGGGCGTGAAGAACATCCGCCTGGGCCCCACCATTCCCGCCTTCCTCTCTCCCAATGTGGCGAAGGTGCTGGTGGATACTTTCGGCATCAAAGGCATCGAGGACGTGGAAACCGACGTAGCCGCCATGATGCAGGGCAAATAAACTTCTCCAACCGCATTATCCGCTGCGGTAACTGCCGGATGTACGGAAAGCTCCCGGAAAGCCCAAAGGCTTCTCCGGGAGCTTTTTCCGGCACCTCTCCCTCCCAATAGTCAATAATAGTCAATGTCTTCGTTCTCTTTTATCCTCTCTTCAGATTCTTGATGAGGTCTTTCAGGATACCGCCGAGGGGATTTTGGAGAAGTTTTCGTACTCCCGGGAGGTAAAAATTTCCTTCAGGGCCTGAGCAACCTCCCAAACATCTTCGTAGCTGTTATAGAGAGCCACAGGAGCGATACGGATTACCCGGGGAGGCCGGAAATCCGGCACGATTCCCCGCTCCTTCAGAGCACAGCAGATGCGCCAGGCCTCCTGGTGCTCCACCGCCACATGCCCTCCCCGGCGAGAGTGCTCCCGGGGGGTACCCACGGAATATCCCAGAGGAGCCAGCTCGTTATCCACGATCTCCATAAGGTAGTCCGTAAGGTTCAGGGATTTTTCTCGAACCTTTCCGATGCCCGCCTCCTCGAAAACCTTCAGGGCGCCTCTCAAAGCGGCTCCGGAAAAGACCGAGGGAGTGCCGATCTGCCATCCTCCCGCGGAGGAGCTATGTTCGAACTCCAAATTCATCAGGAACTGCTTCTCCTTGACGTAGCCGAACCACCCCGCCATGCCGGGGGAGCGGGAAAAATGCCTTTTGTTGAGATAGAGGAACCCCGGGCTCCCGGGTCCCCCGTTGAGATGCTTGTAGGAGCACCAGAAGGCGAAATCCACCCCCGCCTCGCTCAACTCGTGAGGCACGGAGCCTGCGGAATGGGCGCAGTCGAAACCGATGATAATGTCCCTGCGGTGAGCCTCCTCGGTGAGCCTCGGGATATCCAGGAGCTGCCCGCTCCGATAGAGCACCGAGGGAAGCAGCGCCAGTCCCACTTCGGGGGTAAAGGCCTCGATAATATCTTCTTCTTCAAGGGTTTTTCCGTCCCGGCTTTTCACGAGAACCAGTTCCTCCTCGGGATTCAGCCCGTGAAGCCGGATAAGGCTCGAAAGAGCGTAGATATCCGAGGGAAAGTTCAGCTCGTCCGCCACGATTTTGGTGCGTCCGCTCCGGGGATTGTAAAAGGTGCTGGCCAGGGCGTGGAGGTTGATGGTGGTTCCTCCGGTCATCACCACCTCCTCGGGCTCCGCCCCCACCAGAGGAGCCATAAGAGCTCCCACTCTCTCCCCCATATAGAACCAGGGAGGATTTGCATCCAGCCATCCGTCTATAGCCAGGCCTTTCCACTCCTCCAGGGCCTCCAGAAGGGCCTTTTCCGCATCCTTTCCCGCCAATCCCAGGGAATTTCCGTCCATGTAGATCTTTCCGGGAGCGGCATAGAACCGTTCCCGGAAACGGGCCAGAGAATCCGCCGCATCCTTCTGCCGGGCCTTTTCCCGGGCCATCTCCATATATTCCATCACGCATGGCTCCTTTCACAATCTGCAAGCTCTTTCGCATCCATCTGCCGGGCCACTTCCTCCATGCTCCTGCGGAAAAAGGCGATCTGCCGGGCAATTTCCTCCTCCGAAGCTCCCAAAGTAGCCGCCCGGTTCCAGCGCCGAAACTCTTCCTCCAGCCGGGGAAGCACCTTCTCTCCTTCGGGAGAAAGATCAATGCGCCACATCCGGCGATCCTCTTCATCCCGCCGTCGCTTTACATACCCCAATTCCGCGAGGCGCCGTATTCCCCGGGTTACCGAAGCTTCATCCACCGCGAGCCTTCCGGCGAGCTCCATCTGGTTCGCTCCGGGGCTCCGGGCCACCTCCACCAAATACTGATAGAGCCCCCGGCCGAGCCCCAGAGGCTCGAAGGCCTTATCCATCCACATCTGGGTCTGCCGATACATCCGGGAAAGCACTCTTCCGAGGCTCCAGAGATCCTGCCGCATTGGCTTTTCCTTTTCTTCCATGAGTTTCTCACCTCATTCCGGAATATAGCATTTTTTAGTTGCT
>DAIPKP010000152.1:0-3280 GCA_036769705.1 Synergistaceae bacterium
AAAAGGCCCTCCTTGCATTTTTTGGTGCGATCCGTATATGGGAAAGCATGGTAATTCGATTTGCCGAAAATGTAAACGCTTGTCGTTTTTTTGGTTGCATAGCAAAACACCTTCGGCTTTCTCTCGTGTTTCCCGGGCAGATAGAGAGAAGCGGAAGGTGTTTTTTTTGCAGATCACGAAGCTTTTGTGAATTTTTTACTGATTCTTGGGCCGGAAGAGAAATGCCCGGTCATGGAGAATTTCCGTATAGGCCGGGGCGATCTTCGTTTCCGGCTCGCAGTAAGCCCGGAAAGCCAGGGCAAGTTCCTGGAGTTTCATGCGATCGCAGGACGGAGCGGGAACTTCGAGACATGCCACGTCTTCGTTAGGGTCCGTGCCGTTCCGGGAGACCTTGAGAGCGTATAATCGATCCGCATAGGAATTGTTCGGAATAAAGGGAAGAGCGCTACTCGCGAGGGTTTTCTTCGAGTTCGCCTCGGCGACACCCAGAAGTTCACGAAGCCCTTCGAAGCGGGTGCCGTTCAAATCTTCCAAAACGGTCCAGCCGTAAAGAATTACGTTGTTGTAGAGGGCTTTTTCCGTAACATCATGAAGAACTCCGCAGGCCATCACGAAATCTCCCTCCTTCAGAGTAAAGGGGTCCGTAATGAGGTAGGTGGTATCCGAGGTGGCTCCCAGGGTATCCACGTTGTTTGCCAGGGGATCCAAGCCGTCCGGAAGCCACTGGGTTACCGAAAGAGTCGTAACGTCATAGTCGGGATAGGCCGCTTTCAATGCTTCCTCCAGCTCGTTCAGGGCTGGAGTGAGGTAGAACTCGTTGTCTCCCGTGCCGTGTACCCGGAGATCCGGAATGTCGTAGGGATTGGAGGGGATTTCCTCCTCCGGAGTGAGGCGTAGAAGCCTCATGCTTCCCATGTCCTCCCAGTAGGACGTATTCTCGTTTTCTATGAGAGCTGCCCGGAGAAGAAAGTTGAATTGATCCCCCTCTTCGTCCAGGCCGAAATGCACGAGCTCTTCTGGAAGAGGATGTATGTTGCGGAGATCTTCTTGATATCCTGCCTTTTCCAGAGCCCGAACCACCCGCTCTTCGGTGGTTTTGTTTCCCGTGGTAATGAGGATGAAATTTGCGTCGAAGGGGGCTTCCTTTCCTCGTGTATTGATGAGGAGCTGGTTCGTGGCGTCTCCTACCATGGCATAGAGCCTGTCGCTATAGCCTTTTTCGGGGAAATAACGTAATCCTACGAATTCCTGCATGCCGAAGTAGACGCATGCGGGCGGGGTTTTGCCGAAAAGCAGCAGGGCCTCGTCCTGCCGGAGCCGGTATGTCCAGGGAAACTGGTTGGGAGGATTTCCGGGGAGTCCGTCCAGGCTGAGGCATATGTAGGGAGTGGCCAAGTTGTTGCCGTATCCGCAGGGGATAATGCCTTTGCAGAAGAGGGTTCCCATGTCCATCACGATGGTTTCGCCTTCCCGGATTTCGAAGGCAGCTTCCCGAAGATAGTTTGCCAAGGCTTCGGGATCTCCCGTGAGTAGCCCCGAATTATTTCCTCCGCCGCACCCGCCCAGCAACAGAGACCCCAGAAACAGGATTAAGGCATACGCCGCATATTTCCTCGTGAAATTTGCCATGAGACACCACCTTTTTCTTTGTGTGATTTTTCGCTATCGCGAAGTTTCAGTGAGAGCCTTTTTTGTCCTTAATTACAGTAAAAATCATTTTTTTCAACATATCATACCCCCTTCGAAGGAATCTCGCTCCGAGTTCCAGATCCCGGGAGTCTTGATAAACGTACTCCGTCAGGGCGAAGCCCGTGACGGGAAAGGCTCCGTCCAAAAGATCCAGGAGATTTTCCAGGGTTTCCGGAGAAATGCCTCCGGGAGCGGGGGTAAGCAGGCCGGGAATGTGCCCGGGTTCGAGCACGTCGAGATCGAGATGGATATACACATGTCCGTATCCCATGGAGAGGAGCGTTTCCCGAAGGCTTTCGGGGTTTCGGGAAAGGCTTTCCGAGTTGAGCCTCCGAATGTTGTTGTCCCGAATGAACTGCTCTTCCGGAGGGTCCAAATCGCGGACTCCCGCGAAGAGAATCTGTTCCGGTCGAAGGCGGGAAAAACAAAGCGAGAGAAGCGCCTCATCCCCTTCCCCCAGGGCGGTGCGGAGAGGCATACCGTGAAAGAGCTTGCTCGGAGAGGTTCGAGGCGTATTGAGATCTCCATGGGCGTCGAGCCAGAGCAGGGCCATATCGCCCTTGTGGCGGAAATTTCGCTCGGTAATGGCGAGCATATCCGCGTCGCATCCTCCTCCGAGGGTGAGGATTTTTTCCTCTTTCTTTAAATCTTCGAGAGAGCGGCGCATTTCTTCCTGATGTTTCAGAATGCTCTCGTAGCCGAAAATATCGTTTTCTACGGAAAGTTTCTCCTCTTCCGCGACGGGAACGGTAGTAAAGGCAATCTCTTCGAGGGTGTCGAGAAGCTTTGTGGCTCCCCCGAAAAGGGTATTTCGGGGAGATGATCCCTGCCAGAGGGGGAAGAAAAAGTTTCTGGAAACCATGGAAACACGTCCTTTCAATACGGCTCTCAATGCGGGAAGCTCCTGCAGAGGGGGAGACAAAGCAACGACGGAATTTCTTCTCGTTTTCACGAGAGAATTATATTCAGACCGAAGGAGAAGGAAATTTTCCCAGTACGTTCTCCAGATATTTCGCTGCTGCTCCTCCGCTGCTTCCGCCGGGAGAGCGAGACAGATCGTAGGGGTTGTTCGTTCTTCCGTAAACGAGATTATGAGTCTCGTAGAGAAGGGTGAACTCGGGAGTGTTCGTCTTTCCGAGAAGAATGGCTCCGTTTTTCCTCAGACGTGAGAGTACCGTGGCATCTCTCGGGGGTTTGAAGTTCTTTCGCCCGAGAGTGCCTCCGGTGGAGATCACCCCCTCGGCATCGAAGGAGTCCTTCAGGGTCATGGGAACCCCGGAAAGAGGCCCGGTGCTGATGCCTTGCGACAACAGGCTGTCCGCCTTGCGGGCTTCCTTTCTTGCGGATTCCTCGGATAGCTGTGCCACCGCGTTGAGTTTGGGGTTAACCTCCTGAATACGCCCGAGGAAGGCCTCCACCACTTCGGCGGAGGATACCTCTTTGTTGCGAATTGCCGCGGCCATTTCCTTTACCGACATGTCTAAAATTTTTTTCATAAAAATTCCTTCGCGTTTCGAATCGGCAATACCGATTTTTTCTATTTTTTCGAGTAGCGTATCTTTCCATCCACCATGGTGTAGCGAGGCCGGAC
>DAIPKP010000153.1:0-1826 GCA_036769705.1 Synergistaceae bacterium
CCGTCATATCCGCATGGCAACCGATTTTCTTCCCCTCCCGGTCTCCTCCCAAGGCATGGCAGGCGTCCTCGATAATCAATACATCCCGGGAGCCCACAGCCTTGCGGTATTCCTCCAGAGGAGCGGGATATCCCGCATAGCTTACGGGAACCACCGCCCGGGGCAATTTTTCGGCTTTGTCGAGAATTTTCCGCACTTCCCCGGGATCGAGACAAAGCGTTTCAGGATGAATATCTCCAAAAACCACATCTCCCCCGGTAAAAAGAGCTCCGTTGGCGGTGGAGGCAAAGGTAAGAGGAGACGTGAGAATCCATTCCCCCGGCCCTACTCCTGCGGCATGCATGGCTCCGTGCAGCGCCGCGGTACCGTTGCAAAAAGAGACCGCATAGGGCACTCCGGTATATTCCGCCACAAGGGTTTCGAACTCCTGCACCTTCGGCCCCTGGGTAAGCCAATCTCCCGAAAGAACCGCATCGATTTCACGCCGATCTTCCGAGGTAATCCACTGCCTTCCATAAGGTAAAAACATCTATTCTGCACTTCCCTTCCGCTTCTTCTTCAAGCTGTGGAGAAAAACCTCTTTTCCAGGCTTCCATCCTTTAGTATCCCCCGCTTTTTGCCGATATTGAAACTAGATGTGTGTAATACTCTTTTTTTCGTACAAACAACTCTCCCAAGGAGGGGATATTTATGGCTTACGATTATAACTCCATGTTCAGGATGTCCACCGGAGCAAGCTCCGGCATGGATTGGGGATCCATGGTGGATACTATTCTAGCGGCAAAACGCAAGCAATACGAGCCCCTGGAAACCAAAAAAGAGACCCTGGAACTCAAAATCGGTCTTTTCGAAGAGATGTCTGCCAACTTCAAGACGGTTCAAAAAACTCTTACCAGTCTTACACAACCCTCCACGTACAAGCAGAAAATGGCGGAGTTTACCGTTTACAGCCCTTCGGGAGCGGATGCCTCCAACATTCTTTCCGCCACCCCCAACACGGATGCCACGTTGCAGAATTGGGACATCGACATCAAACAGCTCGCCCAGAGCGAAAGCCGTATCTCCACCCGGGTGAGCGACCGCTCGGAAGATCTCGGGCTTGAAGGCACCTTTTACATCAATGTCGGCGGAGGCCGGGCAAAAATTGAAGTAGAAACCACCGACAGCCTTCTCGACATCAACTACAAAATTGCCAACGCCACGGATGAAATCACCGGCCAATCCATCGCCATCGATGCCCAGCTTATCGATAACCGCATGGTGATATCAAGCTCGGAATCGGGGCTCGGAGAAACCAGCACCAGGTATATCAGCGCCTTTCGGGGAGAATTCGCTTCCGGTACGGGAGGAACGGACTACCTGGCCCGAACCCCGGAAGAACGGCTTGTCAAGGATTCCAGCAGCAGCGTCACCATAGGCAACCCCATCACGGGAACCGTGCCTCCTTCCGTAACGGTCTACCAATCGAATGGCACTATTGCGGTAGACAAGTCCCTCTATGACTACGACCCCGCTACGGGGGAGCTCTCCTGGGGCGGCCTTACAGAGGGTACTGAATATGTTGTCAAATGGGATTATCCTCCCTACGTGGCGGAAATAAAAGCGGGAGAACAAACCTATACCGTAAACACGGACTTTACCTACGACAACTCCGATGGAAGCATTCACTGGAACGACCCGGGCTCGCACCCCGCGGAAGGTGAAGAGTATACGGTCTACTTCTCCAACACCCTGAACGTTACGGGAACGGGGAGCGGAGCCACCACGGACATCTCCGCCTATGCTCCGCTCGGGGGCTTTCCCTCCCTCTCCTCTTCGGCGCTCAT
>DAIPKP010000153.1:1926-3268 GCA_036769705.1 Synergistaceae bacterium
CGGCACGGAACCTACCGGGGAGATGTCCATTCAGCTCGGCACGGGAGACGCCCTTTCTTTTTACAACAATGTATTTTCCCTCGAAGCCGGCCCGGGGGATGACATTCTCGGATTCTTCAATTTGGATGCCACCGAGGAAGGATCTCACTGGATAAAGGCCCGGGATGCCGTTCTGGATCTTAACGGCGTGGAAGTACGGCGTTCCAGCAACACCATCGACGACCTCGTAGGCAACACCACCCTGGAACTCAAGGGCATCGGGCACGTAGGCATGGAGATCGTTCTCGATACGGAGCAGGCCATCACGGCCATTCAGGACTTTGTGACGGCCTATAATGACGCCATGGATTGGATCAATATCCGCCTTTCGGAAGAAGAAGAAGTGGAACAAAATTCCGAGGACTGGCAAACCTCCAGCGATTTCGACAAAAAATTCGGCCTTCTTCACGGCAACTCCATGCTCTGGCAGACAAAAAGCCGGCTCCGGCAGCTCATTTCGGACCCCATCGAAACCTTGGGACCTCTTTCCATGCTCTCTCAAATCGGGATAACCACGGAAGAAGCGGATTACGGAAAAAGCGGCAAAATCGAATTCGATCAAAACAAGTTCATGGAAGCCCTTACTCCGGGAGGCCTTCCTTTTTACGATCAGTGGATGACAGACTCTCTTGTGAGCTCCACCGAACCTTTGAGCGAGATTCGTGACAGTTTCCAAACCGGGAGTTTTTCGATTACCGTGGGAGGCAAAACAACCACCATTTCCGTTACGGAAGAGGACACCCTGACAACGCTCTCTCAAAAAATAAACGATGCCAAGGTAGATTCTTCGGGAAGCGGTTTCTCCTTTGCGGAACCCGCCCCGGTGCGCGCCAAAATAGTAAACAACACCCTCGCCATCATCAGCGAAGACATCGAGGAAGATCTCTATATCGACGATGCCGACGGTGTCCTCGATAGCCTGGGGCTGGATGTAACCAATACGGAAGATTCCGCCCATCACGTACTGGGAACGGAGTACTTCGTGGCAGATCTTATGACCGCGAGCATGGAGCAGCTTGACGAATATATGACCGCCCTCGTAAGCACGGTAAACGTGGAGGTAGGGAGCTCTACCAGTCCGGAAGGCCGGATTGCCAGCGAAATATACTTTATGGAACAGGAAATCAGCTACATCGACAAACGCATCGAAGATTACGAAAACCAAATCGCCCTTACGGAAGTCCGGCTCTGGAAGCAATACGCGGCGGCAGAGCAAAGCATCGCTCTCTACAGCGCCCAGCTTGCTTCCATAAGCCAAACCTTTGCGAACTGGTCGAACAGCAGCAGCGAATAACGAGCCCTT
>DAIPKP010000154.1:0-3218 GCA_036769705.1 Synergistaceae bacterium
GCCCGGGGAGAGGCCGTGGAGATTATCGACGCGGATCTCCAGGACCCTCCGGAGGTGATCCCCCGGATGGCGGAAAAATGGCGCCAGGGCTACTCCGTGGTGTACGGGCAGCGGGAAAAGCGCAAGAAGGAGAGCTTCTTCAAAAAGTTCACCTCCCGGGCTTTCTACCGGATACTGAATCTTCTCTGCGACATCCCCATTCCCCTGGATACGGGAGATTTCCGCCTCATGGACCGCAAGGTTCGAAACGTGCTCTGCGGCCTTCGGGAACACAGTCTTTTTTTCCGGGGCCTGGTAAGCTGGGTGGGCTTCCGCCAGACCAAGGTAACCTTCGTCCGGGAAGGACGTTTTGCGGGGGAAACCAAGTATCCCCTGCGGAAAATGATCAACCTCTCCCTGGATGCCATTACATCCTTTTCCTACAAACCCCTCCGGCTGGCGGGGTATCTCGGCTTTTTCCTTTCCGGCATGAGCTTTCTCATGCTCCTCTACGTTGTCTGGGAAAAACTCTTTACGGACCGCACCGTTCAGGGCTGGAGCTCCCTCATGACCATGAGCCTCTTCTTTCACGGAATGACTCTCATTCTTCTCGGCATTCTCGGGGAGTACATCGCCCGCATTTACGAAGAGACCAAAAATCGTCCCCGGTACATCGTGGAGAGGGAAACTCCCGCCGCAAGCGAACGGGAGGCGTAAATCATGGATCCTCGAGAGGGAACCTCCGGAAAACTTCGAAATCTGCTCCCCTTTCTCGCGGTTCTTCTTCTGGCCCTTCTTCTTCGGGGGCAGGGCCTTCTCTGGGACGGAGGGCATCATCTGCATCCGGACGAGCGCTTTCTCCTGATGGTGGCGGGGGACATGGAAACCCCCGGGAGCCTCGGAGAGTACCTGGATCCGGCACGATCTCCCATGAACCCCGTCAATATCGGACATCCCGCCTTCGTTTACGGAACCCTCCCTCTGAACGTGCTCTACTTTGCGGGAGCCCTCACGGGACGTTCCGGCTACGACAAACTTCTTCTTCCGGGAAGGCTTCTCAGCCTGGGAGCGGATCTTCTGGCCCTCGGCCTTCTCGGCATTCTCGCCCTTCTTCTTCTGCCGGGAAGCGCAGAACGAAAGCGCGGAGGAGCCCTTTTCGCCATGCTCATCTACGCCGTGGCACCTCTTCCGATACAGCTCTCCCATTTCTTTGCGGCAGACACCTTTCAGAACGCCTTTGCCTGGGGAGCCCTGGTGCTGGTACTGCTCTCCCGGAAGTTTCCCAAAGCCGCCCTTCCGGGGATTTTCTTCGGAGGGCTTTTCATGGGATTCGCTGGAGCCTGCAAGATTACCGGAGGAGCTCTGCTCCCCCTGCTGGTACTCTTTCTGCTTCTTCCGGCGAACTCCCTCTCCTTCGGAAGGCGCTTCGGCGAGGCGGGGCTTTTCCTTCTCCTCGCCTATACGGGGATGCGGCTGGGAAGTCCCTTTTACTTCGCCTCCTCCAGCTTCCTGGACCTTCGGATATCCCCGGTATTCCTGGAACACTTTCGGAACATGCTCCGCTGCCATTCGGGAAAGGCCTGGTTTCCTCCCTCTCTCCAATGGCACGGCACCTCCTTCGGGCATCCCGCGGAACAGCTCCTCCGCTACGGCCTGGGGCTTCCCCTGGGGCTTTTCTCCCTGGGAGGAATGCTTCTCCTGGGCAAAGCATGGATGGGAGAACTGCGAAAAAAGGGATGCTCTCTCTTTCCCGCCTCGGGGCCCCTGCTTCTTCTCTGGGGAATCGCCCTTTTCACCTATCATTCCCTGGAGTTCACCAAGTACATGCGCTACTTTCTCTTCGCCTATCCTCTTCTGGCCCTGGGAGGAGGCTACGCCCTGGCGTTGCTGGAAGAACGCCTCCGGGGCCTTTGGGGAAAACTTGCCCTGGGAGCGCTTCTCCTGCTCTTTTTCCTCTGGCCAGCGGCTTTCGTAAATATCTATGCCCGGGAGCACTCCCGGGTAGCGGCTTCCCGATGGCTCCTGGAAACCATCCCTCCGGGCGCAAAGATAACCTACGAAATATGGGACGATCCTCTTCCCCTGGGAATTTCCGGAATGCCCTGGAAAAACCCGAAAATCCTGGGACTTCCGATCTTCGACAACGACCGAAGCCCCTCCAAATGGCGGAAGATGCGGGAGAACCTCGCCCAGGCGGATTACCTGGTGCTCTCCAGCGGCCGGGGATACGAGAGCGTGGCAAGAGTGCCGGAACAGTACCCCCGGATGAACCGGTTTTACGAAAAGCTCTTCGCCGGAGAGCTTTCCTTCCGGAAGGTGCGTACCTTTACATCCTTTCCCCGCCTCGTTCTCGGCCCCTGGAGCCTGGAGTTCGACGATTCCTCGGCGGAGGAATCCTTTCGGGTCTACGACCATCCGGTGGTGCATATCTTCGAGAAAACGGGCCCTCTTTCGGAGAACCTTTATTAAAGGACACTCGCTGATTCCTTCGGGAAAATAAAAAACCAGCCGCCTCCTTCGAGAGGAAGCGGCTGATAGTATGCTTTTTTGATCAGTGAAGAAACCCTAGAAAAACCACTTTCCCATCCGCAGAAGCCCCTGTTTCCAGGGTACCCGGTGAGAGATCCCCGAGGCGTTCCGAAAATCCTCCAGATGTTCCACGTACCACCGGTAGTTCCGGATAAGGGCCTCCCGGTTGGAGTACCGGGGAGCGTAATCCAGCATCTCCCGGGCCTTGTCCACGGAGACGAAGGATTCCCGGTAAGCGGTATCGTAAATCCATTCGTAAAGGGGAGAGAGCCCGAACTTCTCCAAAAGCTTCAGCAGCTTCAATGCGGGCCCCACGGGAAGGGAGACGATGCGCTTTCCCTTTCCCGCCTCGTCCAGCACCGCCTGAAAATCCTCCTTCAGGGTGCCGAAAACTTCCGCCCCGATGTTGAACACTTCGTTTACCCTCTCCTCCGGGAGAATGAGGCAGCTCTCGATGGCCTCGCAGAGGTCCGCCACGTCGAGAAACTGATACAGATTGTTTCCTCCTCCGAGAAGCGGAAAGTTATGCCCCGTATGAGCCCAATCGTAGAGCAGGGCGAAGACTCCCAGCCGCTCGGGACCGATAAAGGACTTTGGCCGGAGTATGGAGAGCACCATCCCCCTGTTCCGGAACTCTTGGCACACCTTTTCCGCCCGGATTTTGGCCTCTCCGTAAGGTCCCACCCCCACCAGAGGATCGGTTTCGTAAA
>DAIPKP010000054.1:0-6314 GCA_036769705.1 Synergistaceae bacterium
CCAGCCGCCGAGGCGCTCTTCCATCACTGCGAGGCGCTCGTCGATGTTCTCAACCTTCACGCCGAGGGCATCAAGTTCGTCCTTGAACTCCACTACGAGTCTCTTCAGCATCTCCACGTCCTGCTTGGAAGCCTTGGTCATGTCGACGACTGCGAGAGCACGAGCCACGATGGTGGCCATTTCGTAACGGGTCATGGGCTGGTTGCCTTTGAAGGTGGCATCGGGATAACCGTTGATCACGCCGCTGGCAGCCAGCTGGCTGATGGCGTCATAGGCCCAATGGTTCATGGGCACATCCATAAAGGGATTCGCCGCGAGTGCAGGAGCGGCAAAAGCCACGAGGGCTGCCACTGCTACGAGTGCAAGAATCTTTTTCATAATTGTAAAACCCCCTAGTTTTCTATATGTGCGGCTTCAAGAAAACCGAGGCAAAAACCCTAGCATGTGAAAAAGTATCCACGTTTCCTTTTCCCCTACTCTGGCTTTTCCTGCAGATAACTCTTAAAGTCCGCCTTCCGTTATGTCTGCTCGGGTCGTATTGGCTGGGGGTTTGCACCTCCTTTCGTGCCGTCGAACCTTATATGCCGCAGAACGAGGAAGCCTTGTCAAAGTGCTTCTTCCCAAAAAGCGGAAGAGCTGAAAAGAGAAAATCCGTAAAAATGCGTATCATCCCTTTTCGGTTGGTATCTTACCCATTGCAAGGTTTTTGCTCAATAGGCCCAGAGACTCATTTCTGAAAATTTCCTTGGTTTTCTTTCGTTTTTCCCTTTTTTGAGATAGCGAATTTGGAAGTTCCCGGTTTTTCCGTCCCCGAAAAGCTCTTTTTCAATTGCGGCAAATCTCCGCATAGAGAGCCTCGTGAGCGGTTATCATATCTTCCCGGGTAGGCAATTGCCGGGGTTCCAGGGGAAGAGCGGGAGAAACCCCCTGGAAATATTCCTGCAAAGCCCGCCGCCATACATCCGTATCCCCCGGAGTAATCAGGCTTTCTTTATCTACGAGTTCTTCTAAAGCAGGAAGGCGGGAGGCGAGAACCGGCATTCCCAGCGCCAGGGCCTCCAGGAAAACCCGTCCCATTCCCTCTTGAAGCGAGGGGAAAAGAAGGCAGGAAGAGCGTTTCATCCATTCCGTCACGTCGTTTCGATAACCGTGAAAGAATATCCGGTTTTTCCATCCCCGTCGCTCCGTTTTGTCACAAAGCTCTTCTTCCAGGGGCCCCTCTCCGAGAACATCCAGAATCCAGGGGAAAGAATCCAATCCTTCCAAGGCCTCCAGCACCACCTGAAGCCCTTTGATGCGTGTAAGCCTGCCCACGAAGAGAAGCCGTTTTTCCGCAGAAGATTCCGGCCCCCTCCAGGCGCCTTTAAGCATCTCGAGCTGCTGTCGGGAAAAAAGGCCGTTGTAAATCACCCTTTTCGAAGGAGGAAGAAACTCTCCGAGATATGTTTCCACCGCCCGGCTGACGCAAATGACGGCTTTCGCCCTGCGAAGAGGATAGATGCCCGCATTTTTGCTGTAAAGTGCGTGAGCCGTGGCCACCCAGGGAATCCCCGCAAGGGATGCGGTCCACCAGGCGATCCAGAAGGGCACCCGGGAGTGGGCATGAAGAAGCTCCCACCCCTCCCGAAGTACGAGAGACCGCAGCTTCAAGGTGGAGACTGCGCCGGTAAAAAGGTTTTTTCGATGTACCGGAAGCACGTGATGCACAACTTCCGGAGACAGCGAGGCCACGAGCTTCCCTCCGGCGGAGATCACTCCCACGGTATGGCCGCGCTCCGCGAGGCCCCGGGTAAGGTCCAGCACGTGGCGTTCCACACCGCCTTCGGAGAGTTCCGGCAAGAGGTGCAGGATTTTTCGAGGTTTCACCGCACCCTTTCGCAAGGAATTATTTTTCTCCTTCCGGGATCTTCCAATTTCGCGAGCTCCTCATTTCCGCAAGCCTCTCTACAATGCAAGGTCTGGAAAGAGGGGGGAAAATACGTAGAGGTCGTCGAGATCCCCCAGGGTTACGTAATATACGAATCCCCGCTCTTCCAGGTATCTCCGGACATCCCTCTTGCCACTGTTGTTTTCCACGCAGATAACCCCGACCTTCGTTTTCTCGAAATCCAGGGAATGCAGCACTTCGAGTTCGCTCCCCTCGGTATCGATGCTGAGAAAATCCACGTGGTCCAGGTTGTACTTTTCAAGCAAGGTCTGTAATCGCAGAGAGGGAAGCCGGAGGATTGCCACATGCCCCTTTTCCTTCTCGATTCTGCGGTGATGTCGTTTATCCATGGTTTCCACGATGCCGCTGAGCATATCCCCGCCTTCCACCATGGCGAAATCCAGAGTTCCTTCCCTTTGAGAGACGCAAACATTTTCGCAGAAAGCCTTTTCCCGGGCTTCGCGAAGTTTTTCGAAAATTTCCGGAAGGGGTTCCACGCACAATCCCGTCCAGCTTCTTTGTTTTTCAAAAAAAAGGCTGTTACTCAGGGTCACTCCGTCGTTCGCTCCCACGTCCACAAAAATTCCCCGGTTTTTTTCCGGAAAAAGATATTCCGCCACGAACTTGTCCTGGCCGTACTGGCTGGAATAGATCTCCCGATCCTTCTCGCCATAAGAAAAAGCAAGTTCTTCAAGCAGCCGGAGCGTTCCCCGAAACTGCCCTCTTCGAAGCCGCCGAAAATTGAGCTCCGGGTTTTTCAAAAAGAAGCGAAGAGTTGCGAAAAAGGACATTTTTTCGCTTTTGCCTGGGACACCGTATTTTCTCCGAGTTTCCGTCATTCCATCCGTATCCTTTCAATCCCGCGTATTCGCGAGAAGAGAGTTTTTTCCGCTTCGGCGTAAAGCCCTGCGTCCAAAGACGAAAGGCTTCGCAAAAGATGTTCTTCGCTATCATACCGTTCCTCCAAGCATATGCAAAGAAAAATTCCCGGTACGGATCCCCTTCGGCAACTCCGCCAGATTTCCTGCAGAATTTCCATATCCCCTCCGGCTCTTCTTTTTGAAAATCTTTCCAAGGAGTTCTTCATGACGTATACTCTCAAAGGGTACCTCTATCCACGGGAAAACCATCGTCTCTCTCTTTTAGGGAACAGCCCGATTCCGCTCAAAAAGGTGCCAAGGAAATAAAGATCCGCACAAAACCAATTTCGTGAAAGGACTTTGTTTGCTCATGATTTCTTTTAGCTGCCGCAAAGGGCTTGCGGGAATTCTCAAAAAAACCGGGCTCTGCACAAAATTTTCCGTCTCCCTCAAGGGGTTCCGGATTCACTTTTTTCCTACCAGCATGTCCAAGGCTCTCTGGATCGATCCGCATCACTACGACAAGGAACTCATTTTTTACGAAAGATACCTCCGGGAAGGCGATTCGGTGATCGATGCTGGAGCCAATATCGGCATGGTAGCTCTTCTCTCCGCCAGCAAAATCGGAGAAAAAGGAAAGGTCTGGACCATAGAGGCGGATCCCCACACCTACGAAAGGCTCTGTAAGAATATCGCGCTGAACCCGGACTTGGCTCCCCGGATACAGGCTCTTCATTACGCTTTGGGAGAGAAACCCGGCTGGGTTTCCATTCTTCCCTATCGCGGAGACGATTCACAAAATCGGGTGGATCCGGAAATTTCGGAGGGCAACGTCCCCATGGAGACTTTGGACCATCTTTTTTCCGAAGAAACTCTTCCGGGATCCCTGGATCTGCTCAAAATCGACGTGGAGGGTTTCGAGCTTCCGGTTCTCAAGGGGGCCTTAAAGCTTCTTCGGCGTACCCGTTGCGTACTTTTCGAAATTTCCCGGGAAAACTACCGGCGCTACGGCTATACCCCCGGGGATGTGGCAAATTTTTTCAGGGAACAGGATTTTCTGCTCTTTCGCATGCTGCCTCAGGAGAATAAGGACGCCCCCTTCCGGCTGGTACGGGCGGAAGAATACGAGCCGCCCCATTTCGAGAATCTCCTCGCTCTGCCTTCGCAAGAGGTTTCTTCCTTCTGCGAACGCACGGGCTCTATCCTCTGCTGAGATGAAAGGCAAAGAAAAAGACGCATGCTCACGATAAAAGTAAGCACCTCCTTTGCGAACTGGCCCTTTCTTCTGCAGACTCCCAAGGGGCAGGGCATATGGGGAGACTGCCGTTTTCGGGTGGATGACCCCTCCTGCCAGACTTGCGATGCCTGGATCGTCTACGAAGATCTTATGCATGCCGAAGAGGTCTCCTGTCCTCCGGAACGCTGTCTTTTCATTACCGGGGAACCTCCCTTCTTCTCCTACGAGAAATCTTTTCTGAAACAATTTCCCCGCATTCTTACGAGCCATTCCTTCGATCATCCCGGAGTTCTCCAGGAACAGCAGGGACTTCCCTGGCATATCGGACGGGTTATGGAATCCGACAATCTTCGCGGGGAAAAGCAGGAAGACCACTTCAAAAAGGATTTCTTTCGGGAGAGTTACGACTCCCTGACTCAAAGAGAACTGCCGGAAAAACCGCTTCTTCTTTCCGCCATTTGCTCCACCAAACGCAAGACGCCGGGGCAAATACTACGGCTCCGGCTGGTGGAACATCTTAAAAATCGCCTGGGAGACCGCCTGGAACTCTTCGGCAAGGGGCATCGCCCCATTCCCTGCAAAGGAGACGCTATCCTTCCCGCCAAGTACCACCTGGTGCTGGAAAATCACGATGCCCCTCACTATTGGAGCGAAAAGCTGGCGGATTGCTATCTGGGATGGAGTTTCCCTCTCTACTGGGGATGTTCCAATTTGGAGGAGTATTTTCCCGAGAAATCTTTTTTGCGGATTCCCGCGGAAGATCCCGAAAGGGCCTATTCTCTCATCGAAGCCTTTCTGGAGGAGGATCCCTTCGAGAGCCGGATCCCCCTGATACGGCAAAGCCGGGATCTGGTGCTGCACAAATACAACTTCTTCGCCCTTGCCTGCAGACTGGTATCGTCTTTTCCCGGGGGAAAAGCAGAAAAAATACGGTTGCACCCTCGCAGAAATTTCCGGGGGCTGAGAAAATTTTTCCGGAGATAGCTCGCACAGAGAGAAAGGAGTTTTTCATGGCGGACAATCCTGAAATTTCCGTAATCATCCCCGCCTACAACGTGGCCCCCTATCTGGAAAAAACATTGCAAAGCCTGGGAAACCAGAGTTTTTCCTCCTTCGAGATTCTTCTTATCGATGACGGCTCCACGGACGAGACCCTTTCCGTGGCCCGCCAGGCTCTGCAAAATTTTCCTGTCCTCGGCCGGATTTTTACCCAGGAGAATCAGGGGGTGGGGAAAACCCGAAATCGGGGAATCCGGGAAGCCCGGGGCGAGTTCCTCCTTTTTTTCGACGGGGACGATCTTATGGAACCCGAGCTTTTGGAGGAGCTCCACCATCAAGCTCTTTCCCAGAGTGCGGAGATGGCCTTCTGCGGCTACGATGAAATCACGCTTCAAGGGGAAAGGCTTCTCACCTACCGCAAAAAGTTCCACTATCTCCCCTCTCCCCTGCCGGGGAAAGAAGCTTGCGCCGCCTATCTCCGACACGAGATATGGCCCATCCTCGGAACCACCCTGATACGAAAAGAGCTTCTGGAAAGAGAGAGGCTCCGATTCCTGGAGCGATGCATTTCCGCCGAGGATATACATTTCATGGCCCGGGCGCTTTTCTGTTCTTCCTCGGTGACCTCGGTACCACGGGTCTATACGCATGCGGTGGAACGCCCTCGATCACTGGTATCCCACGGCGGTCTCGCCTTTCGACGCCCCGGGGACGCCTACGGAGCCTACAAAAATCTTCAGGCCTTTCTGAAGGCTCGGGGAGCTTCGCCGATCCTTCTGGAAAACCTGGAAAAACAGCAGATTGCCAACGCCCTGAGCAATCTTCTTTCCATGTTCATCCTTTCGGAACGGGAAGAGCTTTTCCATCGTCTTCTCGAATACCCGGAAACGAGGCGCATTCTGCAATCCTCTCTTTCCCTGGTTTTTCGAAAGCCCAAGATAGCCCTTCGATCCGCCCAACTTCTTTGGCATCCCCGGGGATTTGTGCGATACTATCGCAGGAAAGGGAACCGGATTTCCTGATCCGGTCCCCCACGAAATAGACCCTCGATATAACCGAAAAAGGGGAGGCCCATAGACGTGAAACGAGCCCTTATTACAGGAATAACAGGCCAGGACGGAGCCTATCTTTCGGAGCTCCTCCTCGAAAAGGGATACCAGGTACACGGCATCAAGCGCCGGAGCTCTCTTTTCAATACCGGTCGGATCGATCATCTCTACCAGGATCTTCACGAGGAAGATCCCCGGTTCATTCTCCACTACGGAGATCTCACGGACGCCACCAATCTGGT
>DAIPKP010000054.1:6414-18209 GCA_036769705.1 Synergistaceae bacterium
CCCTTCTACCCCCGAAGCCCCTACGCAGCGGCAAAACTTTACGGTTACTGGATCACCGTAAACTACCGGGAGGCCTACGGCATGTTCGCCTGCAACGGCATTCTTTTCAATCACGAATCTCCCCGGCGGGGAGAGACCTTCGTAACCCGCAAAATTACCCGGGGAGCCGCCCGGATAGCCCTGGGGCTGCAGAAACGGCTCTATCTGGGAAATCTCGACGCCAAGCGCGACTGGGGACACGCCAAAGATTACGTGGAGGCCATGTGGCGTATGCTCCAGAGGGAGAAGCCCGAGGATTACGTTATCGCCACGGGAGAAACCCATTCGGTGCGGGAGTTTGCCACTCAAGCCTTTGCATGTGCGGGGATAGAGCTTGCCTGGGAAGGGTCGGGAGCGGAAGAAAAGGGCCGCTCCGCCAAAACCGGAGAGATTCTGGTGGAGGTGGATCCCCGGTACTTCCGCCCCACCGAGGTGGAACTTCTGCTGGGAGATCCTTCCAAGGCGGAACGAGAGCTTGGATGGAAGGCCAGGGTTACCTTCGAAGAACTGGTGCGGGAGATGGTGGAAACGGATATGGAGATCTTCCGCAAGGACATTCTCTGCCGGGAGGCGGGATACTCCGTGCACGCCTCCCTGGAGGAGTAGAAATGGCGACCCGGAGCATTTCCAAAGACGCGAAGATCTACGTGGCGGGGCACCGAGGCATGGTGGGCTCTGCCCTCTGGAGATTGCTGGAACAACGAGGGTATACGAATTTGGTGGGGCGAAGCAGTGCGGAGATGGATCTGCGGCATCAGGAATCCGTGGCCCGGTTCTTCCGGGAGGAAAAACCGGAATACGTCTTTCTGGCCGCCGCAAGAGTGGGGGGCATTCTCGCCAACAGCACCCGACCGGGAGAGTTTATTTACGACAATCTCGTTATGGAGACCAACATTATCGCCAGCGCCTGGAAGGAGGGGGTGAAAAAGCTCCTCTTTCTGGGAAGCTCCTGCATCTATCCCCGGCTGGCTCCCCAGCCCATCCGGGAGGAATCGCTCCTCTCGGGGCCCCTGGAACCCACCAACGCTCCCTATGCGGTGGCGAAGATCGCGGGAATCGTGCTCTGCCAGAGCTTCAACCGGCAGTACGGCACAAACTATATTTCCGCCATGCCCACCAACCTCTACGGCCCGGGAGATAATTTCGACCCCGAAAGCTCCCACGTACTCCCCGGGATGATCCACAAATTCGAAGAGGCCCGAAAGAAAAACCTCCCCGAGGTGATTCTCTGGGGGACGGGCTCTCCGAAGAGGGAGTTTCTTCACGTGGACGACCTCGCCAAGGCCTGCCTGCACCTGATGGAACACTACGAAGGAAATGACCCCATCAACGTGGGCACCGGAGAGGATTGCTCCATTCGGGAACTGGCGGAAAAAATCCGGGAAGCCACGGGATACGGAGGAGAGATTCGGTGGGATACCTCCAAACCCGACGGAACTCCCCGCAAGCTGCTGGAGGTCTCCCGAATTCACGAACTGGGATGGCATCACGCCATTTCATTGGAAGAGGGCATCCGCACCACCCTGGAGTGGTATCGGAAGGAAAAAAATTCGAAGACGTAAATGCCTTTCTACGACACCGTATCATGTAACGTTCCTCTTCAAACGGCGAAACACGTCCCCCCCTCCCGGCTGTGCGAGAGGGGGGGACGTGTTTCGCCGTTTGAGAAAAAGCATCTCTCCCGATTTCCGGAATTACCATCGCTCCAGAAGCCACCGGGCGGCCCGGCGCGCTTCGTTGAACTCCTCGGGCACCGCGGGATACGCATCGTCCGGGGCGCGCATGCTGGCAAAGCTTCCCGTCTCTTTCACCAGGTAACCCCGTTCTTCGAAGGCCCGAAAGAGCCGGTCGAATTTCGGAGCTCCCCAGAGAGCCTTGGAAGGAAGTATTTTTTTGGCACAGAGCTTTTCCGTGCCCCTTTGGAGTTTCCGCAAAGCCCTGTTTTTGGGATGCCCCGGCACGAGCCGCACCCGATGCCCTGCGGTGACGGCTTCGGAAATCATGGAGACGGAATCCTCGGTGCAGAAAACTCTCGTGGCAAGCCCCAGCATTCCCGCCACGGGGCTGAAGGTCTGTTCCGATGCGGGAAGGTACATGCGCACCCGCCGCCGGTTCGAAAGAAGCTTTTTCAGAAGCTCCTCCGTGGCCCGGGAAGTACGCCGGGAAGTGGTGAGATAAATCTCCGCCCCCTGCTCCACTCCGTGATCCACCAGAGGGTCCAGAGTGGAGAGCACCCATTCCGGAGAGAGGCTGTAGTTGTTATCGTCCCCTCCTACCAGAAAAACCCAGCGCCGGGGAAGTTCCGAAGGATAGAGAGCCAAAAGATCCCGGGCGGCTCCCCGAAGGCTTTCCCGCCTCAAGGTGTTGGGAGCTCCCAGGGTTCGCAGAACTTTCGGAGATTCTCCGGGGTCGTCGTGCTCCGGCACCAGGGCGTAATCGAAGGGATCCGTGCCGAGCACCGAGGGGGTCATGAGGGTACAGCACCGGGCACCGATGGAACGGGCCATGCAGAGGCAATACGGAGCGGCCCCGCTTCCGGCGGAAAGAAAAAGAACGTTTCCGTAGGGAATGGCTTCCTCCACGAGCCACTGCATAATTTCCAGAAGTAAAGGACTTCCTCCGGCCTGCACCAGCCAGGCTCCCCAGGGAGCTTTTCCCGAAGAGTGCCGAAGCCGCAAAGCCCGGATTTTATGCTGCATAAACCGGGCCTTGGCATCCATTTCCGGAATCTTCCAGGTTCGCACCCGAAAATTTCCCAGATCCGCGAGCCATTCCGCCACTCCCAGACTCTGGTTGTAATGCCCCGTGATGCCGTCATGCAGCAAAATCACCACAGGGGATCCGGATTCTCCGCTTTTTGACCATGGAACGACCATTTCTTTTCCTCCCCGTTTTTCCCCTTCCAACCCCGGTTTGTCCCGAAAACATGAACGAAAAGGAACCCCAAACCTCTCAAACCAAGGGGTTCCTTTCCGCCGCTTCATTTCAGTTCTGAAACTTTCAGGCTACAGGGCCGCTTTGACTCCCGCCCGGATAGCCCGAACAATAGAATCGAGCTGTGCTTCGGGCATGTCGTACCCCATGCCGAAGAAGACGGTTCTGCTCAATATCTCGTGGGTAGCCGCCCATTCCATAGGCCGGTAGAGAGGCATTTCCTCCGTATAGGGGCAATCCCAGGGATAGCGTATCCGGCTGTAGTAGCTTCCTTCCCGGAGGGTATCCCAATGCCGGGCATAGTGCCAGGTATTCTCCGCCAGAAGACCGCATCCGGCTCCCGCCTCTTTGGCGGCCTTCTGGAAGGTCCGGGCAGCCTTTTCCGTGGGAAGCAGATAGACGAGCTGGCTCGCCATATCTCCTTCGGGATCCGCCAGAGCCCGGGGAGAAAGCCCCTCCACGGCCCCTACAGCATCGAGAATGGTCTTGCGATTCTGCCGAAGCCGTGCCACCGCCTGATCCAGCTTGGGGAGCTGGGCCAAACCGAGGGCTCCCTGAAGTTCGCTCATCCGGAAGTTGAAGCCCAGGCAGGCCTTGCCTTCGGCTCCCCGGTCGATGGCCTTGTTGTGGATATGTCCGTGATCGTGGTAATACTCCATCTTGCGGTAGAGCTCTTCGTCATCCGTGAGAATGAGCCCACCCTCACCGGTGGTGATAACTTTATAGGGATCCAGGCTGTAGGACCCCCATTTGCCGAAGGTTCCCGCAGGCTTGCCCTTGTAACTGGCTCCCATGGCCTGACAGCTGTCCTCGAAAAGATAGACTCCGTACTCCTCGCAGAGGAGCTTGAAGGCATCCATGTCCGCACTAGCTCCGAACATCTGCACCGGCATGATGGCCCGGGTATTCTCGCTGATGTACTCCTCCGCCGCCTGGGGATTGAGATTGAGGCTCTCGTCGATATCCGCCAGCACCGGTACGGCACCGCATTCGAGAATGGCCTCCACGCTGGCGATAAAGGTAAAGGGCGAAGTGATAATCTCGTCTCCCGGACCGATTCCCATGGCTTTCAGAGCCACGTAGAGGGCGGCGGAGCCGCTGCTCACGCCGAGGCAGTAACGGGAACCCATTTTCTCCGCCACCGCCTGCTCGAACTCCTCCACCCGCCAGATATCGTTCCGCACATTGTTGAAGGAGTAGCGATGCACCATCTTGCGCTGAATCACATCCACTACGGCGTCAATTTCCTTTTGATCAAAAAGCTCGAAACCGGGCATGCCCTACCGCTCCTCTCCGCTTGCAATCTTGTACAGTTGTACGCAATCCTCCGCCGAACAGGGCCGGGGATTGTTCGCCATGGGCCGGGCTACTCCCAAAGCCTTCTCCGCCATCTCGGGGTACTGATCTTCCCGGATGTATTCGGAGATGATCTTTCGTTTTTTGAGAGCCCGAAGGGTATCGGGAAGATCCAGGTCCATCACCAGCTCGTGAAGCCCCTCGGCACAGAGAAGGGCCCGATCCCGGAGAGAAGCCCATTCTCCGGATTCGAAATCCAGAAGCATGGCCGCCCGGGCATATTTTTCGGGAGCTCCGAAAGCGCTGAAATCCACCACGTAGGGAATGAGAAGGGCGTTGGCCACTCCATGCCCCACTCCGAACATGCCTCCCAGGGGATACGCCAGAGCATGGCAGGCTCCCACCCCCGCATTTGCCAGGGCAATGCCCGCATAGTAGGAGGCCAGCAGCATCTCGCTCCGGGCCTGAAGATTCTTGCCGTTGAACGTGACCACCCGGAGATTCCGGCCTATCCGCCGCAAAGCTTCTTCGGCGAACATATCGCTGAAGGGCGTGGCCTGTTTGCTGGTATAGGCTTCCAGGGCATGAGTAAGGGCATCCATTCCCGTGGCGGCGGTCTGGAAGGGAGGAAGGGAGAGGGTGAGCTCCGGATCCAGAAGGCAGTATTCTGCATAGAGGGCGTCGTCATTGATGCCCCCTTTGACACCGTCGCTCTTTCGGATGAGCACCGAGGTAAAGGTGACTTCCGAACCGGTTCCCGCAGTGGTAGGAATGAGGATTTTGGGAACCCCCGGCTTTTTCACCAACCCCAGCCCCTGATAGGCCGCAGCGGAGCCCTGGTTGGTGATCAGCATGCTCACCGCCTTGGCTACATCCAGGCAGCTTCCTCCTCCGAGGCCCACCACGAGCTGGCATTCATGCTCCCGGGCAAGCTCCGCTACCGCATCGGTGGTTTCCACCGAAGGTTCGGGCTCCACCCCCGCAAAGACGCAGCATTCGATGCCCGCCTGCTGGAGATATTTCTCCACCCGCTCCACATAACCATGCTCCTCCATGGAAGCATCCGTTACCAAAACTCCCCGCTTTACCCGGAGAGAAGAAGCTATTTCACCGACCTGAGAAACCACCCCGGGGCCAAACCGGGCTTTTCCGGCCACATGCATATGCGCAATCATTTGGGTACTCCTCCCGTACATAACGTTTCACTCCATGATATTATCCCTTCCCGGAGCGTTTTTCGTGCATTTCCGGGCTTTTCAGGGAACCTGTTTTTTACGGCTTCTTCTGCCTTTCGAAGAATGGAAATCTCCGAAAACACCATCATACCATTTTTGGCTTTTCCACGCTCTCTCTCTTAAGCCTTCTGCTCCTTGGGAAGAAAGCACGCTTTGATCCGCGCGTTTCTGGAGCAGGGATTGCTGCAACGGCTCAACTCATCGAGAAAGGGGATGTTGATGCATCGACTCTCCTCGATATGTTTTTCCAGGAAGGAGCAGGCTTCTTTTTTCTTTCCCTGAAGAATAAGATCCAGAAGATGGGCATGTTCATCCGGATGCACCGAGGAGGGAGCATAATTTTTGGGTTCCAGGAGAACGAGGTAGACGAAGGTGGCTTTGAGAATGTTTTCCACGTAGGATATGAGCCGGGAATTTTCCGAGGCCATGGCAAGTTCCCGGTGAAAATCCAGCCCCGAACGAATGCAGGAAATTTTCTCCCCCTCCCGGAAATAGGCTTTTTCCAGGGCGATCTGTTTTTCCAGGCGAATCTTCCGGGGAGCATCCATGTTTTCAAAACCAAGCTCCAGGGCCAGAACCTCCAGATAGCCCCGAACGAGATAGGTATCGCAAATCTCCTTCGCCGTAGGATTGATAAGCCGGGCTCCGCTTCCGGGGCAAAAAGAAACGATGCCCTCCGCCTCCAGAACCTTGAGGGCCTGAATGACCGGGGTTCGGCTTACTCCGAAACGTTTCGCCAGGGCCAAGGCGGAAAGGCGGTCCCCCGGCGCAAAGGTTCCATCCCCGATAACCCGTAAGAGCTCCTGATAGGAATATTCCGCCGGAGAGAGATTGCTGTTCATGGAAACACTCCTTCTTTTACCGTACCTTCGGAAAATTTTCCCGATCCGGGAAAGCCAATTGTACCAGATTGACGGAAGCTTCTGAAATTCCAAAGGAGATAGCGCATTCATATGGATTTGATCCGAAAAAGACCTAACAAAAAACATCCCCGAAACCCGGGGTCCGGGACTCGGGGAAAGGAAAACAACGCGGGGAAACCATATTACTTTTCAGGAGAATACGGAAAATTTTCCTTTTGCGGAGAGCGGGGTTGTTCCGCAATTCCGCGAATGCGTTCCCGCAACAGGGCCACCTTCCGGGGAGAGGTTTCACCGTTCTCCCGGATTCCCGAATAGGCATGCACCAACCCCACGGGCCCCCAGGAAAGGATTTCTTCCAGTAAAGGCACCACGTTTTCCGGAGAGATGCCTCCCGCCACGAGCATCTCCAATCTCCCCCGGTTTCGTTCCGCCACCTTCCGAAGCCAGGTTTTTCGGGGTAGAAGAGCTTTTCGCCCCTCCCAGGGAATGCCGCTGGTAAGCACCCGATCCACGCCGCAGGAAACCAAAATTTCCAAGCCTTCCATGGGATCTCGCAGCATATCGAAGGCGCGGTGAAAGGTGGTTCGCAATCCCCGGTCTTTCGCGGCGTTCACAAGCTGGAGGAGAGTTTTTTCATCAATACGCTCCTCCCGGGAATCCAGAACGCCGAAAACCACTCCGTCCGCTCCCGCCCGGCCAAGAGAATCGATCTGCCCGCACATTGCCTCAATTTCCCGGAAAGAATAGGCAAAACCGCCTCCCCGGGGGCGAACCATGGCCATAAGACCCTTGAGAGGAAAGAGAGCCCGGCTTCGCCGAACCGCCTCTTCCGAAGGTGTAAGCCCGCCGATCTCCATCTCCCCACAAAGCTCCAGCGTGGCCGCACCTCCCGCGAAAGCCGCAGCCACGCTTCGCTCCATTTTTTCGAAATCATCGCAATCGATGCAGGCCTCCAGAGCAATCACGCAAAGCTCCTCTTTTTCCGAATTCCCCCGAAAAGGCTCACGCTTCTTCTCCGCTGCTATAGGTTATGGAGCAAAGAAGCCCGTCCTTGAACATGAATTCCGAAGTGCCCTTGAAATCCATGCACTCCCCTACCTTCATTCCGTTGGGGAGATCCGCCGCAAGCTCTGCCTTGTAGTGAATGGAAGCCACCATTCCCGAAGGGATATCCCTGAGAGAGAGAACTTCCTGCTTGCGGCTCCGGAAAAGAGTCGCCCCGTGCTCTGCCAGACTGCGGAATTCGGTCTTTCCTCGGGTAGCCACGGTGATACGCTCCCGGAAAAGATTGCAGAAAAGTACGTCCGGATGAAGCAGGTTCATCATTCCTTCCACGTCAAAAGTATTGTAGGCCTCCACGTATTTCTCGATCATGCGCTCCTTCTCTCGTCGTTCCATCAGGACCTTCTCCTTGCAATAGTTTTATCGGGGGAATCCCGGAACCGGCGGGCTTTCGAAAAACCTTTCTCTCGTAACTCTCGCAACCTGCCCGGCACCGTTTACAGCGTTATTTCCCCTCACCGATTCCGAAAAGGCTCTGCATCTCCCTTTCGGTTTTTCCGTTGACAATGACGATGACATAATCCCCCTCGGTAATTTCCAGGGGCTCCAGGGGCATTTTATAAGTGCGGATCTCTCCGGATTCGGGATCCTTTCGGCTGAGCCCCAGAAGAAGGATATTCTGTTCTTTCTTGAGCTTATCGAAAAGAGCTTCATAGCTCATACCGACGCAGGGATTCTCCGGAAGGACCCGGTATTGCTGGATATCGTGATCATCTTCTCCCTCTTCGGCGGAGGAGAGAAGGTCGTTGGCGAACTCCGCCACCTCGGGTTCGAAAACGTAGCTGGAAACAAGCTTGGCGGCAATCTCTCCTTTGGAAAGCACGAAGGTCACTCCCGCAGTCACAAAGGTTTCCCGAAGATCCCCGTTATCCAGGGTAACGATGCAATCGCACTCCGGATAGGCCCGCTTCAGATTAAGAAGGAGAATCAGTTTTTCCGTATCTCCTCCATTGTTCAGGAAAACTCCCAGGGAGTCTCGGATACCGACTTTTTCCAGGGATTCCACGTTGGCGGAATCTCCGAAAAGCACGAAAACGTTCCGGGTTCCGAACTCCTGGTAGATGAGATCGATATCATCCTTCCGGGAAGTTACCACCGCTACCTTCTTTTCCGCCCGCAAGAGTTGGATAACGATGCTCCTCGCGAAGGCATCCCATCCGATAATCACCACATGCTGGGTAAAACCGGTTCCCTGAAAACCCATTTTTCTATTCTCCCGATAGACCATGATAAGAGACGAGACCTGTCCGATGATAAGAGAGAGAAATCCCAGGCTCGCCACCAGAAAGAGAAATCCCACCACCCGCCCTATGGGAGTTACGGGATAGTAATCTCCGTACCCCACGGTGGTGAAGGTAACCGCCGAATACCAAAGGGCGTCGAAAAGATTTTTGATGGACGATTCGGGGCGAGAATACTCGCTCACCATGAGCACTGTCAAAAGCAAGGCATAACAGAGAAGCAGGAACAGCACCTTGAGGAGAAGACTTTTGCGATTCTGCCACATTCCACCACCTCATTCGTATGCTCTTTCCCGGAAAAAGTCTTATCGCATAATCCAATTCCCGGAGCAATAACACTATACCGAAAAGGAAAGTTCCACAAGCCTTTTTACCTTGGAAGAACTCTCAAAAACATGAAAAAAATGACATTAAAGGGAAGTGTGTAACCGGCAAAAAAGTTTGACACTTTTCTTTCAGGGCTCTAGACTCAAAAAAGTTTTCGGAAAAATTTTCTCCGCGTACGGAGGAAAAACGGAAGAGAAGAGGAGGCGAAAAAACCATGACATACCATGCGGGAACATCCTTGCTGGAGGGATACGCCCTGCTGCGAGACCTTGCGGACAGGCTGCTTCAAAAAAAATATTCCCAAGAATTCTCTTCGGAATATTTCGGGGAAGTTCTTGCGGAGGAGCTTCTGGCCTTGAGCCCTTCCCAAAGGGAGCACGTAACTCTCTCTCTGCAATACTGTGAAGAAAAGCTGCAACAATACGAGGACCTCGAGAGAACCTGTCGTATTCGCTCGCATATCCCCGGGGACATGGGATACGTCACCTATCAGCATGCCCGATTTTACTCCCAAAACTACGGTTTCGACATTACCTTCGATTCCTACGTGGGAGACGCGATTTCCGCCTTCATCAAAAATCAGGATCCCGAAAAGGAACATCTCTGGATTGCGGAGAGCCGGGAAACCATTCTCGGCTCCATCGCCATCGTAAAGGATAGAGAAGATACCGCCCAGCTCCGGTGGTTTCTCCTGGAGCCCCGGGCCCGGGGAAAGGGAATCGGCAAAAGGTTGCTTCAGGAAGCCCTGGATTTTTCCGCAGATCGGGGATACCGAAAGGTCATGCTCTGGACCGTATCAAATTTGGAAGCCGCCCGGAATCTTTATGCTCGATACGGTTTTTCCCCGGTGGAAACGAAAACACATCGCATCTGGGGACAGGAACTTACGGAAGAACGCTGGGAACGTTCCCTGCCCTAGCTCCGGAAACTCTTCCGGGGAAATCTTTTCGGAAATTCCCGGGAATGCTCCGGCTTTTTCCGGAAGCTACAGGAGCTCCCGCCCCTTGTTACGATATTCTTCCATAATTTCCCGGGGCACCATGCTTCCGCCGGTGGCCCAGGCGATGTGGCAGGCATGTTCCATGGCCCCCTTCGGAATAAAACGCTCTTCATAGGCCTTCCATTCCGGAGCGCTCTCGAGAAGATAGGGACCGGGCAATCCCGCCAGGGCGGAGGGCTCCAAAAAAATTTCCTCCGTATCTCCCAGGAGAGTAAGAAGGCGATAAAGCGTAGCATCCTCCACCGTAAAACCTCCGCTGATGAAATGCCCCACCGCGCTTCCCACAAGCCCGGACATGCGCCCCACCGCGAGACCGTCCGCATCGGTACGGTTATCCAGGCCGAAATCCTCCACCCCCACCCGGGAGCGCAATCCCGTAAGGATCCCCAGGAGAACGCAGGGAGCGTGGGTAGGCTCCGCGAAGAAACAGTGCACCGCATCCCCGAAAAGAAGTTTGAGGCCGAAGGTGATCCCTCCCGGAGCGCCTCCCACGCCACAAGGAAGATAGACGAAAAGAGGATGTTCCGGATCCACCCGTATATTTTGCTCCTTCAGTTGTTTCGCCAAACGCTCCGCCGCGGTAGCATAGCCCAGACAAAGATCTTCCGAGCTTTCGTCGTCCACGAAATGCATTGCAGGATCCTCCGAGGCCTGCTTTCGTCCCTCCTCTACCGCCTTGCCGTAATCCGAATCATATTCGATAACATGGGCTCCCCGGGAGCGGAGAAGATCCTTTTTCCACGCTTTGGCATCTGCGGACATGTGTACGAAAACCTGAAAGCCGAGAGCCGCCCCCATGATGCCGATGCTGAGCCCCAGATTGCCCGTGGAGCCTACCGCGAGAGAATGCCGGGAGAATACCGAGCGGGCCCGGGGCTCTGCAAGAAGAGCGTAGCTCTCTCCGGGAGCGAGCACATTTTCCCGGAACGCCAGATCCTCCGCATGTTTGAGAACCTCGTAAATGCCTCCCCGGGCCTTGATGGAACCGGAAACGGGAAGGTGGCTATCCATTTTGAGAAAGAACCTACCCTCGAGTTTTTTTCCGAAAAAGGACTCCCCCCGGTAAGCCATGCGGGGGATTTCCCGAAGAGGAGATTCGATGATTCCCCGGGTCTTCTCCAACTCGGGAAAGAGACGCTCCAGAAGAGGAGCGAAACGCTGAAGCCGAGCCTCCGCATCGCTCACATTCTCCCGGGGAAAGGGCATCTTTTTCCCATCGGAATCGAAGCTGCGGCAATCCGGGTTCCACCAGAAACATTCCTCCCGGGCCACCACCTTTTCCAGGCAGGGAATACGTTCCTTCCATTCTTCCAGAGTTCTTCCCGAAATTACGGGGTTCATCATGCATATCCCTCCTCTTTCCTTTTCTCCAGCCATTCCTTTTCGGAATAGATGCGAAGCCCCTCCCGTTCCAACAACGCCGCGGTAATGCCCATGCCCTTCACGAGGCATCCGGAAAAGGTTCCGTCGTAAACGCTTCCGTATCCACAGGAAGGGCTCCGGGATTGAAGAATGGCCTCCTTTATGCCGCATATACGGCATATTGCAAGGGTTTTCCGCGCTCCTTTCCGGAAGGCCTCGGTGTAATCCCTTCCCGAAAGGCCCAGCACCCGAAGCTCGCCGTGAAGGATCTTGATTTCACAGCTTTCCCGGGGAGTGGGAAGCCCTCCGAGAACTTCGGGACAGAGAGGAAGGGCCTCTCCCCGCCGAAGAAGTTCCTCCAGAACCTGCTCCCGGGTGCTGGAGCCGTTGTAGCGGCAATTGATCCCCACGAGGCAGGCGCTTAGGAGATACATGG
>DAIPKP010000155.1:0-3206 GCA_036769705.1 Synergistaceae bacterium
GGGCATACTTTTCCGAAGGAGGCGAACTCATGACCCTGCGTTTTCTTACGGGCGGCGAATCCCATGGTCGAGGCTTGCTTCTTCTCCTGGAAGGGCTGCCTTCGGGGCTTTCTCTCCCCCCCCGGGCTTTCGAGAACGAGCTGTGCCGTCGCCGCCGGGGATTCGGCCGAGGACCCCGCATGAAGCTGGAAAGGGATATCCTCTCCTTTTGGGGGGGCTTGCGGAACGGAAAAACCACGGGAGCTCCCTTCGGCTGTGTTCTGGAGAACACTGAATGGGAGAGCTGGCGCCCCGCCATGGACCCGGAGCGCACGGACCCCGAGGCGGTGGAAAAGGTTCGCCCCGAGTGCCCCCGACCGGGGCATGCGGATCTGGCGGGAGCCCTCAAATATGGAACGGGAGACGTTCGGAACGTGCTGGAACGTGCCAGTGCCCGGAGCACCGCCGCCTGGACCCTGGCGGGTACCGTGGCGAAGCTGCTTCTCGAAGAGTTGGGCATACATGTGGGAGGAGCGGTTTTTTCCATGGGCTCCGCCTCGATTCCTCTTCCTTCGGAGGAGCGGGAGTGGGAGGAAGCCTTCAGCTCCGATATGGGATGCCCCTCTTCGGGAGAAGAGATTCTTCGAAAACCCGTGGAAAAAGCCTCCCGGGAGGGTGAAACCCTGGGAGGTTCCTTTTGTATCCGGGCTACCGGAATGCCGCCGGGAATAGGATCCTATGCGGAATGGGACCGTCGGCTGGATGGCCTCTGTGCGGGAGCCCTTATGGCCATTCCCGGTATCAAGGCGGTGGGTGTGGGAGACGGGGAGGAGCTCGGAAAATGTCCAGGAAGCGAAGCCCACGATCCCATCTCTCCTCTTCCCGGAGGAGGATACCGCCGGGAGAGGAACCGGGCGGGGGGTATCGAAGGAGGAGTTACCAACGGAGAAGATCTTCTCTTTCGGGCCACCATGAAGCCCATTCCTACCCTCAAAAAACCCTTGGGATCGGTGAACCTTCGAACCCATCAGCCCCAGGAGGCCCACGTGGAGCGGGGAGACGTCTGTGCGGTTCCTGCGGCTTGCGTGGTGGGAGAGGCCATGATCGCCTGGGTGCTTGCCCGGACCGTGATGGAACAGTTCGGAGGAGATCGCGTGGAGGATCTGGTGCGGCGCTTTTTCGAACATCGGAGCCGGATGGAAAGGGGGCTTTCGGGTGTCTGAAAACATCTATATCGGAGGTTTCATGGGCACCGGCAAAAGCACGGTGGGAAAAATTCTCGCCTCCCGGCTACATCGGCCCTTTCTGGATACGGACTCCCTGGTGGAAAAACGACATGGCCGGAGCATCGCCCTCATTTTTGAAGAGTCCGGAGAGCCCGCCTTTCGGGAGAGTGAGGCCCGGGCGGTGCGGGAGGTTCTCGCCCTGCAAGGATGTGTGGTGGCCCTGGGAGGGGGCGTTTTGGAAAATCTCTCCCTTCGGGAGGCTCTCGCCGCATCGGGGCGCCTGGTGGTGCTCGAGGCATCGGCAAAAGAGATCCTTCGGCGCCTGGGGGAGAAGGGAAAATCCCTCCGGCCTCTTCTGGATCCTTCGGGAATGGAGGAGCTTTTGCGCAAACGCGCTCCGGGGTATGGGGCCGGGAATTTTCGGATTGCCACGGAATCCAAAACTCCGGAAGGAGTGGCGGAGGAAGTGATGAAGGTCCTCGGAGAAGCTCCGCAGAGGGTTTTTGCCGGAAATCGCCGGATTCTCGAAGCCCGGGGAGAGGGATACGACTATTCCGTCATCATCGGCCCGGGAGTTCTGGAGGATCCCGAAGTCTGGAAGGCCTTGGAAATGCCTCCTTCCCTGGTGGTGGGAGATGCCATAACTCTTCCTCTCTGGGAGGCGAAGCTTCCCTTTCGCAAGCCTTTTCATGCTCTTCCCCGGGGAGAGGAGGCGAAAAGCCCGGATTCTCTTTTGAAAATGTACGGAGCCCTTCTTGAAAAAGGAGTGCACCGGGGGGATTTCCTCGTCGCCCTGGGGGGCGGTACCGTGGGGGATGCGGCGGGTTTTGCCGCGGCATCCTGGATGCGGGGAATCGATTACGTGCAATGTCCCACCACGCTGCTTTCCCAGATAGACAGTGCCCTGGGAGGCAAAACGGGAATCAACCTTCCCGAGGGAAAGAACCTGGTGGGGGCCTTTCATCATCCCAGGCTGGTAGTGGCGGACGTGCTCACCCTGACAACTCTGGGAGATGCGGAATTTCGTCAGGGGCTCGGAGAGGCTGTAAAATACGGTCTCGGAGAGGATGCGGAGCTTTTTTCCTGGCTTTGGGAGCATGGAGAGGAAATTCTGCGGCGGGATCCCGAGGTTCTTACGGAACTCGTGGCATGGTGTGGAGCCTGCAAGCTTGGCATCGTGGCGGAGGATACCCGGGAGGCGAACAGCCGGATGCGTCTCAATTTGGGACATACCCTGGGGCATGCCCTGGAAAGCGCCTCTTCGTACCGACAGTGGCGGCACGGCGATGCGGTGGGGGTTGGAATGCGCATCGTCACCCGGATTGCCCGGAAAATGGGATACTGCTCCGGGGAAGACGAAGAACGGTTGGAAAGCCTTCTGCGGTTTTTCGGCTTGCCTCTCCGGCCCGACCGTCCCTGGAACGAGATCGCTCCCTATCTGGAGCGGGACAAGAAAATACGCCGGGGAATTCTGCCCCTGGTGATTCCCCGGCATGAGCGCCCTTCCGTAATTTCTGCGGAAATTCCCCGGGAGCTGGTGCGGGAAAGTTACGAGGAGCTGAGGATATAAATGAAGGGAAAAACCTATGCGGTTCTCAATGGCCCGAATCTCAATCTTCTGGGGGAGCGGGAGCCCGGAATTTACGGAACCCGGACCCTGGAAGAGCTGGAAGCGGCCTGCCAGGCCTGGAGCGAGGAAAGAGGAATCCGGCTGCTGTGGATGCAGAGCAATTCCGAGGGGATTCTTCTCGATTTTCTGCAGAAACATCGGCTTCTTCTCTCCGGAGCGGTGATCAACGCCGGAGCCTACAGCCACACGAGCTACGCCCTTCGGGATTGTATCGCCGCCATGACCTTTCCGGTTATCGAGCTGCATCTCTCCAACACCGCTGCCCGGGAGGATTTCCGCCGCACCAGCTGCATCGCTTCGGTGGTGCGGGGACGGATCGAAGGTCTTGGCGGAGCGGGATATCTCGTGGCTCTGGAAGCGCTGGAACGGAT
>DAIPKP010000055.1:0-17942 GCA_036769705.1 Synergistaceae bacterium
CAATTCATCCCGCCACCTTAGAGGTGGAGGATTTCTTGCCACTTATGGGTTAAAAACATCGACATGCTTGCAGGTTCTGTCAAAGAAATAGCAAATTTTGTAAACATCATTACCGGAATTGCCGATCAGACAAACCTTCTTGCCCTTAACGCTGCCATAGAGGCCGCACGCGCTGGCGATGCGGGACGTGGTTTTGCGGTGGTTGCTGAAGAGGTGCGCAAACTCGCTGAGGATTCCAACAAGGCCGCACAGAACATTACGGATATTATCGGCACATTGCAAAGAAATGCTACAGTCTCCATGACTGTTACGAAAGAATCGGAGGACATCCTCGGTAGTGCAATAGAGCATGCGGACGATGTCCAGAAGGGATTGGATTCCATTCTCCGAGCAATCCAGACAATTGAAGAGGCATCGCATAACGTCGCTTCTGTCGCTGAAGAACAGGCGGCTTCTTCTAGCGAGATAGCCCAGGCCATTGAGCAGGCCACAGAACAGACAACGGAACTTGCTGCAATGATGGGGGATGTACAACGTTTTTCCAACGAAGCGACAAAAGCATCCGAGAGCGTTGCGGCAGAGGCACAGGAACTCTTTTCAGGAGCTCAGGGGATAGAAAAACTGTTGGCGCAGTTTAAGCTTGATTCCGTTAATGCGACAAAAAAACTAGCATCACGGTAATGAGGGCGGATAAAATCTTGGGCAACGGGGGAATTTTACTTTGTAACTTTGTCCATTTTTATTTTGCAACAAATAGACAGGAAAAGGTTCCGCCCTTCTTAAAGCCCAGATAGATGTCGATTTTCCATGCTTCCTGGTTCAGAGTGATCTCTCGGATGTGCCAGGGCTTTTCAAGGCCGAGTATTCTTTCAAGAAAGGGTTTCGGATCGTTCATAGTGGGAACCTCCGTAGGGATTAAAAGTAAACTTCGTCCCTATGCTAGCAGATTCCCCGGCGTAATGCAGGGACAATTACCCACACGATCTAGCGAGGAATCTTTTGTAATTACTGCATCCCCCAAATTATCCATGCGGACTAAATCTTTTTCCATCATTCCTCCACAAAGTGAGTCGGAATCTTGTAGAGGGAAAAACAAATCAAGGGAGTTCGGAATCTTTTCCTGGCTCTCTTTTTGTGTTATCATGTAAGATAACAAGAAGAGGAGATTTTTGCTTCATGTGGACCATTACTTTCTATGACGGTGTCCAGGAGGAAATTCTGGATATGCCACCGGGAATACAGGCCAGAATGCTACGGCTTTTGGAGATGATCGAAAAGTATGGACCGAATTTAGGCCCTCCTCATATTAAGCCTTTGGGTGAAGGTCTTTTCGAGATTAGGGCAAAAGCTTCTGAGGGTATTGGGCGAGGCTTATTCTGTTACAGAATAGGGAAAAACGTATATATATTACTTGCTTTTGTGAAAAAGGATAAGGCTATTCCCAAAAAAGATTTGCGCCTTGCTCGAAAGCGATTGCGAGAGGTGATGAAAAAATGAGCGAGTTAAAAGACCTGAAGAAAAGAGCTTTGGAAAATCTGGATGTTTTGAATGAGTACAACAAACTGGAAGAAGAATTCGATTTCCTGGATAAGCTTCTTTCCATGCGTACCATTGCCAAGTTGACCCAAGAAGAAGTGGCCATTCGTATGGGAACAAAGCGAAGCAATATTTGTCGCCTGGAAAAGGGAAACACAAAACCCAGCATCGAGACCTTGCAGAAATATGCCCATGCCTGCGGATTCACTTTGCAAATATCCTTTCATGCAGATTCTTCTTCGCAATCCCATCAATGATTTTTTGGGATTAAGGATATTCCCGAAGAAAAAACGGTGAACGTAAACTACAAAAAACACCCCGGGAGGAATCGGAATGATATGCAGAGCGCAAGGATGTTTGCTGGGCCAGCTTGCGGGTGATGCACTGGGGAGCCTGGTGGAGTTTCAATCTCCGGATGAGATCCGGCGCAGGTATCCTGATGGTGTTCGGGAACTGGCCGATGGCGGTACGTGGAACACGATTGCAGGCCAACCCACCGATGATTCCGAAATGGCCCTGCTTCTTGCCCGGATGCTGGTGGGAAACGGCTTCTATAATCCGGAGGCAGCTCTCAAAGAATATCGATACTGGCTGAACTCCGGTCCCTTTGATTGTGGCGCGACCATTTCCGCTGGTCTGCGGGGTAACCCCAATCCGGATAGCCAGGCCAATGGAGCCATGATGCGGATTAGCCCGCTCGGTATTTTCGGAGCTGGATTTGAACTGACTCAGGTGGCTGAATGGGCCATGCAGGATGCGGCGCTTACACATCCCAATTTGATTTGCCAGCAAGCGAATGCCTTGTTCGCCATGGGCATTGCCCACGGCATTGCTTCGGATTGTGGCCGTAAAGAGCTATACCGGCATATTCGGCAGCGGGCAGTCGATATGAATGCCGAGCCTGCTCTGCTGGAAACCATCGATAAGGCCGCCGATGAACCGCCAGCGGACTATGTCCACCAGCAGGGCTGGGTGTTGATCGCTTTTTAGAACGTCCTGTACCAGCTGCTTCATGCGCCAAGCCTTGAAGATGGTGTCGTGGATACCATCATGCGCGGGGGTGACACGGATACCAACGCTGCGATTTGCGGGGCGCTCTTAGGCGCTGTGTGCGGCCGGGATGCCATTCCTGCCCAGTGGCTCGACTCACTGCAGAACTGCCGCCCAAAGGCAGGAGATCCGCGAGTACGCCATCCTCGCCCTGAATGCTTCTGGCCGGTGGATGTCCTGCAACTGGCAGAGAGACTGACGAGCTCCATAGATTGAGGAAGGCTAACGGAAGGGCCTGATCTGGTTTAATGGCAACGGACACCCCATAATGAGCCACAAGGAAAGGAATGAGGTGTACGATGACAGCAAACCACAAAAAAACAAATTACACAAAAGAATTCAAAGAAGAAGCGGCAAATCTTTTTTTAAAACACGGTCGCACTTGCCACGAAGCGGGACGAGGCCTTGGAATAGCTCCTTCTAACGTAAACCAGAGCGGTTACTATGACTACTCGAAATGCCGCAAGACGTGAGATTATAGAATACATCGCTTTTTACAACGCATATCATACCCATTCCTCTTTGGACTACACAAGCCCTCTGAATTTCGATGAGCGATATCGGATTCAGCCGACGTGAAGCAAGTCAAAGAAAAGTGCCCGTTTTTATCGGGCCACTACAGTACAAAAGTTGGAGGACAAGCAATGACTGATTCCCGCAAACAAAAACTGATTGATTTGGGACATGATGCTCTGGCAGATGCCTTGTTGAATCTTGCTATCCATTCCGATGAGGCGGATGACCTGATTGAGCAGTTGATTGCCACCCCAATGGAAAATGTTCAGCGGTTTAAGAAAAAGTTTTCTGACCTGAAACATTCAAGGCGCTTTATTGATTGGCGGGGAGCCTCCGATTTTGCCCAGGGACTGGAAATGCTTTTGCAGGATTTAAAATCCGGTGTGGAAGATCCTCTTGCCGGTGTTGAGCTTGTTGCGGCATTTTACGAGGCCGACAACACCATTTTTGAGATGTGTGATGACTCCAGCGGCGATATTGGCGATGTTTTCCGCTATGATGCTAAAGAACTGTTTATGGACTATGCTTCACGCTGTGAGGAAAAACAGAAAATTGCGAACATCATCCTGAAAGTGAACCGAAAGGATAACTACGGTATTCGGGACACCTTGGTTGATTGTGCTGGAGAGATCCTGCCTGAAGAGATTATCCGCACCATGATTGCCACGCTCCAGAAACGAGCTGACAAAGAAGAAGATGGATACGGAAAGCGTCATAATCTGATGTTGATCGAATCGCTGGCCCGCCAGATCAAGGATGCGAAGCTGTTTGAAAAGACCCGCATCGCTTCATGGGGAAAGCTGTCTACAGCGGCACTCGTCGACATTGCCCGGGTCTATCTTGAAGGCGGAGATGTTGAAACGGCCCATTCCTGGCTGAAGAAAATTCCTGAAGACGAAACCTACCAGGCATATGAGCGAGATAAGCTCCTTGAGGAGATCTACCATAAGCAAGGTGATTCTGAAAAACTAACGGAGCTTCTATACCGGAATTTCAGGTCCTATCATTCTACTGACACCCTGCAGGCCCTGCTGGATGTCATCGGTTATGACAAAAAGGATAAAGTTATCAGCGATGAGGTTGAGCAAATCCTGAAAACCGACAGGTTCTGGGAATCAGATGCGGAATTCCTGATTGCAGTCGGAAAGTTAGATGAGGCTGAAAAATATCTCCTGGGGCGTGCCGACCAGCTTGATGGGAATCATTACGGCAGCCTGCTTTCATTAGCCGAATTGATGGAGACAGAAAACCGCCACCTTGTCACCAGCCTGATCTACCGCAGTCTGCTTATCTCTATTCTGGAACGTGGCTACACTAAAGCATATCCCCATGGTATTCGGTATCTGAAAAAATTGGATAAACTGGCGGCAAGCGTCGTTGACTGGAAAGAATTTAATCATCACGAAGCTTTTAAAGAACAGATCCTTCAGGCCCATGGCCGAAAACGAAGCTTCTGGTCAAAATATGAGGTGAAGAAATGAACGAACGATTTTATCTGCTGAAAATACAACTGCTTGATATCGAACCGGCAATCTGGCGTCGTTTTGTGGTGCCAGCCAGCATTACGCTGGACCGGTTGCACGATGTTATCCAGATTGTCATGGGCTGGACCGACAGCCATCTGCACGAATTTGCCATCGGGAATAAACGTTATACGGAATATCCTGAATCGAAAGAAGACGGGCTAATCTGCGGCAGATACCGTCTTGGAAATCTGATCAAACAGAAAGGCCGCACCTTCCGTTATCTGTATGATTTCGGGGACAGCTGGGAGCATGAACTTGTTCTGGAGGAAAGTCGTTATTTCAATCCAGATCTGAGAACGGAGCTGGCCTGCCTTGAAGGCGAACGGGCCTGCCCGCCTGAAGATGTGGGCGGTGTGTCCGGCTATTTCGAATTCTGCAACGCCCTGAAGGACCCGAGCCATGAAGAGCACGAAAGTTACATGGAATGGTCCGGTGGCGATTACGACAGTGAGCGGTTTGATTCCGAATCGATCAACTGGGAGTTGATGAAATATTTCCGCTGGTCCCGGGACAGGTATCAAAACTGGGGAGGCGTTGAATGAAGAAGGATAAAAACAAACAACTTTTTATGTGATTTAATGGCAACGGACACCCCATAATGAGTCACAAGGAAAAGAATGAGGTGTACGGTGACGGCAAACCACAAGAAACCAAATTACACAAAAGAATTCAAAGAAGAAGCGGCAAATCTTGTTTTAAAACATGGCTACACTTGCCACGAAGCGGGACGGGGCCTTGGGATAGCTCCCTCTAACCTAAGCCAGAGCGGATACTATGACTACCTGCATTCCGAGGAGACTCCTGAAAAAGCCCTAGCCCGGCCTCATCCATCATTCCGATCGGGGTGTTCAGTATGCCTGTCGGAGAATACCAGAAACAACTGGAAACGTATCAAATCACCCCGAGCATGAGCAGGAAGGGAAATTGTTGGGATAATGCCCCCATGGAGCGATTCTTCCGCAGTCTTAAGTCGGAATATCTTAACAGGTTCCGTTTTTCTACTCGAAATGCCGCAAGACGTGAGATTATAGAATACATTGTTTTTTACAACGCATATCGCATCCATTCCTCTTTAGACTATACAAGCCCTTTGAATTTCGAGGAGCTATATCGGATTCATGCGGCATGAGGCGAGTCAAAGAAAAGTGTCCGTTTTTACCGGGCCACTACACTTCAGGGAGGGTAACGGACGTGCAACAAGAATCTGGTTGGATTTAATGCTGAGGAAAGAGCTCCGGCAGGTGATCGACTGGAATCAGGTGGATAAGGAGAGCTATCTATCGGCGATGGAGCGTAGCGTGGTGAAAGATATCGAAATTAAAGTGCTGCTGAAGGGCGCTTTGACGGATCAAATCGATGACCGTGCCTTGTTTATGAAAGGCATTGACGTGAGCTACTACTACGAAGGTTACAGCGACTTCAAAACGGAGGAACTGTGATAGCAGGACCGGTTCCGGAGATAATCTGACATGCCCATATCTCCCTCCGCAATGCGATGCACTATGCGGTACTCACTGGTAATTTTCCTGCTGTAGTAGCCGGAGAACTGGAAGCCTAGAGCTTCAGGTTTGCCAAGTCCCGAAAAGGGGTTTCGCTGCATATCCTGTGTCAGCAGATGGATCCTCTCTACCACGGCCTTATCGCTCTTTTGCCAGTAGAGATAATCCTCCCAGGCGTTTTCGGAAAAGGTCGGCCTCATTTTTCTATAAGCTCTCTTGGAGCCCCCTTTCCCGCTTCAAGCTCCCGGATGGATTCCACAAGACATCGAGCATTTGCGGGAGAACGGAGGAGATAAGCGGCTTCCTCCAGAGTTTCATGTCCTTCCAGAGAGATCATCACCACCGCTTTTTCTCCCTTCTTGGTAATGATAATCGGAGCTTTATCATCCACCACGCTATCGATAAAGGAAGCCGGTTTTTGGCATGGCGCGCATGGGAAATCCCTCCTCTGTATAGCAAGCTTTACATGCTATGCTCTTCTTCGAAAAGATCTCCAAGAATGGGAGAATTCACCTTTCGCATATATCATTCAGGCTGATCAGATGTGATATGGTTTCCTGACGCAGGAGAATAATCATGACGCAACGAAGGTTTTTACCAAGGGAGCATCATTTTTACGCCGCCATGGCGAAATTCCTTTTTTACCATCCGGAACACGGCATTGTGTCAGCCCTTGATCCCATAAGGATCGAAGAGGCGAAGGAATACGGCCTCAGCCCTCTCATACTTTATGGGGTTACGGCAGCGGGGCTGCCTCTTCGGTGGATCACCTTTACTGCAGCGGATCAGCCCAGGCCCTTTCGGGAGATCCTCCTGGAGGGCTGGGCTCGTGCCGAAGGTTTACGGGGCCGGCCGGACATCTTGCGGATTAGCCGCTACCTTGCCCTGGCCAGCCCGGAACTTGTGCGGGACATGGCAAAAATCGGTGTTCGGGTCGAAGTTGCCCATGCCAGGGAAAAATCACTTCCCGCCTCTTTGCGCTCGGCCCAGGATGCCAGCAGGGATGTATTAAGGAGGTATGGCGGAAAAGGGCAACCCTTTGTAGAATCTATCCAGAGTCTTTGCCGGGATGCCCAAGATGAGCACGATTTTCATGCCAAACGAGATTCCTGGGGATCCCTAAACCGGGAAGTTCGAGAGAAAATCCGGCAATGGATGGCTTTGCCGAAACAAGAAGTTCCTTCGATGCTGGGAGCGGAGAGTGTGCTGGATTGGGAGCCCGGCCCATGGCTTGTATCCTGGGAATCCTCCCTGCCGCCGAAGGCTCCCCGTTATTTTAGCCCGGACAGCTTTGTCGGGAGAACCCGTCTGTTGACAGGGGAGGAGATACCGGAGGGCGTTCTTGAGGATGAGGGAGTCTGGATTTACTATGATGACAACGCAGCCGAAATTGCCAAAAACCTTGTGGCATGTTGGCCGAATCCGCCGGGAGAGATCGCCGGGTGTGTAGGAATAACCCTGCGGAAACTGCAATGGTTTCTCTCGGAAAAGGCGCCCCTGAAGGAGCATGAGCGTTTTCGTCTGCAAAATTTGCTCGGTATCGAATACGATGCAATGGCGAGAAGATACGTAGGAACAGGTCCGTATGTTCTCATGGCCCGCAAATCCCTGATCCTCAGGGAAACGTATGAAATCCTGTCGAATGGCGGCGATGCTCGCCCCTGCGAGATCGTTCCTCTTCGGGGATCTGCGGATCCCAGTTGGCGGTATCTGTTGATCAATATTTACGGAGAGCCTTCCAGTGTTGTGATGGCGCCTCGGGGAGCAAGAATCACCGAGCGCCTTCCGAATCTGCTTATGAATTACCAAGGCGTCAAAGATGTGCCCCTGGAATTCTACAGAGATGTCGTCTCTACCTGTGCCCGGGCCTGCCGGGAACCCGAAGCCAATATCCGCGAAATGAAAGGCTTTGCGGAGCGCTGCAAAAAACGTTGGACAGGCTTTTTCGAAGATTTCGAGTGAGTTGTATTTCAAGATTCGTATGATTCCCCTGGCGTTGCTGCTGCGGGGGGCGGAACTCCCAGAGATTTCTGCCCGGTGTGCTGCTTTAGGGCTTATTATGATACGGCTGAAAGATTCATGCGGATTTGGCACACGCTCATTCCAATTCGATCTTCTGGCAGGCGAATGCATTGTTTGAAACGGATATGCCAAGGTTAGCTGAAAAATTGACAAGGGATGTAAAGGAGGGGGAGAGGATGGAAGATTTGCAAATGCAGCTTTTGATCGATTTGCACAGGTCAAATTTCAGACAGGGCCCCGGAGGTGAAGCCGAGACGAAACAGGCTTTGAAACTGGCGGGGCTCGATAAATCACACCCTTTGAAGATTGCGGATATCGGCTGCGGAACCGGGGCATCCACAGTTGTGCTCGCTCGGGAGCTGGATGCCGAAATTACTGCGGTGGATTTCCTGCCGGAGTTTTTGGAGGAGCTGCAAATCCGGTCGAAAAAAGAGGGCGTTGCGGAAAAGATCACTCCCTTGAGCTGCTCCATGGATGCCTTGCCTTTTTCCGAAGAGGAGTTCGACGTAATCTTGTCTGAGGGAGCCGTCTACAACATAGGCTTTGAAACCGGGATATCCTCCTGGAGGCGGTTCCTGAAACCCGGGGGCAAGCTCATCGTCTCCGAAATTACCTGGCTCAGTGCCGCAAGGCCCTCGGAGCTCCAAGCCTATTGGAAAGGCGAGTATCCCGAGATCGATCTTGCTTCCGCAAAAATCGAAATTCTCGAGCGTCATCATTACAGTCCCGAGGCGTATTTTTTACTGCCTTCCCATTGCTGGCTCGAGAACTATTATCATCCCATGCGAAGCAGTTTCGATGCCTTTCTTGCGCGAAATCATCAAAGTGCTCAGGCGAAAGAAATCGTGGCATGCGAGAAAGCCGAAATCGCCCTTTATGAAAAATACAGGGATTATTACAGCTACGGTGTCTATATAGCGAAAAGGATCTGAATACGATTTTCCCGAATAAAACAGGCCGGCTTTGCTTGTGCCCTTGTAAAGGCTGCTTTGGATCGGTCTCGAAGCAGCGGGTTAGAACATTTGCTCAAGGCCTTCGAACTGCATGTTGTAATAGCGTGCATAGAGCCCCCCGCTTTCGAGAAGCTTCGTGTGCTTACCGCGCTCGATAACGCCCTCATCCGTGATCACGATAATTTCATCTGCATTGCGGATCGTGCTGAGCCGGTGAGCGATCACGATGGTCGTTCTGTTCTGGGAAAGCCTTTCGATAGATTCCTGAATGCGTCTTTCACTCTCGTTATCGAGAGCGGACGTGGCTTCATCGAGAATGAGTATCTTCGGGTTCTTCAGAAATACCCGGGCGATGGCGATTCTCTGTTTCTGCCCTCCCGAGAGGCGTATTCCCCGTTCTCCCACGTAGGTATCGTAGCCCTCCTGCAGAGAGACGATAAAATCGTGGATGTTCGCATTTTTAGCGGCTTCCAGGATTTCTTCGTCCGTGGCATCCAGCCTTCCGTATGCGATATTGTCCTTGAGGCTGCCGGAAAAGATGTAGACGTCCTGTTGCACTACGCCGATGGTGGAGCGCAAGGAGTTGAGCGTGAGGGAGCGGATGTCCTTGCCGTCGATGAGCACGCTGCCGCCGGTAACGTCGTAAGACCGCAGCAAGAGCATGCAGAAGGTCGTTTTTCCTCCTCCCGAAGGTCCTACGAGGGCCATGGTTTTCCCTGCTTCGATCTGTACATTGATGTTGTCAAGAACTTTTGCATCCTCCTCGTAGGAAAAGGAGACATTTCTATATTCGATATGCCCCTTGACGTTTTCCAGCGGCACCGCTCCGGGAGCATCCACGATTTCTGGCTCCGTGTCGAGAATTTCCATAAAGCGCCGGAATCCCGCATATCCCTTTTGAAATTGTTCCGTAAAATTAAGAAGGAGCTGGATCGGGTTCATGTAAATGTTGACGTATAGTGCGTAAAGCGCGAGATTTCTTGCCTGAAATTCGTCCCGGGCAACTAAAATTCCCCCAAACACGATAATAACGGTATAGAAGAGTCCCTGAAAAAAGGAGTTCCCCGCCATGTAGCTTCCCATGGCTTGATAGCTGTTATTTTTGGATTCAAGAAACAAATGATTGCTTTTTTCGAAACGTTCATTTTCAAAGCCCTCATTTGCGAAGAGCTTTACGACCCGAATGCCCGAAAGACTATCCTGCACCCGGGAATTGACATCCGCTATCTTACGGCGGTTTTCCAGATAGATGGCCCGCATTTTTCTGTTTTTGCAAAAGGAAAAGACGATCATGGCGGCGGTAAAGATAAAGAGCACCGCCGTCAGTTTGACGTTCAGCATGAGGAGGATGATAAAGGAGCCCGTAAGCTTGAGTGCGGACATGAAGATATTTTCCGGGCCGTGATGCGCAAGCTCCGAAATGTCAAAGAGATCGGAGACGATACGCGACATCATTTCGCCGGTGTTGTTCCTGTCGTAGTATGAAAAGCTGAGTTTCTGTAGATGGGAAAAAAGATCCCGGCGCATATCGCTCTCCATCCTGGCTCCCATGATATGCCCCCAGGAAGTGATGAAATACTGGGCGAAATAGCGGATTGCGTACATCCCGAGCATTCCCAGGCCGACGTAGCCTATCACACGGAAGATCTCTTCCGCCTCGCCGAGAAAAATCCCCTTCGTCATGGTGTTCAGAATGAGCGGAAAAGAAAGGTCTATAATCGATACCACCAGAGCACAGAATAAGTCCATATAAAAAAGGAATCGATAGGGCTTGTAGTAGGAAATAAATTTTTTAAAGGTGCGCATGTTTTTGGTCTCTCTCCTTCGCATGTATATAAGGGGCCTCAAGATTGCCGGGGAAGGGGTGCCTTGATTTTCGGGATACACTATACTATAGATTGAGATAAGGTATAAGGTGAAATTGGTTTTGTATGGTTGATGAAGGGGGGATGCGCTACGGAAAAAATATTTCGAGGGGTGCAGGAAACGGGCGCTGAAGAGCATGGCCGAAAGAGGTTCAGGCTTTGGGGAGGGACTTAAAACTGGCTAGGGAGGAAAAAATGAAGTTTTTGATGAAAATAACGCTTTGCTTACTGGGGGTATTTTTTATGGCTATAACTGGATTTGCAGATTCTTCTTCACCGGATTACAGTGAAAATTTCGCGTGGCTCTCCAAGCCGGATGGAGCGGAGAGGCCCGTTGATGTATTTTACGTATATCCCACGATCTATGTTGGCAAGAAACCGCAGAATATGGATATTTCCCGTAAGGATCTTCGTAAGAGTGCGGAAGGGCTCTTAGTTGCCCAGGCGGGAGTGTACTCTCCGTATGCCAACGTGTTTGCCCCTTTTTATCGACAGCAGTCTGCGGCAACCCAGAGCATGGAGCCGAATAACGGCGGCCGTAACGCCTTCGAAGATCCTATCTTCCGAACTGGATATTCCGATGTCGAACGAGCCTTCGATTATTATATCGAGCACCTGAACCCCGACCGTCCCTTTCTTCTTGCGGGGCACAGCCAAGGCTCCATGGTGGTTATCGAGCTCATGCGCAGGCGTATGGAGGATCCGCAATTACAGAAACGTCTCGTGGCGGCGTATGCCATAGGGTATACCGTCAAGAAAGATGATTTGGAACAATATCCCCAGATGAAATTGGCCCGGGGAGAGACGGATACCGGTGTCATTATCACGTATAACACCCAGGGGCCCGAGGCGGAAGGATCTCCCGTCCTCCTCGACGGGGCGGTAGCCATAAATCCGCTGAACTGGAAAACCGACGGCACTCCGGCGGATCGGGAAAAGAATATGCAGGCAATTTTCTTCAACGATTCCACCGGTGAAATTCTTGAGGAGATTCCCCATTTTTGCGGCGCATACATCGATACCAAAACGGGAGCTTTAATCGCCACGGATATACAGACCCCGGAAAAAGTGGATCTTGTCGACATGGGACGCTGGCCCAAACAGGTGTACCATCGTTTCGACTATGCCTTTTTCTACGAAAATCTCAAAGAAAACGTGAAAAAGAGAATCCATGCCTATCTGGAGGGCCCAAAAAACTAGCCTGCATAGAGGACGCTAACCGAATCGGTGCAAAACCCGAACTTTCGGCATAACGAAAATACGGCTCCTCTCCATGTCCGATAGCTATAGGATATGGAGAGGAGCCGTGCAAATATCGGGGGGGAAACTTTTTTTGGCAGTTTGCTCGGCAGTTTACGAAGAAGGCCTTGCCCGGGAATTTCTTTACTGCAGCTCTCGGGTCGTGTGAAATTCGATCTCCGGCCACTTTTCCGAAACGTGGCGTAGCCGCCACTCTCCGTCAGCAAGAAAAGCCAGGTTCTCTTCGCTATCCAGGGCCAGAAATCTTCGGTGTATCGCTTCGAATTCCTCGAGTTTTTTCGGGTTCTCGCAGGTTATCCAGCGGGCGGTGCTCCATTCCACCGGTTCGTAATCCGCATCGACGCCGTATTCCGCCTTTAGCCGGGCTATGGTTACGTCGAACTGGAGCACTCCCACGGCTCCAAGAATATATTCGTTTCGGAAGAGAGGCCGGAAAACCTGTACCGCTCCCTCCTCGGTGAGCTGCAGCAGCCCCTTCTGAAGCTGTTTTACCTTGAGAGGTGATTGCAGGCGCACCCGCCGGAAATGTTCCGGGGCGAAACTCGGGATCCCCGTAAATTTAAGGATTTCCTTTTCGGTGAAGGTGTCTCCTATTTTTATGGTGCCGTGGTTGTGGATACCGATAATATCCCCTGGCCAGGCTTCTTCCGCCAGGGCACGTTCCTGGGCCATGAAGATCACCGGATTGGCCACGGTCATATCCTTGCCGGTGCGGTGGTGCCGAAGTTTCATTCCCCGCTGGAATTTTCCCGAGCAAATCCGCAGAAAGGCCAGGCGATCCCGATGGGAGGGGTCCATATTCGCCTGGATTTTGAAGACGAAACCCGAGAAGCTTTCTTCTTCCGGCATCACGGTGCGAGTAGTGGCGGATCGGGGACGGGGAGACGGGGCGATTTCCACAAAGGTATCCAGCAGCTCCTTCACCCCGAAGTTGTTGATGGCGCTGCCGAAGAATACCGGCGTCTGGTTTGCCTTGAGATAGTGCTCCATGTCGAAGGGATTTGCCGCTCCTTCCAGGAGGGCGAGATCCTCCCGAAGCTCCTCTGCCTGGCTTCCCAAAGCCGTATCGAGAGCGGGATCCTGCAGATTTGAGATGATCCGGCTTTTTTCCACTCGGGAACTTCCCGGGGTGAAAAGGCTCAGCTCTTTTTTGTGGATGTTGTAGGTTCCCTTGAAACGTTTTCCCATTCCGATGGGCCAGGAGAGAGGAGCGCACTCCACCTGAAGCTTCTCCTCGATGTCGTCCAGAATTTCCAGGGGATCCAGTCCTTCGCGGTCCAGCTTGTTGATGAAGGTGATGATGGGGGTGTTCCGCATACGGCAGACTTCCATGAGTTTGCGGGTCTGGGTTTCCACGCCTTTTACGCTGTCGATTACCATGATTACGCTATCCACCGCGGTAAGCACTCGGTAGGTGTCTTCGGAAAAATCCTCGTGTCCCGGGGTATCCAGAAGGTTTATCTCGTAATCCTGGTATTCGAACTTCATCACCGAGCTGGTTACGGAGATGCCCCGTTCCTTCTCGATGCTCATCCAGTCGCTGGTGGCATGGCGTTCCGCCTTACGGGCCTTTACGGCTCCCGCCATATTGATGGCTCCTCCGAAGAGGAGGAGTTTTTCCGTAAGAGTGGTTTTCCCTGCGTCCGGGTGGCTGATGATGGCAAAGGTCCGGCGGCGCTCGATCTCTTCAAGGTGCGATGTTTTTTTGATGGCAGTTTCACAGCATATGGACATGTTTCGCGCATTTCTCCTTTTTTGAATGACAACATACGAAAGCCGGGGGCTCCCCCGACTTTTTAGCGGGCCTATTGTACGCCATGGCAGAGATTTTTGAAACTCCCCTCTCGTTTCTCCTGTTTTTTCGGCATGCCGCAAGAGCAAACCCCGAAATAGAACGCCCTGTTTTCCTCGTGGAAGTTCCGCCGGGCAATCCTTGCGGGCTCTTTCCGGGAGAAAGGTTTTCCCCCTCCAAGCCCGTCATGTTATACTGCCTCACTGGAAGGCATGTTCCTTGAAGGGGCGAATCGTGTGAAGACAAAATGTGTAAATCATGCAAGGGAATCTGTCCCAAGGATGTTCTCGGCCCGGTGGATTTTCTCTTCCCTGATATTTGTGGCATTGAGCGGAGGGGTTCCTTTTTTGATCTATCAAAAAATCGGAGCCCGGAATTTTTCGATGAACCCCGGCCTCTTTTCCATGCCTTTACTGGCGGGAATTCTGGCATTGCTGCTCCTTTATTTTACCACCGATGCCCTGCGTCTCTATTATGTTCTCCGGGCCCTGGGGCAGAATCTGGGGCTTCGGGATTTGGGAAAACTCACCTTTATCAATATCCTTTTTTCCAACATCACTCCTCTTGCTACCGGAGGGGGGTTTGCGCAGATCTGGTATCTTTGCCGGCATGGTATCCCCCTGGGAGTCGCCACTGCGGCAACCACGCTTCGAACTCTTGTGGCCATGGCGCTTATTTTCATACCCGTGCCTTTTCTCGTTCTGAAACTGCCTTTCTTTCAGGGCAGTAAAACGTTGACGGGTTCGGGGCTTCTTCTCGGTTTTTTTGCAGCCGCCTACCTCGTGCTGTTTTCGCTCATGCTTTTCCGTTTGAAGTGGTTCCTCTGGTTTTTTGATATTTTAGGAAAAATCTTCGTACGAACCCGGTTGGTCAAAGCGGAAGTTCTCGCCTCATGGAGAAAAAAGATTTTTAGAGAGGCCGTTCATTTTTCCCGCTGCATAAAAATCTATCTTCGGGGCAGAAGAGGGGATGTGCTGCTCTCCGTGGCGTGCACGGTGATTTTTCTCATTTCCTTGTTTTCCTTTCCCGCCTTGTTGCTCTGGGGAGCGGGATACTCTGCAAATTATTTTATGGTAACCGGGATGCTCGTGGTATCCACATGTATCATGTATTTCGCCCCCTCCCCGGGAGGAGCTGGTTTCGCCGAAGGAGTCTTTGGCGTTTTTTTCGCTTCCTTGGTGGTTTCTTCGGATCTCGTGGGGATTATCGTGATGTGGCGTTTTCTCACCATATATCTGGGTATGTTGATTGGCATTCCCGTGACGTTGCACGAACTGTTCGGAAGAGGTACGGAAAATGCGTAGAATATCGCGATGGAAACCCCTGTTCTACATAAACCTCCTCATCATCTTTCTGGTGGTTTTTTACAAATTCTACCTCCATTTCTTCGAAGAGAACCATACGGGGGTTCATGCGGATCAGATAGAAAAGATAGAATTGGTTCTTGAGCAGCGGGAATCCTTTTCCTTTGCGGTGGTGGGAAATATAAAAAACTCCATAGGTGTCTTCGAACGCAAGATCATTCCGGAGCTGAACAGAAGTGATGTCGATTTTATCGTCTCCGCGGGCAATGCGGTAAGCGGTGGCGGAGAAGATAAATACCGGGCGCTTCATCAAACCCTGGAACATCTTCACAAACCGTATCTCCTGACTTTCGGCAAGGATGAATACAGCACCTTCGGCGGGTTTCGGTACTATGATCACTATGGGCCCTATGTTTTTTCCTTTTCCTCCGGGGACAACACCTTTGTTTTTCTCGACAGCTCCGGAAAGACCTCGTTCCAGTGGCAGATACGCTGGTTGCGAGAAGAGCTTGGAACGCTTTCGAAGAACAATATTTTTGTTTTTATAGGCCACCCCTTGCTTCCGGTGGATAAAAAGAGCGTTTTCGATTTCGATGACGATTACCTCGTGGACGAAGAGTTCCGGGAGCCCCTGCGCAGGCTCATCGAAAGTGCCGGAGTTACAATGGTTTTCTCTTCGAACCTCCCTTTATATTCCTTCCGGGAAGTGGGAAATACCGCATATGTGGTTACCGGCGGAGGAGGGGGCTTGCTGCTCAACGACGAGCGAAGCTTCTACCACTTCGTAAAGGTGCGTGTTCAGGGAAATCGGGTAACGGTGGAGCCCGTAAGGCTCGATATCGGTCAGCACCAGTTTTTTCGTACCATTGAAAGTCTCTGGTTTTTCGTACATTCCCTGTTTTATGTGGGATATCTGAACTATCTGCTTTTCGTATGCTGCCTCATACTCAGTGCCTATGGCTTTTACTCCCTCCTCTTGAAGGAGCGTGATTACTACCCGAATTACTCTGTTTTCTCCGAACTTACCTTGGATGGCCCCATCCGGGTCGCCATGTTCAGCAACACTTACTTGCCGGTTATTGCAGGAGTGCCGATTTCCATCAAGCGCCTCTCCACGGCCCTCTTGCAAATGGGGCACCAAATCCTGGTTTTTGCTCCCAAATATGAAAAAACCTCCCCCTCTTCCGAGGAGAGAGAAGTCTTTCGAGTGCCCTGCTTTTCCCGGATTTCCAAAAAACGTGTTATAGCTCTGCCAAATATATTTTCGATACGGATTTTTAAAAAGGTCCGGGAATTTTCGCCTCAGATCATTCATCTGCACCATCCGCTCTGGATGGGGAGCCTGGGCTTGTGGATAGCCCGGTACCTCAAAATCCCCGTCGTGTATACCTACCATACCCGGCTGGAGCATTACTCCTATGCAGTTCCTCTTCCGAGGGCATTCTTCCGCAATTTCCTTTCCCATGCCCTCATCAGGCGGATCGGTAATAAATGCGATGCCGTGGTGGTGCCTACGGAAGCCTCCGAATACTATCTGCGCATGATCCGCGTAAAGAGCCCGGTCTTTGTGGTTCCTACGGGCATCGAAACCGAAAAATTCCATGAGCCATGCTCGGAAGATGTAAAAAATCGATTGCGGCAGGAACTTGGTATCGAAAAGGGCGAAAAAGTTCTTTTAAGCGTCTCCCGCCTCAATGCGGAAAAGAATATCCAATTCATGCTCGAAGCCGTGTCGGAGCTGGCGAAAAAATGCTCCGTAAGTTTCAAGGTTATCCTGATCGGCGACGGCCCCGATCGCTCTCCTTTGGTCGAAACGGCTCATGCCCTGGGGCTGGAAGATATCCTGGTTTTCACGGGGTCGGTCTCTCCCGATCGCATTCCCATGTACTATAGCCTGGGGGATATATTTGTCTTTGCCTCCACCGCGGAGACCCAGGGAATGGTTATTTTGGAAGCCATGGCGAGCGGTATGCCCGTAGTGGCCATTCGGGCAAGCGGAATCGACGATTTTGTCGTGGATGGCGTAACGGGATTTAAAACGATTCATCATGTCGAGGCCTGGGCGGAAAAGGTGCAGCTGTTGCTGGAAGACGGAGCTTTGAGAGAGGATTTATCCCGTCAGGCCGTTTCCATGGCGGATAGGTACGGGGTGGATGAATTCGGACGGAGAATGGAAAGAGTCTATGCCCACGTGCTGACGTACCGGAAGAAAACCGGTTATCTGGAGCAAATTCGGGGCACCGCTTTTCCAAAAGCCCAGGAGCGATCTCTTCCGGAATAGAAAAGCGGTATTTCTCCTCTTTCCGGTAACGGCGTAGAGGGAGCGAAGAGAAAATCTCCCTTGAGTTCTTTCGGGATTTGTGATGGAGATTTTGCTCCCGTGCCCCGGACCTGGCGATCTTGACAAACGTCAAGATGGGATGTTACCTTGGTAAAATGCGAAATCTGCAGTCCTGGAGGGAGTTTAGAGGCTTATATGGGAACCTGTTTGCATGTTCTTCTTCGAGAGCAATATGGGGGGGTGGTTCATGGGAAAAACAGCTATTCCGATAAGGTTGGACTAATTTAACCCATAAGTGGCAAGAAATCCTCCACCTCTAAGGTGGCGGGATGAATTGC
>DAIPKP010000156.1:0-3148 GCA_036769705.1 Synergistaceae bacterium
CCTTTTTCTGGGCCTTTTTGCGCATATAGGAAACGCACATGGTGGGTTCCGCCCGCCCCATTACGAGGGCCCGGGCAAACTCGCGGCAGGATTCGTAACCACAGCCACCGCAATTTTTTTCGTCCTCCGGAGAGAACTTGCCCACGCTCTGAAAAGCCCGGGTAAGCTCCTCTTCCGAGATTTCCCGGGAGGGCAGCTCCTCTTCCCGGTAGTGCTGTTCCACCTCCACCTCCAAGGGGGGGAAGCACTCTTTCCTAACCTCCGGAGCATATTCTTCGACATCCATCCAACGCTCCAGCACCGGGCGCTCTCCCTCCGAGGCGGGGCCGTTGATGCATCCTCCGGGACAGGCCAGGCACTCTACGAAAAGAGGGCAGTGCAACCTGGCTGGGTTGATTCCCTCCAGGGCTTCCCGAAGATTTCCCATCCCCGTGAGGGTAAGAAAGCGCACCTTCCGCCCATCCCCCATTCCCATATGTTCGATGGTGCGAATCATGCCTCCCTCCACGGGATAGTGCGCCCCCTCCCGGGCCATTTCAGGGTAGAAGGAATATTCCCTTTCCTTTTCCGAAAAATCCTCGAAGCAAATCCCCTCCTCCTCCATCCATCGCCGGAGATCCTTGAAGGTAAGGGCCAACCGGATCTCATCGGGCCGGGAGTCGGACTCCCACTTTTTGGCGATGCAGGGGCCGAAAAAAACCACCTGCACCCTTTCGCCCATTTTCCGGTGAATCAGCCGGGCATGGGCCAGAAGAGGAGAACTCTGGGGAAGAAGGGAAGGTACCAGGTAGGGAAGATATTTTTGAACGTACTGCACCGCTGCGGGACAGGCCGTAGAGAGATAGATCCCCGGAGAAGCCTGCTGCAGGAATGCCGCCGCCGCCGCGCTCACTTCCTGAGCTCCCAAGGCGGTTTCTCCCACCCCGGTAAAGCCGAGTTTTTGCATAACCCCCGCCATCTTTCCCGGGGATACGCCGGGGAATTCCCCTACCCAGGAAGGAGCCAGGGATACAAAAACGGGAGCTCCCGAGGCCACCAGGTCCTTCGCCTCCTGAAGGTCGTCCCGGATTTTCTTGGCTCCCACGGGACAGATCGTGACACATACTCCGCAGAGTACGCAAAGCTCCGGCAAAATGCGGGCATGCCCGTCCTTGATCTGAATGGCCTTGACGGAGCACGCCCGAAGACATTTATAACAATCCTGACAGTTGTTTTCTTCGGTAAATATGGGAAAGGTCATGACCTTCGATCTCCCTCCAGGGGGAAAAATCTTTCCAGAAGCTCCTCCAGATTTTCCGGAAACACCCGATTAAAGGTCTCTCCCCGAATGGTTATGTTGGGCCCCACGAGACAATGCCCTTCACAGCGGCTCCCCCGAAGAAACACCCTCTCCTCCAGCCCCCGGCGCTTCAAAAAAGCCTGGATAATCTCCAGGTTACGGCTGTTTCCCCGGGCAAAACAGGAGCTCCCCATGCAGATAACGATTTCGCTTTTACTCATTCTCATCCCCCGAATTCAAAAAGGATCCCTTTCAGCTTGATTGTTCGTTCACATATTGTCAAGCGCCTTCCTTCGTCTCCTCTCACGACAGAAGGGATGACATTTTCCCTGTCCCGTATAGGGGTGACATTATTCCTGTCCCGTTCCAAAAAAGCCTTTTCCCATTGACACCCTCCGGAAAGAGATCTATAATGCCAGGCAATTTATCGAAGGGAGGAGATCTTCATGATGTATAGGATGAGCTGTGGCATTTCCGCTTTTTCGAAGAGTCTCCTCTGGTGGCGGGCCTGGAGAGGTCCGTCGCGATAGCCTGCTGCATCTGTAAAAACAGTTTTTCCCCAAGCATTCAAGGCCGCGACAGGAACCGTACTATTCCTGGAGCGGTCTTTTTTTGTACCCATGTTTCCCCCAAAGAGGGAACAATTTATCGAGGAGGTTAGACGAGCATGAGCGTTAAGACGAGCACGAGCGTAGCGGAGGTTACAAAGGGATTTTTCGGAGAGTTCGGCGGAAGCTATGTCCCCGAAGAGATTCAGGGACTTCTCAAAGAGCTTGAAGAAGCATACGAAGAGGCCCGGAAGGATCCGGAATTCAGGAAGGAATATCTGGGACTTCTCAAAGAGTACGTGGGGCGCCCTTCGGCGATCACCGAGTGCCGCAATTTCTCCCGGGAGCTGGGAGGCGGAAGGCTCTTTCTGAAACGAGAGGATCTGAACCACACCGGAGCTCACAAAATCAACAACGCCCTGGGGCAGGCTCTTCTGGCGAAACGCATGGGCAAAACCGAGCTCATCGCGGAAACCGGAGCGGGTATGCACGGCACCGCCTCCGCCACCGTAGCAGCTCTGATGGGCATGAAATGCACCGTCTACATGGGAGCCCTGGATGTACAGCGCCAGGCCCCCAACGTCCTTCGTATGAAAGCCCTGGGAGCGGAAGTAAGAGCGGTGGAGCGGGGACAGCGTTCTCTCAAGGAGGCGGTGGACGCCGCCCTGGAGGCCTGGATGCAGAACACCGGAGCTTTCTACCTTCTCGGCTCCGCCGTGGGCCCCCATCCCTACCCTTCCATGGTTCGGGATTTTCAGAGCATCATCGGCACCGAAGCCCGGCAGCAGATCCTGGAACGGGAGGGAAAGCTTCCCCACTCCATCGTCGCCTGTGTTGGAGGAGGAAGCAACGCCATCGGCCTCTTTTCGGGATTTCTCGAAGATAGGAACGTGAACATCGTGGGAGTGGAGCCCGCGGGAAGAGGGCTTGCCACGGGAAAACACGCCGCCACCCTCTGCAAAGGAAAGCCCGGAGTGCTTCACGGTTTTCGGAGCTACGTTCTTACGGATTCCGAGGGGAACCCCGCCCTGGTCTATTCCGTGGCGGCGGGACTGGACTATCCCTCGGTAGGCCCCGAACACGCCCATCTCAAGGATACCGGGCGGGTACACTATACCTCGGTCACCGACGACGAAGCCCTGGATGCCTTTTTCCGGCTCTGCCGCACCGAAGGAATCATTCCCGCCATCGAAAGCTCCCACGCCTTGGCCTATGCCCTGAAGGCCCTGCCGGAGATGAGCCCAGAAGATATTCTTCTGGTGAATCTCTCAGGCCGGGGCGATAAGGATATGCCCATCGTGGAGCCGCTTCTGGAAAAAGG
>DAIPKP010000056.1:0-17651 GCA_036769705.1 Synergistaceae bacterium
GGAGTGAGGCTCCAGTCGTTGGCCTCGATTTCCGCCCGGTCCACCAGCTTGACCAGCCCTTCCACATCGCACAGTTCCGCATGGGGAAAGCGTTCGGTGAGCCAATGGGCCTGTTTCCAGAAGTAGCGCACCTGCTTGAGCTGTTCCACCGTCAGGGCTCGGGCTTCGTCGGCAGCCTTACGGCTGCGGGCGATGTCGCGACTCCCCCAGGCATCACTATCCCGGGCATGGTATTCGTTTTCGCAGGTTTCTATGAGGCGGCAGGCGAGCTTGTAGAGCAAATCCGTCTGTTTGACCAGGTCACGGCTGCTTTCCGCAAGCGACGCGAGACGATCTACCGCCTTTTTCAGCTCCCCGTTGGTCCTTTTCTGCTCTTTCCATACTTCCTGCTGTTCGACGACAGTTCCCCGAAAGGCTTCCACATCCCCCTTGAACATCGGCACGGCGTCATCCAGCTCCTTGAGCGCCTCCATGTGGGGCCCGTCCTTGGGTAGGCTATCGAGGAACGGCTCCACCGCACCGTGCAGCACGGCAAGCGCACCGATGAAATCCCGTAGGGGCGGTTCATGAACCGCCCTTGCCCCCTCCTCCAGCATACACCGGCAATAGTCCCCCACAAGGCCGAGATAACGCCCGGTCTCGCCCCGGTAAAGCCAGACCATGGCCAAAAGATTCTGTTCCTGCTCGGGGCTGAAGTCGTAGATCTTGCGGGTGACTTTGCGATAGATGTTGCGGGCATCGATCATCAGCACCTTATCTCGGTGCTCCTCGGGCTTGGCACGATTGAGGAACCAGAGTTCGCAAGGAACGGTGCGGGTGTAGAAGAAGTTGGAGCGGATGGCGATCATGATATCCACGTCGCCGCTCTCCACCAGCTTCTGGCGCACCTTGCCCTCGCCACGGCCCGCACTGGAGGCCTGGGAGGACATGACGAACCCCGCCCGGCCCCGTTCGTTCAGATAGCTGTGGAAATAACTGATCCAAACGTAGTTACCGTTGCTGACCTTGCCCTTCTTGTTGACTCCGGGCAGGCCGAAGGGCAAGCGGGGATCCCCCTTCACCTTGCCGGCATCGATCTCGTCCACGTTGAAAGGCGGATTGGCCATGACGAAGTCCGCCTTATGCAGCAGCTCGTGGGGATCTTCGTAGTAGGTGATGGCTTTCTGGATATCCCCTTCGAGGCCGTGCACCGCCAGGTTCATCTTGGCCAGACGGATGGTGGTGGCATTCTTTTCCAGGCCGTAAAAGGTGAGTTTCTCCGTGGGGTTCTCGTGCCGCCGCTGCACCACCCGGGCGCTCTGCACGAACATGCCCCCGGAACCGCAAGCCGGATCCAGCACCGTACCGCTGGCGGGCTCGATGACGTTGGCGATCAGCGAAACCAGCGAGATGGGGGTGAAAAACTCGCCCCCGTCGTGGGCCTTTTTGTCGGCGAACTGGGTCAGGAAGTATTCGTAGATGCGGCCAAAGACATCCCCGGAAACGTGTTTGAGCTCCTCGGGGTTGAGGGTTCGCAGAAGCTGGCCGAGCACCGCATTGTCGAGTTCCTGATACTCGCTCTTGGGCAGCGCGCCGCGCAGGTTCTCGTAATCCGCCTCGATGGATTCCATGGCATCGATGACGGCCCTGGCGCGATCCGCACTGTCAGGAAGGGCCACCAGGGTATCAAATTGTGCTTTGGGCTGCAGAAAGATGGCGCTCTTCTGCGAAAAGTCCTCCTTGGAGAGCGGCCGAGTTTTACCGCCCCGGATCGGCAGATTGGCCTCGATGGCATCCTTGACCCCAAGAAAGCGGCTGTAGGCATGGCGTAAAAAAACCAACCCCATGACGGGCAGGAAATATTCGTTGCTGGCATAGCTGGAGTTGGCCCGCAAGGTGTCCGCCGCACTCCAAAGCCGCTTTTCGATAGCTTCCATGTGTTCAAGCTGGGCCATAGCCTAGGCTTCCTTTCCACAACACGTTTTGCGCTGCAGGGCCTCGTCCTTTTTCTGACCGCACAGCGATTCATAATGTTCGGCACATTTATTGATATAGTATCATAATACAATGCATATCAAGCGTAGGAACGATTGATGAATCGCCCCTATATCTATTCCTCGGCCTTCTCGTAGGGCCAGCCTACAATGCCCTCTTCGAGAATGGCGATATGCAGAATCAGCCGCATAAAACTTAAAGGGCAGGAATTCCTAAAAAATCTCCGTGACGATAGTAGCCGTTTCATTGTTTTTTCATTTATGTATGCTCCACATACTCCGCCACAAGCCCGTCCGGATGTTTCACACGCATGTTTTTTCCCGTGGGTACCGCCTTGGGATATTCCAACAGGATAGCCCCTTTTTTCTCGAGATGTTCCATAAAAGCGTCCACAGAATCCACCAGGAATGTCACCTTCGTCTCTCTAAAGGGCTCCAGCTTATCCGGGGAACCGGAAACCAACAAGAAGGAACCCACCATGGCGAGTTCAAGCCCCTTCTCGGAATACGCAAACCTCATACCGCATTTTTCTCCGAAAAGCTCTTCATAAAAAGCGATGGAAGCATTCATTTCCGCAGGGGCAATAAAAATTCTCGTGAGGCTCTTGCAAACCTGCATTTTTCAGACTCCTTTGAATATCAAGCTCCCCGTCCGTTAAGGAAAGGCTGAAACGAGGGCGGTTCGGCAACCTCTTTTCGTAAATCTCCAGGCTCCGTACCGCGACAAAATTTTGGTATTTCCGGTTTCGCCATGGATCGCAATTACCGCCCGCCAGAGTTCCGCAAAGCTTCCCACCGTAAGGGTTCGCAATTCGAAAGCCTCTGGAACATTTCAAACATTTTTTCACAAATGGATCATCAGATCACTCGGGCCGGAAGGGGAGGCCATGCTGGAACCGGGGAAGAACAGAAAGAGAGAGAATATCAGAAAGGGAACGGCATATACGCTCCTCGTTCCTTCTCCACGCACCACATCACGGCAATCATGCATACCCATCATTCTCTCTCGAAATCTCGCGATCTTCATAAAAGGGTATAATCCTGAGAATACGCACCATTTCGTTAAGAGTATAGCAGAATAGCAACAACTCCCGAAAAGAGCGGCGAAAAGACACAAAGAATTCCCTCAAAATTTTGAGGGAATTCTTTGTGTCTCCGGGAATTTTTTCCAGAACAAAACCATATCGTCGACTTTTCGATCTTCTTCAGTCTGCAAAGCTACGGAATTTTTCGAAAAACTCCGTGTCCGTCCTCACAGAACGGTTTTGAAATCTACCACTGGAAGCCTGGTAGATACGGCACTCAAGGCCATTTTGTGGATCATTTCATCTACGGTGGTGCAGCAATCTCCGAGAATGGAAACGTTATATTTTTCCGCGGACTTTGAGATTGCGGTATGAGTAACGCAGTTATGCGTCATCATGCCGCATACGTATAAATCCGTTATTCCAAGATTCGAAAGGGTTTCCTCAAGATTCGTTCCCACAAAACCATCCGCAAAGCCCTTCACCACCACGGGAGCCCCCGGAGCGGCTTCGATAACCCGGTAATGAATTTTCACACCCTCAGTGCCCTAATTGAAAAAGGGAGCTTTTCCTTTTTTCGGATCCGCCACGTGCTGCACGTGAATAATAGGGATGCCCTCTGCCTTGGCTCTTTCCATGGCATCGAGGACATTCTCGATGGTCGCCTCGGTATTCCAGAGAGGGAAATTGCCCCCGGGAAAATAATCATTTTGCAGGTCGATTACCAATAACCCTTTTTTCATCGATTCAACAACCTTTCCTTATTTTTCGAGGACGCCATGCTTGCGTAGCAGGGCGACGGTACCGTGGGGTACGCCCGGAACACATGGATAAAAACCGCCTCGGTCTTCTCGCGCACCTCCGCCTCCGAATATGCCTCGGGCAACCCGGTTTTCTCGCTCCAGAGATAATTCCGGATCGTCAGCCGAACCGCATCACGAGTGGATTCATTATGGCACCAATGATTGATCCGCGACTTCTCCGCCTTCAGCGTTTCAAGCAGATCCACCGCTACAGCAGGAACGATTCATAATGTTCGGCACATTCGTTGATATAGTATCATAATACGGTACATATCAAGCGTGGGAGCGAATTTATGACTCTCCCCACATACCTTGGTTGTTTCCGATGAATTACCATAAAATGATTAGGCAAAATTGCGGAGAATAGAAAAAGCCCCGGGGGCTCTGAAAGATTTCTTCAGAACCTCCGGGGCTTTCGCTTTCAAAATCTCCCTATTCGATTCCCCTCTTCAGGAAAAACGTAGGGGCGATTCAGAAATCGCCCCTACTTCTAATATCTATTCCTCCAGCTTCTCGTAAGGCCAGCCCACTACGCCGCCTTCGAGAATCGCAATTTTGTGGAATCCCTGGCCCCGAAGGACCGTAAGAGCATCCCAGCCTCGGAGAGAGACTTTGCAGAAAGCGATAATCTCCTTGTCTTTGGGCAGCTCCTCCGCCCGGGTCCAGAGAGCTCCCAGAGGAATATGCACCTGGTTTTCGTAGGGCAGTTTGCCTTGAAGGCGAATTTCCTCTTCTGTCCGCACATCCAGGAGCAGGCAGTCCTCTCCTCTCTCCATTTTTGCCACAAATTCCCGGGGAGAGTAGGAGATCATAAGGCCTTCCATTTTGTTCCGCAGCACGTTGGCGGTTTGGGTCATGGGATCCAGTGCCGTGGCATAGGGCGGAGCGTAAGCAAAATCCGTATCCGCCAGATCATCCACCGTAAGCCCTCCGGTAACGGCGGTAACCAAGTCATCCACCCGCTTGTCCACCGCTCCGGGACCAAAGATCTGTCCTCCCAGGATGCGTTTGGTGTTTTTATCCGCCACGAGCTTGATTACCATCCAGGCGGATCCAGGCATAAAGTGAGGCTTGTCCGCAGCGGTAACCGTTACGGAGATAGGATCGAACCCCTCTTTGCGAGCCTGATCCTCGTCAAAACCAGTACGGCCCACGGTGTATTCGAAGAACTTCATGATCGCCGTACCGAGAACCCCCTTGAAGGTAGAAGATCGCCCCATGATGTTATCCGCAATCACCCGACCCTCCCGGTTGGCGGAGGAACCCATGGGCTGGCGAACCCCCTTTCCCGTGAGGATATGACGAACTTCTACGCAATCCCCTCCGGCATAGATGTTGGGGTCGCTGGTACGCATATATTCATCCACCGCCACGCCGCCGCAGGGGCCGATATCAAGCCCCGCTTCCTTGGCAAGATGAATGTTAGGGCGCACTCCGATGGCGAGAAGCACCATATCCGCAGGAATGGTCCGCTGATCCGTTTGCACTCCGGTGAGAACCGAATCCTGCCCGAGGATTTCCAGCACCTTCTCTCCTCCGTAAAAGTGCACACCCCTGGCCTTGACTCCTCCCATAAGGCGGGAGCCAAATTCTTCATCCAGCATATTCGGCAAGGGCCAGGAGAGAAGATCCACCACGGAAACCTCGATATCTCTGGCCACCAGGGCCTCCACCACCTCCATGCCGATGAGCCCCGCTCCTACCACCACGGCACGCTTTACATTGCCGCTGTCGATGGCAGCCCGCATAGCCAGGGCATCGCTCAAGGTCCAGAGAGTGAAAACCGTACTGAGCTCCACTCCAGGCAATTTCGGTTTGATAGGAGATCCTCCCGTGGCGATTACGAGATCGTCGTAGGGGAAGCGTTTTTCCATGGCCTGTTCGAGATCCACCGCCACGACTTCTTTATTTTCCCGGTCGATCCGAATGGCCATGTGCCGGGTAAGCACGTCAATCTTCTTGACATTCCGGAAATAGCTTTCGTCCCTCACCACTCCTACGGGAGTGCACATAAGCTCCTTGTACTCTTTTACAATACCCTCGATATAATAGGGGAGGCCACATCCCGCATAACTGAGATAGGGCCCCTTTTCCAGAATGAGAATCTCCGCCTCCGGATCAAGCCGCCGAAGTCGGGCAGCGGTTTTTCCTCCACAGGCCACACCGCCGATCACTACCACTTTTTTGCTCACACGCCCTCACTCCTCTCGATATATGAAATTGGACCGTACCAAGCACCCGCTCAAACATCCTTTTTCACGCATACCATACGGGGTATAGTATGCGTCTTTTTTCGCTTTTACGCAACACGAAAATATCCTTTCCTCGAAAATTTGCTTCTTTCCGAAAAGAACAAGGCATATTGTGAACATTCCCGGAGAATTTCCGCAAAGGAACATGAAAAAAAGTGGATAAAGAAATTGGAGCCTTGATAGAAAGGCAGAGAAGACATAGGAACGATGATAAAAAGAAAAGTTTTTTAGATGAAAGAAAATATTAAAGAGGAAAATTCAAGGACGTGCGGAAATTCCGGGGTCCTAAGCGTAACGTCAAAAAAACCCTCGTGACGTAAGCTCTTCCCAAAAAATCAGGCGGAAGCGGAAAGCAACTCCTCCAGCTTATCGAGCACCGTAGCGGCATGGAGAACCTCGCAAGTTTTGCGCTTGGTCCGCACTTTTACGCTGCGCCAAAGAGCCTTTACCATGCCTTCAGGGGAGATGATAAAGGTGGAGCGGATGACTCCCTCGTATTCCTTGCCGTAATTTTTCTTGGTTCCCCAGGCACCGTAAGCCCGGAGAACATCTTTTTCGGGATCACTCAGCAGAGGAATGGCAAGTTCGTGTTTCTCGATAAATTTGCGGTGCGATTCCGGGCTATCCGGGCTTACTCCCACGACGTGAGCTCCCTTTTTTTCGAACTCCTCTTTGAGCTCGCTGAAATCCAGAGCCTCCCGGGTGCATCCCGAGGTGTTATCCTTGGGATAAAAGTAAAGCACCAACCATTTTCCCGCGTAATCCCCCAGAGAGACTTGCTCTCCTCGAGAATCCGGGAGCGAAAATTCCGGAGCCTTCGTTCCCTCTTTCATCATGCTCGCTTCTCTCCTTTCCGAAGCTGAAAACGCATTTTCATAAAACTGCCGAGCAAGAACTAAAGGGTAAGCTTTTTCTCCCCCAGCACCTTTTCCAAAGCCCGCAGTTTTTCCACCGCCTCCTCCCGGGAATGCTTCCCCAGGGCCACCACGAGGGCTTCGAGAAGAGTGATGGCGGGAACGACGGAATAATGCTCCTTGGTGGCGGAAACGCAGAGTACGTGATCCGCCCAGGCCACGGCGGGACAGGCGAGATCGTTGGTGATGAGCACCACTTTTACCGACCGTTCATGCGCGAAACGTACCGCCTCTACGGTGGATACCGCATAGTGCGGGCCCCCCACGGAGAGAGCCAGCACCGCATCCCGGGGCGTAAGGTCCATGAGAGGGGCGTATATTTCGTCCGCCCCTTGAAGAGAGGGGCAAGAGACGTTCTTGCGAAACTGCTGGAGCAGGGAAAAAGCGTACATCATGACTCCCCGGGAGGAGCGCATTCCCAGGAGAGCAAAATGTTCCGCCGAGGCCAGGCATTCCACCGCCCGGGTAAACTCTTCCGCAAGATGCAACGAAAGAGAGTTGCGTATGCTTTCCGCATTCGTCGCAATGACCCGAAAAAGGAGGTCCCCCTCTTCGGAGGAAAATTCCGAAGCCTCTTCCTTCCAGGATTCTTCGAGTTGCCACCAGAGAGAGGTACGGGTCATGAGAAGAAGCTCCTGAATTTCGTCCTGCAGAGCTCCATAGGAATCATATCCCAAATGCGCTACCGTACGCACCACCGTGGCGGCACTTACCTGGGCCTCTTCCGCAAGCTGTTCCACCGTAAGAAAGGCCACCCGCTGGTATTCCGCTATGATAAAGAGACAAACCATGCGTTGCCTCTGGGAAAATTCCCGAGCCCCCTGGCGCAATTTTTCGAAAAAATCGCTGGGGCGCTTCTCTTCTTTATAGTGCATTTTTCTCTCCTTAACAATACCACCATCGTTTTCCTTCGTTATTACAGTATAGCAATGAAATATTTTTTTCACAAGATCCGGGAATCCGAAAAATTCCGTCTCTTTTTTGGACTTCCTCTGCGAACCATTTCTTTTGAGGGGGTGTGGCAAGAGCTCTCTCCTGTGATAGCATAAAGGCAATCCCAAGAATCCAAGAAGGAGGAAGCATGCTTTCAAGACATCCCTTTTTCCTGTCGCTTTTTTTCCTGCTGCTTCTTTTTTTCCAAGGGCTCCGCATAATGGCGGAAGCCCTTCTGACGGGGCAATCCTTCTTTCTGGGAAAGAAGTTTTTTCTGTTTCGCCTGCACCACAACCCGGGAATCTCCTTTTCTCTTTTCGCTTCTTCTCCCAAAGCGCTTTGCTTGCTGCTTCCAGCCCTTTTCTGCGTTCTGGGCATTTTTTTTCTTCTGCACAGAAAACATGGTTCTCCTTCCCGCCTTTTCTCCTTCGGAAGCCTTCTTTTTCTTGCGGGAAGCCTGAGCAATCTCGGGGAACGCCTGTTTTTCGGCTATGTTACGGACTATGCGGGGATTCTCCTTCCCTTTTTCGGATATCTTTTCGTCAACCTCCCGGATCTGGCTCTCCTTTTAGGAACGGCTTTGCTCCTTGTCTCTTTTTGGAAAACTTCCCAGGGATAAAAACAACCACATGCTTTACGCAAACACTTCGAAATGAAAATTTACGGAGCGTCCTTTCTCGCTTTAGCCAGCTAAATAATTTTTATAATAAAAAATTTTTATTCGCCTGCGCATTACGTCAAAATTGCGAAAATTGCCTTCACAAGGGAACCTCCTTTTATTTTTGCTTCCTCTATATGCCGTAAAAAAAGACCCTCTCGAAACTTTTTTCAGGATAAAGAAGACGAGAAAATTTTTCTTTCAGCCTTCCGGAAGCGTGAATATTTCCCGTATTCTGATACAATGTCCCTATCTCCCTTTGGAGGGTCTCAAAGGTAATCATTTCTCTCTCCTTTATGGAGTTTAAATTTTTGTGTCTCGGGAGGTGAAAACACTAGAAAAAAAAAGGTTTCATGGAAACAGGGAAAAAAGTAGAACAAAATCGTTAAGGAGGGATACGCGTATGTCGGAAAATAATAATACCCCCGGATTGGGACTTTCCTTTCTCGTGTTGGTTCTGTCCGCAGCAATTATCAGCTACGGCGTGCTTTCACTGGGAGTGGATGCCCACATTCCCATTATCTTTTCTGCAGTTCTTTCATGTCTTGTAGGGGTTTTTGTCATCAAAAAACCCTGGGGAGAAATTGAAGAGGGAGGCCTGAACGGTATCGCCATCGCCCTGCAGGCCATCGTCATCCTGATGATCATCGGCATGGTTATCGGCATCTGGGTCCAGAGCGGTGTAGTTCCCACGCTTATCTTCTACGGCCTGAAAATTCTTTCTCCGGGGATGTTCCTTCTCGCCTGCCTTCTCATTACATCCATCATTTCGCTTTCCACGGGATCGTCCTGGACCACCTCCGCCACCATCGGTGTGGCTCTTATGGGCGTAGGCTTCGGTCTCGGCATTCCCGCTCCTCTGAGCGCCGGTATCATCGTGTCGGGAGCCTACTTCGGGGATAAAATGTCCCCCCTGTCGGACACCACCAACCTCGCCCCCGCCGTGGCGGGTGCCAATCTTTTCGACCACATCAAGGCCATGATCTGGTCCACGGGCCCCACCTATATCATCGTAGCGGGAATCTGCTACTACCTGGGCCAGCGTTATGCGGGCGGCCAGCTTGATGCGGAGAAGATCCTTTCCATGCAGTCCATGCTGCAGGCGGAGTTCAATATCGGCTATCTCGGTTTCGTTCCTCCCGTGGTGGTTATTCTCTGTGCCGCATTGAAGATGCCCGCCATTCCCGGCCTCTTCATGGGAGTTATTATCGCCCTGGTGATGTCCCTGGTACAGGGAAACGGCATCGGAGATATCATCGGTGCCCTGCACTATGGTTATGAAGGCTCTGTCTGCGCCGAGTTCGGTGGTGCCGAAGGAGAAGCCCTGGTAGCCCTCATTACTCAGCACGGAGTTCACGGAGCACCGGAGATCGTGGTGGAAGTGGGGAACATGATCAACGACCTCGTCACCCGGGGCGGCTTGGATTCCATGATGTGGACCATCTCCCTTATCTTCGCGGCCCTCTTCTTCGGTGGTGTCATGGAGGCCTGCGGCTTCCTGGAGACCATCGTAGGAGCCATGACGAAGAGCGTGAAAACCGTGGGAGGCCTTATGGGCTCCGTTATCATCTCTTGCTTCGTGGGGAACCTCTTCCTGGGAGACCAGTACATGTCCATCGTGGTACCGGGACGGATGTTCAAGACCAAGTTCGAGGAAAAAGGACTGGCTCCCCGGATGCTCTCCCGAGCCACGGAGGATGCGGGTACCCTCACCTCCGCCCTGATTCCCTGGAACACCTGCGGAGCTTTCCAGAGCAGCGCCCTGGGCGTGCCCACCCTGGAATACGCTCCCTATGCTTTCCTGAACTATCTGAACCCCCTCGTGTCGATCATCATTTCCTACCTGAAGATCGGCGTCTTCTGGCGTCTGCCCAGCGGAGAGGATGTTCTCGCCCGCAATATGCCCGAGGGTGACAACACCACTCCCGAGGCCTAGCATATCTGGGATTTTTCACGTTTCATTTCAAAGACAGTGTGGCGCAAAGGCGAACCTCCGGGTTCGCCTTTGCTTTCATTACTCCGCTTAGAAGTTTACTTTTTTCGGTAACATTGCCGGAAGCTCCTCTTCCGGCAATTACGGATTCGGCAAAAAAATGGTATCGTTATCTTCGGAGAACATCCGCGTCATCATTCTGCGGCGCAAACCATGCCCCAAAAAGGAGGAAAGAGCATGCGAATTTGCCGGAAGAACTTTCTCCTGTTTTTCGCCCTTTTCGGCCTCTGGATTCTTCTCACGGGACGAAAGGATATCCCCTTTCTCTGCCTGGGAGCTTTGGTGAGCCTGCTGATTCTCAAGCTGGTCTGGAATATTTTTTTCCTCGGTTTCGAGGACCCCCGAAGCCCGAATCTGTGCAGAGATATTCATTTTTCCCGGCTTTTTCTGTTTCTGCCCCTTTTTCTCGTGGATCTCATAGTGGCCACCTGGAAGGTAGCCCTTCTTGCCTTGTGCCCCCGGATGAAAATCTCTCCGGGGATCTACCGCATCGACTCCACCCTCAAAGACAAGACACTGCTGGTGTTTCTGGCAAACCAGATAACCCTCACTCCCGGCACTTTGACGTTGGATGGAGATCCCGCTACCCACGCTCTCTACATTCATGTTCTGGACACGGCGGAACTTTCCCGGGAAGCTCTGCAAAACCAGGTAACGCAGTTGGAAGATCGCTTGAGGAGGGTGGTGCAATGATCTCTCTCACCCTCTGGGGTTTGCTTATGGCGGCACTTCTCGGGTTCTGGCGGGTGGTGGCGGGCCCCACGGTACCGGATCGCATCGTGGCGGCGGATACGGTGGGCACCATTTTTACCACCCTCCTGGCGGTGCTGGCTCTCTTTTTCGAAAATCCCGTTTTTCTCGACATAGCTTTGGCTTTTGCGGTGCTCTCCTTCGCGGACGTGCTGATTATGGCCAAGTATTTCGAACACGGGGAGCTCTATAAATGAGCTCTCCCATAGCCCTTCTTTCCGGAGTCTGCATGCTGGGAGGCACTTTTTTCGCCCTCGCTTCGGTGATAGGCATTCTGCGGTTCCCCGATGTCTATACCAGGCTCCACGCAGGAACGAAAGCCCTTTCGGGAGGCGCCATTCTGATCCTCCTGGGAGTGGCCCTGCGCATGGAAGGATGGCAGGGAACCGCCAAGATCTTCATGATCATTCTCTTTCTTCTGGGCACCAACCCCCTGGCATCCCACGCCATAGCCCGATCCTGCTACCGCCACGGCATTCTCCCCCGAGGAACCCGGGAGGACGATTATGCCTCGACCCTGCATAAGAAAAAAGGCGGAAAAACCAAGAAAAGGAGAAGAAAAAAATGATGAGCCTTCCCTTTCTGATTTTCCTGCATCTTTTCCTGGTCCTCGCCGCCCTGGCCGCTTCGGAGGCCCGGGACATGCTGAGCGCGGTGATCGCCCTTTCGGTGTTCGGCATTCTCCTGGCCATCGTCTTTGCCCTGCTCCAGGCTCCGGACGTGGCCCTTACCCAGGCGGTGGTCAATTCGGGGCTTGTAACCTCCCTCTTTCTCGTGGCCTACAGCCAGACCCGGAAGAGACCTCCCCGGGGCCCCTCCCGAAAGGACGAGGACAGCCTATGACATTCACATCCTCTCGCCTTATCCATCGAATTCCCGCGCTTCTTCTCTCGCTGGGAATAGGCTTTTTTCTCTGGCGGGGGCTGGTGCTTCCTTCGTTTCCCCATTTGGGGAGCACCGCCGCCCATTACGTGACCCATACCGCATCGGAGACGGGAGCCTCCAACGTAGTGGCGGCAATTCTCTTCGACTACCGGGCCTTCGACAGCCTCGGAGAAGCCACGGTAATCTATACCACCGTATGCGGAGTGGCCCTTCTCTTTGCGGGGCGACGCTATCGATCCTCCCGGCGGGGGCTCTCCTTCGTGGTGAAACGGGGCATGGCTCTCATGGTACCCTTCATCCTGCTCTACGCTTCCACCATCGTGCTCATGGGGCATCTCACGCCGGGAGGAGGCTTTCAGGGAGGGGTCATTCTGGCAACCATAACGGTACTTTTCTGCATCGTGTACGGCTCCCGGTTCGAAGCCGCCCAGATCAATCCGAACAAAAAAGAGATGGCGGAATCCTTCGCAGGGCTTTTCTTCGTAGGCCTCGGTCTGGTGGGGCTTCTGGGAGGAGCGGGATTTCTGGCGAATCTCCGGGCAGGCTTTCCCGGAGGCACCCCGGGAGAACTTCTGAGCGCCGGCACCATTCCCTTTCTGAATATCGCGGTGGGTCTCAAGGTGGGAGCGAGCCTTTCCACCCTCTTCTACAGCATGATCAAAATTCTCGAAGCCCCTTCCGAAGGGCCTCCTCCGGAGGTGTTTTCCTCATGATTCTTCTGAGCTACGGCACCGCCATCGTTCTTTTCGTTATCGGCCTCTGCACGCTGCTCTTCCGACGCAATCTCTTCAAAATCGTCATCGCCCTCTCCCTCATGGAGGGAGGAGTGCTGTTGCTGATAACCTCCATGGGCTATATTCCCGGAGGCGTTCCCCCTCTGCTCCCTCTTCTGGGAGAGCAGGCGGTAAATCCCCTTCCCCAGTCCTTCACTCTTACCGCCATCGTTATCGGGGCCAGCGATATCGCCCTGGCTCTGGCCTATATCATCAAGATCTACCACCACTACGGCACGGTAGATGTGGACAAGATCCGGGGGCTCCGGGGATGAATCCGGTTTTTGCGGTTCTTCTTCCGCTTTGCACAGCCTTTCTTATTCCCCTGGGATTTATCTTTTTCCGAAGGGCACTGCCTCTTCTCGTTTTTTCGGGAGGATTTTTCTCCGCTCTCGGAGCGGGAGCGGTGGCGTTTCTCGGCTGGGGGGGCATTTCCACGGTTATGGGAGGCTGGGCTCCGGAACTGGGCATAGCCCTGAAGGTGGATTCCCTTTCGGCATGCTTCCTCTTGCTTACCTCCCTGGGATTCCCTCTGGCTCTTCTTTCCTCGGCGGAGGAGTTCGGATGGCATTCCTGGCGGTTCTACGTGATTTTCTTTTTAAGCTGGGCTTCCACCAACGGCATTCTCGTGGCGGGAGACATTTTCAACCTTTTCGTTTTTTTCGAGATTTTCTCCGTGGCCGCTTACCTGCTGGTCTCCTTTCCCGCCTCCTCCTGGCAGGCGGTGGAAGCGAGCTTCAAGTACCTTATCTTCGGAACCCTGGGAGCTCTTTTTATTCTCCTGGGAATTTCCTATATCTTCATGGCCACGGGACAGCTCAACATGGCCCTTTTGCAGGATTTTTTTCCCGCCCTTCCCGGCCCCACCCTGGGAGTTATCGCAGGATGCCTCCTGGGAGGTCTTTTGGTGAAGTGCGGCAGCGCACCCGCTCATTTCTGGCTTCCCGATGCCCATTCCTCCGCCCGGGCTCCGGTAAGCGCGCTTCTTTCGGGGGTGCTCGTGAAAGCTCCCCTGTATGCCCTTCTTCGCCTGGGAACACTCTTCTTTCTTTCTCCTCTTCCCCGCTTTTTTCCGCTTCTTCTCTTTTTCGGCACTCTCTCCCTGGGGGTGGGGCATCTTATGGCGATGCAGCAGGAAAAGATCAAACGCATGCTGGCCTATTCCACGGTGGCCCAGATAGGAACCATCCTCCTGGGTCTGGGTTGTGCCTCCTCCCTGGGAGCCACCGCTTCGATCTATCATGTCTTTACCCACATGTCCTCCAAGATGGGGCTCTTTCTGGTGGCGGGAGTTTTTCTCGAAGACCGCCATGCGAATAGCCTGGGAGAAATGAAAGGTTTTCTGCGGCACCGTCCCTTTTTCACGATAGCCTTCGCCCTTCTGGCGGCATCCCTGGCAGGCATACCACCTTTGAGCGGCTTTCAGAGCAAGTGGCTCCTTCTTCTGGCCTGTGTCGAAAAGGGATACCTGATTCCGGCGCTCTTTCTTCTCGGGGGCACCCTGATCTCCACGGCCTATTACCTCAAGGTTCTGGGAGCTTTCTGCTCCCCCGCGGAGGCTCCTCTCCCCCATCGCCGGCCCCGCCCTCTCGTTCAGGGAGCGGTTCTTTTCCTGGTTCTCCTCTCCCTGCTTCTGGCAGTGCTTCCTCTGCTGCCGGGAGGTAAGGAGCTGCTCTTCTCGCTTCCTCCGGAAGGCATGCTGCCATGACGAGCCCGGATCTTCTCTCCCGGATTATGATAGGCCTTGCCTGCTATCTTACCTTCGTCGCCCTGGTCTACGGCAAGTCTTCCTTTTCGGATTTCCGGAAGCCTCTGCTTCTGCTTCTCTTCTGCGCCTCCGCCTGCATGGCTTCTCTGGTGTCCACCTGGTTCGGCTTCGTTATCTGGGTAGAGCTTTCCTCCCTCTGCCTCGCTGCCCTGGTGGCCTTTTCCGATACCGGAACGGCAAAAATATATTTTTACTCCCAGCTCGCCGGCGGAGCTCTGCTTCTTCTTGGAGCCGCGGCGATTTCAACTCCCGGGATTCCCGCTCCCCTGGGGCCGGTATCCGGAACATGGTATCCTCTTTTTCTCCTGGCCCTGGGTTTTAAAGCCGCCTTTCCGGGACTGCATTTCTGGCTTCCTCCCACCCACAGCCGGGCTTCCTCGGAGGTAAGCCTGCTCCTTTCGGGATATGCCGTGAAGATGGGAATTTACGGGCTCCTCCGGCTGGTGGACAAACCCTCTCCGGGGCTGCTCTGGATCGGCATAGCCATGGCGCTCTACGGGGTTTTTCAGGCCCTTGCACAAAAGGACAGCAAGCGAATTCTCGCCTATTCCACCATGAGCCAGCTCGGATTCATGGTTACCGCCCTGGCCACGGGAACCCCCGAAGGCCGATACGCCGCCCTGTTTTATCTCGTCGCCCACGCCCTTTTCAAGGGGCTTCTCTTTCTGGTGGCGGGAAGCCTGGAGAAGCTCTACGGCACCCGGGACCTGAACCGCCTAGGAAATATCGCCATAAAAGAGCCCCTTCTTTGTGCCTTTTTTCTTCTGGGAGCGGCAGCCATTGCGGGATTTCCCGGCACCGCGGGATATGCCGGCAAGACCCTGGTGAAAAGCTCGCTCACTTTCCATACTGCGGCTCTCTGGAGCCTTCAGCTTGCGGGGCTCGGTACGGTGCTATATCTCTCTAAATTCGGAGGTTACGCTTTTTTTGAAGGCTTGCGAAAAGATTCCGAGGAAATTCCGAAGAAAAAAAATTCTCTGCCCCTCTCTTCCCTGGGAGCCATGGGGCTTGTAGCATGCCCTCTTCTCCTTCTCGGAGGAACACGAAAAAGCCTTTCCTTCTTTTTCGGGAATCTCCCCCTGCCCGACTTCTGGAGCCCTTACTCCCTGGGTACCGCCCTGCTTCCTGTAGCAGCTGGCCTCGCCCTTTTCAGCTTTTTCCCGAAGCTGTTTTTCCCTCGGCAAAGGCGTTTCCCGGATGTGGAAGATCTCCTCCCTTCAGGAAGAAAAACCCTGTTACCTCCTCTTGAGGCATTGCGCAAATTCCACTTAGGAAAAATCCGAATGTATTTTTTCCTCTATTTTTTCGTAGTTTTTTTCGCACTCGCTCTTTTTTCCTTATGAGAGATCATACTTTCCAAAACTTTTCCGATCCCTCGAATAAGAGCTCTCTTGTTTCCCGGAGGTTTTTCTCATGACGAGCCCGGATCTTCTCTCCCGGATTATGATAGGCCTTGCCTGCTATCTTACCTTCGTCGCCCTGGTCTACGGCAAGTCTTCCTTTTCGGATTTCCGGAAGCCTCTGCTTCTGCTTCTCTTCTGCGCCTCCGCCTGCATGGCTTCTCTGGTGTCCACCTGGTTCGGCTTCGTTATCTGGGTAGAGCTTTCCTCCCTCTGCCTCGCTGCCCTGGTGGCCTTTTCCGATACCGGAACGGCAAAAATATATTTTTACTCCCAGCTCGCCGGCGGAGCTCTGCTTCTTCTTGGAGCCGCGGCGATTTCAACTCCCGGGATTCCCGCTCCCCTGGGGCCGGTATCCGGAACATGGTATCCTCTTTTTCTCCTGGCCCTGGGTTTTAAAGCCGCCTTTCCGGGACTGCATTTCTGGCTTCCTCCCACCCACAGCCGGGCTTCCTCGGAGGTAAGCCTGCTCCTTTCGGGATATGCCGTGAAGATGGGAATTTACGGGCTCCTCCGGCTGGTGGACAAACCCTCTCCGGGGCTGCTCTGGATCGGCATAGCCATGGCGCTCTACGGGGTTTTTCAGGCCCTTGCACAAAAGGACAGCAAGCGAATTCTCGCCTATTCCACCATGAGCCAGCTCGGATTCATGGTTACCGCCCTGGCCACGGGAACCCCCGAAGGCCGATACGCCGCCCTGTTTTATCTCGTCGCCCACGCCCTTTTCAAGGGGCTTCTCTTTCTGGTGGCGGGAAGCCTGGAGAAGCTCTACGGCACCCGGGACCTGAACCGCCTAGGAAATATCGCCATAAAAGAGCCCCTTCTTTGTGCCTTTTTTCTTCTGGGAGCGGCAGCCATTGCGGGATTTCCCGGCACCGCGGGATATGCCGGCAAGACGCTGGTGAAAAGCTCGCTCACTTTCCATACTGCGGCTCTCTGGAGCCTTCAGCTCGCGGGGCTCGGCACGGTGCTTTCCTTCTGCAAATTCGGGAGATACGCTTTTCTCGGTTTTCCCGGAAAAAAAGAAGAGGAGCTTCTGAAATCGATTCGGAAGCTTCCTCTTTCGGCTCTATTAGCCATGGCGTTTTTAGCTTTGCTTCTCCTGCTACTGGGCTTGGCTCCCTCAAAAATGCCCTTCTTCGGAATGCACTCCTCGGTAAACCTTCTGGATCTTCACTCCCTGGGAAGCGCTCTTCTTCCCGTGGTAATGGGATTGGGGCTTTTTCTCCGATTTCCCTATCTGTTCCGTCCCGGAAGCGGCCATTTTCCCGATGCGGAGGACTTGCTCGCTCCGGGAGCCAAAGCGTGCGGCTTTCCCCTGAGAGAGCTTCGGAAAGTTCACTCCGGAAAGATCCGGCGCTATCTCTTTCTTTTCGTTCTCACCCTGCTGGGAATTTTCTCCTTTCTCGGCCTCTAAGGCCAAAAAGGCCCCTTTCTATTGCCGTCGAAAGACGACCTCCCCGTCAATTACCGTAACGAGAGCCCGGGAAAGCGGCTCCAGGGGATCCCCGCTCCAGAGAACCA
>DAIPKP010000057.1:0-17574 GCA_036769705.1 Synergistaceae bacterium
GAGCCACCATCATGCGGGGAACGTTCCAGCTGTTTCCCGAAACATCCGCGGCTTGAACGATAAAAACACCGTGATCCGGGCTGAGGAACTCCTCCAGATCCACCGCCAGACGGAAGCTTTCGTTCCGCTTGACATTGGTGTGATACTCCCGGCTTCCCGTTCGGCGGGAAAGCTCCATGTCGAGCCAGGAATTATCCATGCCCAGAGCCAGGGGGACGTTGTTCTCGTACATTTTCCAGGAGGTAAGGCGCAAAGTTTCCACGTTTACCCCTTCGATGGGAACCCGCAGGGATCCCCGGGGTGAAAGATAGCTTCCTCCGGCGGCAAAGAGAATATCCGGGTCCATGTCCGGAAAGACGAAGGCCTTGCGGAAGGTTCGGGAGAGGGAGCAGTTATGAAGCCCCGGCAACCCTTTTTTGATGGTAAGCACCACTCTGTCCCGGGGATTGAAGTTGCCGTGAACCCAGAAGCCTCCGCTTCCGGGCTCCAGGGAAAAGTCCTGTTCCGGCTGCAATACCACAAAGGAAGCCCCTCGGGAAATATCCACGGGAGAGGTAGTGTTGATCCAGATACGCCCTTTTCCCTCGTAGGAAGAAGAGGCATAGGAGCTCTCCACATCGAGAGAGAACTTGGGAGTTACCGTAATCTCGCGATCTCTGGCAAGTCCCAAATGTCCCACCGTAGAGGGAAGTCCCTGAAAAACCCTGAGGGCTACCTTGGTTTTTCCTTGAGCCGAGATGTACATATCCACTTTCTTGGAAGGGTGCTGTTGGGAAATACTGTAAGAAAGGGATCTTCCCTTCTGATCCCTTACCTCCAGGTACCCCCGGAGGCGCACCGGCGAAACGGGAAGGGAAAAACTGAGTTCTCCCACGATGGTACCGTCCGAGCGAAAATCCTTCTGGGAAAAGCCGAGAAACTGAAGGGGGGCGGTAGAAAAAACGAAATCGTGAGCCCCCGCCAGGAGTCTTCCCCGGACATCCCGCAAATCCGGGCGCAGCGAAAGCCGGTATTCCGTGGCAGGCACCAGGGAATGAGCAGGCGTAAAAACACATTGCTGTGCATTTTTCCATTTCCAGCTACCCTCCAGAAGAGGAGTGACAGTTCCGGGGGAATCCCCTTTAAGCAAGGCTCTTCCCACCATCTCGGAAGACACCACGGGAGCGGAGAAAAGAAGGGAAATCTCCTTGAGTCCCCGTATCTCTCCCTGAGGCTCCATACGCTCCACCACAAATTCTTTTGCTTCTTCGGCCCAAACCGCACCGCACCATAGAAAAAGCAAAAGGGCAAAGCAAATCCGCATCCATCGTTTTCCATGCATGCTACATACACCTCCTCCGAAAATTCTCGAATTCTCCAGAACAGAGACGAAATTCCAAAGTTTAAGAGCCTTCTTTATCTTCTCATGAGCCCTTTACTTTCGCAATATGCAAAAGGGAGAGAAAGCCAAAATGACCTCTCTCCCTTGATTCCTCAGGTTCTTCTTATTCCCCGGGCAAACTACAGAATCAGCTTGCCTCCTCCGGCTTTTTTCCCCGTCATATGATCCAGCTGATCCAATACCGAAGCGCTCGCCACATCGATACGAGGTTTCTTGGCCTCCTGGGCAGCGATTTCCCGAACCCGTCGCTCGTAATCTTCCATCCCCTTCTTGATAGCCTCCACATCTCCCCGGATCCACTGGAGGATACTCTCCGCCGAGAGCTTTACCACATCGTCTCCGGGCATGGTTTCGATAGCCCCAAGTTCCTTGAGTACCCGGTGCTCTTCCCGAACGGAGTCGATAACGTCCTCCTCCGTGAGAAGCCCTTTCTTGTAAAGCACCCGGCCCAGAATGTTCATTTTGGTTTTGAGATTTTCCTCCGCCATGGCCATGGAATCCACCCGGGCCATAAGCATGGAAAGGAGATCATCCAAAGTAATTTGCTGCTGCATGGGCATCTGCATTCCCTTTACCTCCTTGCGTAAGCCTATTTTTCGGAATGCTATTGTAGCATAGGAAATACGAAGGACCTACCGGAAAAATTTTCCGGCATTCTTCGGAGATCCCGCGGAAAAGAAGAATAGTGGAAACATTCGGAATAGATCGCTGGTTGCACCTTGGAGACTTTCTTTGTATGCTCTGTCTTTATCACATCCTCCGGAAAGCATCGCAAGGAGGAAAGGAGCGGAAAATGTCATTTCAAGCATGGATGGTTCTCGGTATTTTCATTTTCACCCTGGGACTCATCGCCTCGGGCAAAACCCCTCGAAGCGTAGCAGCCCTTCTCGGAAGCGCTCTCATCATGGCCTTCCATCTTCTTCCTTCCACGGTGGCGGTACGTTTTATCGATTTCAATACCATTGGCCTTCTTATCGGGATGATGATCATCGTGGGAGTGCTCTCCCGAACGGGAATATTTCAATTCGTGGCGGTAAAAACCATGAAAATAACCAGGGGAAGCGGGCTTCTCACGCTCTTCGCCATCGCCCTGGTGACAGCCACTCTTTCCGCCTTTCTGGACAACGTCACCACGGTACTTCTCATCAGCCCGGTTATTATTTCCCTGGCGGACATCATGGAAATGGATCCTCTTCCGCTATTGATGGCGGAAACCCTCTCTTCCAATATCGGAGGCACCGCAACCCTCATCGGAGACCCTCCCAACATCATCATCGGATCCTACGCTGGTTTTTCCTTTATGGATTTTCTGGTGAACCTGGCCCCTCCCGCCTTCGGCGTACTCCTGGTGGTGCTCGTCTACCTGGGCTTTCTCTACCGCAAGGATCTTACCATTACGGAAGAGCAGTACAGCAAAATACTGCAGGTAAACGAATCGAAAACCATCAAAGACTGGCGGCTCCTCAAGCAATCCGGCACCGTCATGGGGGTCATTCTCCTGGGCTTTCTTCTCCATCACGTCCTGCATCTGGAAGCGGCGGTGATCGCCCTGCTGGGAGCCGCAATACTCCTGGTAATAGGAAAAGTGGATGGACGCACGGTGATTCACGAGGATATCGAATGGCCCACTCTAGTATTTTTCGCCTGCCTCTTCATGATCGTAGGAGGGCTTAAGGAAACCGGCGTTATCTCCCAGGTCACCCAACTGCTTGCATCCACCCTCAAAGGGAAACCCGTGCTCACCATGCTTTCCATTCTCTGGATATCCGGCCTTCTCTGTGCCTTTATCAATAACGTGGCATTCACCGCGACCTTCGTCTACGTGGTACACGAACTTGCTCAGGTGCTCTCCCTCAACGCAGCCCCTCTTTTCTGGGCTCTCGCCCTGGGAGCCTGCCTCGGAGGAAACGGAAGTTTTCTGGGCTCCGCCGCAAACGTGGTGGTGGCAGATGTGGCAGAGCGCTCCGGACATCACATTCCCTTTGTGAAGTTCTGCAAAGTGGGAATGACCACGGTAATTCTCTCCCTCTCTCTTTCCAGCATATACCTCTATTTTCGTTATACTCCCTGATCGCCCGCTCTTTCCGTTTCTCCCGGAGCCCCGGAAAAAGCACGAAAAAAGACGGAAGGAATCTCCCTCCGCCTTATTTTTTAACTGTATCGTATTCACTCCAGCCTTGCGAAAAATCCTACACCGCTACCCGATAAGGCTTGCCGGAGGATACCGGGGCTTCCAAAACCGTTCCGGTAAGATACCAACTCCCGGTTTCGTCATCCTTGTTCCAGACGCCCGTTGCCTCGGGCATGGAACCGATGCACTTCTGATCCGCCAAATACCAGCCGCCCCATTCATCTTTCTGCCACATATCGTTTATTCTCCTCTCAGTCTTTCGCCAAGCACAACCACAACGGGAACTTTCTTCCGCTTCTGTCCTGGGAAAGCTGCATCGGAGACGGTTTGTCCTTTTAGTGTAAAGAGGAACTGCCTTCATGAATTTCGACCTCCGTTTCGGATCTAGGAGGAAGTATACCCGAGTTTATTTTTATTGTCAACAAAAATCCCTTTTGACCTTCAAAAATAAACCACTGTTTCTTTTTTGGAAATCCTATAAGCAAGGAAGAACGTTGCCGAACAAAAATTCAACGGGAAAAAACGAGATTGTGCCATTTTATTTCCCTCCCCAGCCCATCCGGTGTTTCCTCTTGATGCCGGAGACGAAGCCCGAAGGTTTCCATAAGACCCCGTATCTCCTCCGGAGTTCGGGAGATAAAAAGCCTTTGTTTCTCATTTTTCCGTTCTCCCGAAGAAAAGGAGCAGATAAAAAGTCCCTTTTCCCCCAAAAGCATTTCTACCTGGCGAGCAAATTCGAAGAGCTCCGATTCCGGTACGTGCATGAGCACCGCTACAGCCACCACCGCATGGAACCGCTCGGAAAGAAGTGCGTGCCCCAAAGGAAGAGGGAAGGAGAGGGCGAAAACTCGGGAGCCCGTTTCTCCTTCGAGAGAAAAGGCTTTACGGGTAAGGGAAGCCATTTTCTCGCTTCCGTCCAAGGCGGTAACGGAACACCCCAAGGAGGCCATGTAGAGAGCATCCCGGCCACTGCCGCAACCTATCTCGAGAACTTTTCCCGCGGAAGGCAGCCACTTTTTCAGCAAAGCATGAAACTTCGCAAGATCTGCGGTGGCGTACCTTCCTGCAAGAAATGTCGCATGGTGGTCATAGAATTTTCGGGTTTTCGCATCCATCACGGAACCTCCGAACAACTGGAAATTCTGGGCATTCTTTTCCGGGAAAATCCAATTTCCCTGAAAAACGTTTTTTTGCCTTTCCAGCATACTACAAGATATGGCTTCCCAAACCCGGTTTTTTCAAGAACCCCAGAGATTTTTCGGTACAAACCGTATATTTTCTTTTCCTTCCGGGGTAAAATATGGTATACCCTGCCTTCGGGAGGATCTTTTTTATGAGAAAAAACCTTTTATTGGCCCTGCTCCTTTTATCAACCGCCCTCGGGGCCTTTCTTCTTGTGGTACTTTCACCACGCCCCTCCGCTTTTACGCCCTCCATCGCGCGCTTTTATTCTCTGGGAACCTTTCTGCATTTCCAGGTCTGGGGAGCCCGAGCTCCGGGAGCTCTGGAGGCCGCAAAAGCCTTCGTTGCGGATGTGGACCGGCGGTTTTCCCGTTATAGCTCTTCCTCGGACACACGAATTCTGGCACAAGCCGCGGGAAAGGAAGAAATTTCTCTTTCCGGAGAAAGCCTCTTTCTTTTCTCCCAAGCCCTCGAATACGCCCGTCTTACCGAAGGGGCCTTCGACCCCACCATAGGCCCTCTTACCGCCCTCTGGAACATCGGTACCCCGGAGGAACAACTGCCTTCTCCGGAGGCCATACGGAAGGCCCTGAAACTTGTCAATTACGAAGATCTCCTGGTTTTTCCGCAAAGAGGAACCGCTCTTCTGGCACGAGAAGGTCAACTGCCGGATTTCGGAGGCATCGCCAAGGGATACGCTGGAGACGGGGTTCGGAAAATTCTTGAAGAACATGGGATCTCCCAGGGACTTCTCGACCTGGGGGGCAACATCGTGGCCCTGGGGAACAAGCCCGGCGGGGCTCCCTGGAAGATCGGCATTCAAAATCCCCTGGAACCCCGAGGAAACTATCTGGGTATTCTTTCGGTTTCCGACACCTCCGTGGTGACCTCGGGAAATTACGAACGCTACTTCGAAAAAGAGGGGAAACGATACCACCATATTTTGGACCCTCGCACGGGATATCCCGCCTCGCAAAATCTTTTGAGCGTTACCGTGACAAGCGAAAGCGCTCTGCAGGGAGACGCTCTCTCCACGGGACTGTACGTTCTGGGGCTTTCCCGAGGAATGGAGCTCGCAAAAAAGCTGGAGGCAGTGGAAGCCCTTTTCGTAACCTCCGACCGCCGCGTAATAGCAACGTCGGGAATAGCCCGGCATTTTATTCTCACCGAGGAGAGCTTTTCTCTTGAAATCCGGTGACCGGATTCTGGCCCTGATTCTCGCGGGGGGGATGCTGCTTTTTGCAGCGAATGTTCTATTGCGTCGGGGAATCCTTGTCTCCTCCGAAAAAAATCATTCTCTCGAAGCTCTTGTCGAGCAGGAAGGAAAGCTCCTTCGGATCATAGATCTTACCAAAGTTCGCTCTTCCCATATCATAAAGGTGGAAAATCATGAGGGGCACTACAACCTTCTTCTGGTGGAACCCGGGCGAATCCGCTTTATCGAGGCGGACTGCCCCCACAAGTTCTGCGTTGCCTCGGGATGGCTCCATGCCCCCGGGGATATGGCGTTATGCCTTCCCCATAAACTTCTGATATACCTTCGAGAAAATTCTGCCCGAGAGGAGTCCGTGGATGCGATGGCCCATTAAAAGCGTTCCTTCTTCGGGATCGTCGCGAAAAATGATTCTTACGGGGCTCCTTACGGCCCTCGCCCTGGGGATACACGCCCTGGAAGCCCAGGTCCCCCTGCTCTTTCCGGGAGTGAAACCGGGTTTTGCCAACGCGATCTCCCTGGGAGCCCTGGTACTTCTGGGATGGAAGAACGCCCTGGGCATAACGCTTCTTCGCATTTTCGCGAGCTTTCTCCTGGGGGGCAACCTTTTCGCCTTCGCCTGCAGTTTTGCGGGAGGCATGGCGAGCCTGGGAATCACCATCTATCTCTATGGTCATATGCGCCATGCCCTGAGCCTTCCGGGAATAAGCGTTATCGGCGCTCTTACGCACAATCTGGCACAAATCGGAGTGGTGGCTTTTCTGATGCACACGGAAAAGGTCTTTTTCTATCTTCCGGCATTACTCCTTACGGGAACCCTCTCGGGGCTCTGCGTGGGCATTCTCGCTTCCACTCTCTGCACTCGACTTCAAAAGCTGGGATTATTCGAATACTGCAGGGAATCGGAAAAATAAAGCGGCGGGACATCCCCGAAAGGATATCCCGCCGATATTGCCTGGAATTTGGGGATAGCGAAAATTTGTATCACCATGTACCCATGTGCCGACACTCCGTCATGCGGACTTGGCCCGAAGGGGAGGCTCCCGAAGAATGGCCCCGGTAGGACATTTTTCCGCACAGATCCCGCAATTGGTGCACTTCGTAAAATCCACCACGGGAAGGTTATTTTCCATGGTAATGGCCTGCTCGGGACAGATTTTGGCGCAAAGGCCGCAGCCCAGGCATCCTACCTCGCAAACCTGGCGCACATCCTTTCCCTTTTCCGGGGAGCTGCACGCTACAAGCGGAAGCTCCGAAGCATTACGAATCTCGATGATATTTTTAGGGCAGATATCCACGCAAAGACCGCAGCCCACACACAGGGAATCATCCACCACAGCAATACCGTTTACGATATGAATGGCATCGAACTGGCAGACCTCCACACAGGTTCCAAAGCCAAGGCATCCGTATTCACAAGCCTTGGGCCCCCCTCCGGGGGTTATGACCGCCTTCCGGCAATCCCGAACTCCGAAATAATCGTATTTCCATACGGCTTTGTCCGGAGATCCTCCACATTTGACGAAAGCCACCTTCCGCTCCATTTCTCCCGGGGCAACGCCCATAACCGAAGCCACATCCCGGGCCACCGAGGCGCCTCCGGCTACACAAAGATTGACCTTCGCCTCTCCCGCCGCTACGGCCTCCGCATAGGCATCACACCCCACGTAACCGCACCCTCCACAATTGATTCCCGGAAGAACCTGACGAATCTTCGCCACCCGGGGATCCACGGGGACCGCGCATTTCTTGGAAGCATATCCCAGAAGCACTCCGAAAACCAACCCCAAAACCCCCAGAGTGAGGGCGGAAAGCAGCAGAAAGTTCGTGGTAACCATAAGGATCTCCTCCTCTCGTGAACCTTTTTATACCAGGCCGGAAAAGCCCAGAAAAGCGATGGACATGAGCGCCGCGGTAATAAGCGATATGGGAAGCCCCTGCAAGGCCTTGGGAACGTCGGGGTTCTCGGAAATTCTCTCCCGGAGCCCCGCCATGAGAAGAATGGCCAAAAGAAAGCCCAGGGAGGCTCCCAAAGTGTGTACCATGGACTGCACAAGAGAATAGCCCTGATTCATGTTGATCACCGCCACTCCGAGCACGGCACAGTTGGTGGTGATAAGAGGAAGAAAAATGCCCAGAGCCTTGTAGAGTTCAGGATAATACTTTCGCACCACAATTTCAACAAACTGAACGAGCGCAGCGATGACGAGAATGAAGGCCAACGTATAGAGATAGGTTATTCCCAAGGGAAGAAGCACGAGATTATAGAGCAGCCACGTCATGAGAGAGGCCAGGAGCATGACGAAAATCACCGCGAATCCCATTCCCAAAGCCGTTTTTATTTTGGAAGAGACTCCGAGAAAGGGGCAGATGCCGAGAAACTTACTGAGCACGATATTGTTCGTCAGCAATGCTCCGACAAAGATAGCCACCAGGGTCATCTGGATTCCCTCCTTTGCATGTTTTTTTGTACGAAAGCCATATCAGGAATGGTCCTTTTTCGAAGGACAGGAGGAACAATCGGAACCGCAAGAAGGAATTCGGAGGGTTTTTCTCTTTTTCCGCAAAGCCCGGTAATTGATAAGTCCCATGACGATTCCCAGGGCGAGAAAAGCTCCCGGAGCGAGTACCATAATGAGGGCGGGTTCGTAGAAAGAGGGCAAAACAGCAAAGCCGAAAAGGCTGCCCGCTCCGAGGATTTCCCGGATACTTCCCAGCAGCGTAAGGGCCAGGGTAAAACCGAGCCCCATGCCCAGGGCATCCCACAAGGAAGGAAGTACGGGATTTTTAGAGGCGTAAGCCTCGGCCCGGCCGAGGATAATGCAGTTCACCACGATGAGGGGAATAAAGATGCCTAGAGATGTATCCAACCCCGGTGCCCAGGCCTGCATAAAAAACTGGATGAGCGTAACGAACCCCGCAATGATGACGATAAAGGAAGGAATGCGGATTTCGTCGGGAATAACCTTTCGAAGAGCCCCGATCACCGCGTTGGATCCCAAAAGCACCGCCGTTGCCGCAAGCCCCATTCCCACGCCGTTGGTAGCGCTGGAAGTCACCGCCAGGGTGGGGCACATGCCGATGGCAAGAACGAAGGTGGGGTTTTCCTTGAAGATACCGTTCTGCAAACGCTCCCAAAAAAGATTCATTCCTGGCTCTCCCCCTCTCTTCGGAGAAAGTTTTTCCGTACGAAATCCAGGACTTTCTCCACTCCCTCCGCCACTCCCCGGGTGGTTATGGTAGCCCCCGTAATGGCCTGAATTCCATCCTCCCGGGAGGGAGGCTTCACAACTTTAAAAGGAATCCCCCCCCTTCCCCGGAACTGATCCAGAAATGCGGGCTCCGTCGCCCGGGCTCCAAGCCCGGGAGTCTCCTGATGGCCCAGGATCTGCACTCCCGAGACGGCTCCGTCGGCTCCCACGCCCACCATCAGAGTAATAACGCCTCCGTATCCCCCGGTTCGAACCGTCAGGGCGTACCCCACCAGGGAATCCCCCCGATATCCCTCGACGATCTCCGAAAAATCTTCACCCCCCGGAACTCCGGAAGCGGTAATTTTTCGAAAATCGTCCCCGAGAGGAAGCACTCTCTTCATGGCTTCCATTTTCTGGCGCGCCTGAGAGCGGGCGATGGGTTCTTCCGTAATCTTGTAGGCTATGCCGAGGACGAGGCCGGTAAGACCTGTAATGGCAAGCAACACGGCTCCAAGTCGAAAGCTTCTATTCATGGATATATCCTCCTCCGAAGGGACGGGGAACGATAAAGCGATCGATGAGGGGAACGAAGAGGTTCATTATAAGTATGGAGTAACAAACCCCCTCGGCATACCCTCCGTAAAGACGGATCACCGTGGTGAGAAGGCCACACCCCAGGGCGAAAATCATCTCTCCTCTTTTGGTCATGGGAGAGGTGGCATAATCGGTGGCCATGAAAAAAGCCCCGAGAAAGAGCCCCCCCGCACAAGCCTCGTAAAAGGGATTGGCGGAAAAGAACCCCTCCCGGCCCAGTACGAAGGTAAGGAGCATCACCGTGCCGATATAGACTGCGGGGATGTGCCAGGTTATCACTCTGCGATAGAGAAGGTAACCTCCTCCCAGAAGAAGGGCGAGAACCGAGGTCTCTCCGATGCATCCCCCGGTATGGCCCAGAAAGATATTCACGAAAGAGGGAAGCGCCTCCGAAGCATCCGGGTTTTTGAGAATCTCCAGAGCCGTGGCCCCGGAAATGCCGTCAATGCTCCATCGGGTCATGTGCACCGGCCAGGAGGCCACGAGAAAGGCCCGAGCTCCCAAGGCGGGGTTCATGATGTTCTGCCCCAGGCCGCCGAAAAATTGCTTTACCACGATAATGCCAAATATCCCGCCTATCACCGGAATCCACCAGGGAGCATCCGGAGGGAGGGTCAAAGCAAGCAGAAGCCCGGTTACCGCAGCGCTGCCATCTCCCGGAGTAATTTTGCGCCCCCCCGCTTTTTGCCAGGCCACCTCGGCAAGAATACAGGTAAGCATTCCCAGGGCCATGAGGTTCGCCGCCTTCAATCCAAAAAAATACACTCCTGCGAAAGCTGCTGGAACCAGGGCGAGAAGGACGTCCCGCATAATGGCCTTTACGGACACGCTGGCCGGGCGAATATGGGGCGACGAGGCTCCGGTATAGAAAATATCCTGAGGATTGATGATAGGGTTCATGATTTCCTCTCCTTTTTCCAAAGCTCCCGCACGCTTCGCTTTCCTTCGCGTATGGTCTGCACGAGGTGGAGCTTTCCGGGACAGGAATAGGAACAGCAGCCACATTCCATACAGGTCATTCCCGAGGCCTTTTCGAAACCCTTGTAATCCCGCCGGGTGGCGAGGAGATAGAGCCTGTAGGGCATAAGCCCCATGGGGCAGACCTCCACGCAGCGGCCGCAGCGGATGCAAGTCTGTTCCTCCTCGATGGTCGCCTCATCTTCGGAGAGACAGACGATTCCCGAGGTCCCCTTGATAACCGGTACGTCCAGGGACATGATGGAAATCCCCATCATGGGCCCCCCCGCAAGAACCATGGCAGGCTTTTCCCGAAATCCTCCCGCAGCATCGATAAGCTCCCGGAAGGAAGTTCCCATGCGGGCCCGGAAGTTCCCGGGCTCCTGTATGGCCTTTCCCGCCACGGTAACGATTCGGGTCATCACGGGGCGCCCCGTGGCAAAAACATCCCAGATCTGGTAGCAGGTACGGGTATTGAGAACGATGCACCCCACCTCGGCGGGAATTTTGCCAAAAGGAACTTCCCGCCCCGTAACGGCATAGATGAGCATCTTTTCCGCTCCCTGGGGATATTTGGTCTGAAGCACGCACACTTCGAGATTCTCCCCCGGTATAATGTGCTGCCGCAACGCCTCCACGGCCTCGGATTTATTGTCCTCCAGGGTAATAACTCCCCGGGCTCCCGGGAAAAGCCGCAAAACGATACGCAATCCCTCCACGATCCCTTCGGAATATTCCACCATAAGGCGCTGATCGCAGGTAAGATAGGGCTCGCATTCGGAACAATTTATAAGAATGAAGTCGATGTCACAGGAAGGAGGGGGAGTAAGCTTGGCGGCGGTGGGGAAACAGGCTCCCCCCTTGCCCACAATGCCCGCTTCCCGGATAATTTTACGTATCTCTTCGGAGGAAAGGCCCTCTACGCTTCGGGGAGCCATTCCTGGGGCCTGTTCGTAAAGGCCGTCATTGCGTATCATTATCCCGAGGGATTTCGAGCCCAAAGGAGTGAGCACCGGAGCTATTTTTTCGACCTTTCCGGAGACGCTCGAATGAATGGGCACCGAAAGAAAGGCTTCGGAATCTCCGATCTTCTGCCCCAGAAGAACCCTCTCTCCCACCTTGACCACGGGCTCACAGGGAACCCCGATGTGCTGCTGCATGGGAAAATGGAGAAGTTCCTGCCGGGGAAGTAAATCAACGATGTTCTTGGCCTCGGTACAGCTCTTATTGTGAGGAGGATAGATCCCCCCTCTGAATGTTCTCAATCTCTTCATGCCTCGTCACGCCCCTCCTCTCACACCGCTCGATCTCTTTTTGTGCATAGAATAACAAGCTTTCGGCGGATTATAACACAGAATCCCCTTTTTTTGTACAACAAAATCTTACACATTGCATACTTAACTCCGGTTTTTACGAAGAGCCTCAAAAAATCCTTGGAAAACGCGGCTTTTTTGAGGCTCTTCAGAAAGAAAAGGATATTGCATTGCTAAAAAACCACCTTTCGATCGTTTCTCGATACAAAAAAGGCTTCTCCGAAGGAGAAACACAAATTTTTTTCCAAGCTCTTCAGGTCGTGGTATCATTCTGCGGGAACTACGCATATGGTGAAATCACTTTGTCGGAAAAAGGAGATTTTTTGTAATGAACGAGCTTCTTTGGCTTCTTATGCTGGGTTGCAACTTTTTGGGAATTTCCCTGGCCTACCGCTTTTGGGGAAAAGTGGGGCTCTATTCCTGGATCGCCCTTGCCGCTATCGTAGCAAACATCCAGGTGCTGAAAACCGTGAATCTTTTCGGCATTACCGCTACCCTGGGAAATGTGGTCTACGCCACTTCCTTTCTCGCCACGGATATCCTTTCGGAAAATTACGGAACCAAGGCAGCAAAACAGGGTGTTTTTCTCGGGTTTTTCATTCTCGTGAGCTCCACTCTCATTATGCAGATCGCCCTTCTTTTCCGCCCCGATGCCACGGATACCGTGCAGGGAGCCATGCAAACCATTTTTTCCATGCTTCCCCGCATTACCGCAGCAAGTCTCTGCGCCTATCTTCTTTCCCAATGCCACGACGTATGGGCCTATGATTTCTGGCGCAAAAAATTTCCTCTCAAAAAGCACATCTGGATACGGAACAACTTCAGCACCTTCATCTCCCAGGCCATAGACTCCGCAGTGTTCGTAACCCTCGCCTTTGCGGGAACCTTTCCTCTCGGAGTGCTCCTGGAAATTTTCGCCACCACCTATATTCTGAAGTGGCTCGTAGCCCTGGGGGATACGCCCTTCGTCTATATGGCCCGAAACTGGAAGGACCGGGGCCTGGTATGTTCGGACCGCATTTTTTCCGATGAAAAGAGCTAAGTTTCTCCTCCCGGCACTGCTTCTCCTGATAGGGAGCTTCTATCTCTGGAATTTGGGAAACCACGGCCTCTTCGAGCCCGACGAGGCCCGGTATGCGGAAATTCCCCGGGAGATGCTGGAAAAGGGGGATTACATTACGCCTACTTTGAATTACGTGAAGTATTTCGAAAAACCTCCTCTTCACTACTGGTGCACCGCCCTTTTCATGAAGATTTTCGGGGAAAACGAATGGGGAGCCCGGATAACACCCTTTCTGGGAGGCTTAGGAGGCGTAGGAATCACCGCCCTCTTCGGATGGCGTTACTTCGGCCTTGTCCCGGGCCTTCTTTCGGCCTGGATCCTTGGAAGCTCCTTTCTCTGGAGCGTTCACGCCCAGTTGAACATCACGGATATGACCCTTGCCTTCTTTCTTACTCTCGGGCTCTTCGCCTATTATCTGGGAATCCGATCGAGCCGCCGGTGGCTTTTGCTTTTCTACGCCTCCCTGGCACTGGCGACCCTCGCCAAGGGGCTTATCGGTATCGTGCTTCCCGGAGGAATCATCCTCCTCTGGATCTGCTGGCGCCGGGAGTGGAAGCTTATCCCTCGAAGCCTCTCGTTTCCGGGAATAGCGCTCTTCTTCGCCCTTACGCTTCCCTGGTTCGCCGAGGTGTGGCGACGCAATCCCGAGTTTGGGTGGTTCTTCTTCGTACACGAACATTTTCTCCGCTACACCACCACCGCCCACGAACGATACGAACCCTGGTGGTATTTTCTGGCGATTCTTCCCCTGGGCATGCTCCCCTGGACGGGGGGAATCCTTCGAGGATTTTTCCTGAGATTCAAGGAGATCCACCGAGCATCTTACAAAGAGGGACTTCTATCCTATCTTTTCCTTTGGCCCCTCCTGATCGTCCTCTTTTTCTCGCTTTCCGGATCCAAGCTGATTCCCTACATCCTCCCCACACTGCCTCCGCTGGCACTTTTCGGAGGCTTGGGAATACAGGCTATGCTGGAAGGCAAAAAATCCCGCAAGGAGAAATTCCTTTTCTGCTTCTGGCCCTGTCTTTTCGCCCTCGCTCTGGGGGGATATGCCTGGCAGGAGGCTCCTCGGGACTTGGGGGACATACTCATTCCCCTGACTCTTCTGGGAGTTTTTCCCGCCCTGGGAGCAATTCTTTTCTGTTTCGGCAACAATCGTAAATCCTCTTTCTACAAGACCGCCCTGGTATTTTTTATGGGAATCTCTTTTATGGCAGGCGTGAAAACCCTCTCCCCCCTTCTGGAACCCACTCTTTCGGGAAAAGCCCTGGCGGAGCTTATTCAAAAAGAAAGGCTTCCGGAAGAAAAGATCCTTTGTTACGGAACGTACGTGCAAGGGCTTGCCTTCTACTTGAAAGAGCGGATTCTTTTAGGAGAATACGAGGGGGAGCTCGGCTTCGGCAGAAGACAAAATCCTGAAAATGCCGAAGCCTGGTTTCTTTCGGAAGAAGAGGTAGGGAAACTTTGGCAAAACCCCGCATTGCCCCTGCTTTTGGTACTTCCCGAAAGGGAGGATTCTTTTTGGGAGAGGCTCGAACTTGCGCCGGGGACGCTCCTGGGAACCCGGGACGATCTACGGCTTTTCCGGAAAAATGCGGGAACCCCCTCTTCTCCGGAAAAGTCCATGGAACAAAATTCGGAAATACCCGACTCAACAACCCGGCATATGCCGGAATAGGAGGAAAAGAATTATGACGGAAAGCTATCTTCCCTTTGCACGCCCCCACCTGGAGGAGGCGGAGATTCAGGAGGTGGTGGATTCTCTGCGCTCGGGATGGATTACCACGGGCCCCAAGGTACAGCGTTTCGAAAAGGATTTTGCCGCGTTCCTGGAAACCCCCTTCGCCCTGGGAGTTTCCTCCGCCACCGCAGGGCTTCACCTGGCCCTTCTGGCTTTGGGCGTAGGGGAGGGAGACGAGGTGATCACCACTCCCATGACCTTCGTGGCCACGGTAAACGCCATTCTCATGGCGGGAGGCACTCCGGTGCTGGCGGATGTGGATCCTCGCACCTGGAACATCTCTCCCGAAGAGGTGGAGCGGCGTATCACTCCAAAAACCAAGGGGATTCTGCCGGTACATTTTACGGGGCGCCCCTGCGACATGAAAAAACTGAACGACATAGCGGAAAAACACGATCTTTTCATTCTTGAAGATGCGGCCCACGCCCTGGGCAGCCGCATCGAAGGCGAACACGTGGGCCGGGGAAAAGGGAGAAAAAGAATGGGGGTTTTCAGCCTTCATCCCGCCAAAAACATCACCACTGGCGAGGGAGGCATGGTCTGCACCGAAGATGAAGATCTGGCGGAATCCGTGAGTATTCTCCGGCAGCACGGCATGTCCAAGGGAGCCTGGAAACGCTTTTCCTCCTCGGGAACTCCGGAGTACGACGTACTTCTTCAGGGATGGAAGGCGAACATGATGGATATTCAGGCCGCCCTGGGGCTCCACCAGCTTCCCCGGCTGGAGGAGTTCAACCGCATACGTCGCCAGATCGTGGGCCGATATCTCCGGGAGCTCGAAGGATGCCCCGGCCTGGAATTGCCGGCTCCGGAAGAGAAGGGCACGCTGCACGCCTGGCACATTTTTACCCCCCTGGTCCTCGAAAAAAGACGCTCCGCCCTGATCGAACATCTTCGAAATCTTCAAATCGGCACGGGAATCCACTATATCGCCGTGCACTGCTACAAATACTACCAGGACCGCTTCGGATGGCACCGGGAAGAGTTCCCCCAGGCCACCCGGATTTCCGACGCCATCCTTTCGCTTCCCCTTTTCCCGGACATGAGCGAAAACGAGATATCCCGGGTTATACGAGGAGTGCGGAGCTTCTTCGAAGGGACTTCCGCATGACTCTCCCGGTTCTTTCGGTAATCGTTCCCGTCTATAACGAGGAGGAGGTGCTCCCTTCGCTTCTGGAACGCCTTCTTCCGGTGATGGAAAATCTGGATGTGCCGGGAGAGCTCATCTTCGTGAACGACGGCAGCCGGGACCGCTCCCTGGCCATTCTTCTGGCATGCCGGGAAAAGCATCCCGGCATGCTGAAAATTCTCGATCTCAACGGGAATTTCGGCCAGCACATGGCCATTCTCGCAGCCTTCCAGGAATGCCGGGGAGAGTACGTCATTACCCTCGACGGAGATCTTCAGAACCCTCCCGAGGAAGTCCCCCGGGTGCTCGAGACCCTGCAGAAGGGGCATGACGTGGTAGGCACCACCCGACAGAACCGGCGGGATCCCTTTTTCCGCAAGGCGGTCTCCTGGCTGGCGAACTCCATGACCAACCGGATAACCCGGCTGGACATCCAGGATTACGGCTGCATGCTCCGGGGGTATTCCCGCAACGTGGTGGATCTCATCAACCAATGCCGGGAAAGCACCACCTTCATTCCGGCCCTGGCAAAAACCTTTGCCCAGAACCCCGTGGAAATTCCGGTACGCCACGAGGAACGCACCCTGGGAAATTCCAAATACGGCATCTACAAGCTGCTTCGCCTGAATTTCGACCTTATGACGGGATTCTCCCTCTTTCCTCTTCAGGCTCTCACCATGCTGGGCATGGGAATTTCCTTCGTCAGCCTGCTCTTTGTGGTATTTCTGGCTCTCCGGCGCCTCTTCGTGGGCCCCGAGGCGGAGGGGGTCTTTACCCTCATGGGAATCAACTTCTTTCTTTTGGGGATCACTCTCCTCTGCCTGGGTATCGTGGGAGAATACGTGGGGCGCATCTACCAGGAGGTACGGCGGCGCCCTCGCTACGTCATCCGCCGCATCTGGGAAAGCTCTCCCGGAAAACGGGAGAACCCAGAAAAGGAACGATCCCATGGGATGTAAAAAATCTCCCCGGGTGGTACTCTGCGCCTACAGCGAGGTGGGAGCGGTCTGCCTGGAAACCCTGCTGCGTCTCAAGGCAAATGTGGCGGGCGTCTTTACCTATAAGGACAATCCCGAAGAGAACGTATGGTTCCGTTCCGTGGAGAAAATCGCAGCGAAAGCTCGTATCCCCATCTACACCCCCGAAGGCTTCGAAACTCCCGAGGAAAGGGAGAGGCTTCTCGCTCTCCGCCCCGATTTGCTGCTCTCCTGCTACTATCGGCACCTTCTTCCGAAAATTCTTTTGGAAGCCCCCTCCCTGGGAGCCTACAACATGCACGGCTCCCTGCTCCCCCGATACCGGGGACGGGCATGCATCAACTGGGCCATTCTCAAGGGAGAGACCGAAGCCGGGGTGACCCTTCACGTCATGACGGAAGCTCCGGACAAAGGAGACATCGTAGGCCAGGAAAAAGTTCCCCTTCCCCGGTACTACACCGCCCTGGATCTCTCCATGGACTGTGCCGCTGCGGCGGGGCGGCTTTTACGGCGCTCCTGGAAACCTCTCCTCTCGGGAAATCCGCCCCGCATTCCCCAGGACCAGAGCCGGGCAAGCTATTTTGGAGGAAGAAAGCCCGAAGACGGCCGCATCCACTGGAAGGCCTCCGCCGAGGAAATCTACAACCTGGTGCGGGGGGTAACCCGCCCCTGGCCAGGGGCCTTCACCACCTGGAAAGG
>DAIPKP010000058.1:0-17527 GCA_036769705.1 Synergistaceae bacterium
GCAGGGGGCCCATGATGTCCTCCACGTAGGAGGGCCAGATGAATCCGTCGTAGGTGTTGACTCCGTTTTTGGCGATCTCCGTAACTCCCGCATCGAAGACTGCCCGCATGAAGGAGTTGCCATAATCGAAGAAGTAGGTTCCCCGGGAGGTAAGGGTTTTGATAGCCTTATAGTGCCGGTGAAGGGTTTCATCCACCAGCTTCCGGAAGGCTTTGGAATCCTCCGTCAGAAGCCGGGTGCGCTCTTCGAAGGAGATCCCCGCAGGGCAGTACCCTCCGTCGTAGGGGGCGTGGCAGGAGGTCTGGTCCGAGAGAAGGGGAATGGAGATGTTCTGTTGTACCGCATATTCCAGCAAATCCACGATGTTGCCGTGAAAGGCGATGGAGATGGGTTCCTTCTTCTCGATGTACTCCGAGGCCAGGGCGAAGGCCTTTTCCGGAGTCTCCGCCACCAGGCTTACCCATCCCTGATTGTGCCGGGTCTCGATGCGGGATTTGTCCACTTCCGCCACGATTCCCACGCCTCCGGCGATTTCCACCGCCTTGGCCTGGGCGCCGCTCATGCCTCCCAGGCCGGAGGATACGAAGAGCACTCCCCGAAGGCTGCCGTCCTGGGCGGTGAGATGATGCTGGCGTCCCGCATTGAGTACCGTGTTAAAGGTGCCGTGCACGATTCCCTGGGGGCCGATGTACATCCAGCCGCCCGCGGTCATCTGGCCGTAGTTGCTTATGCCGAGCTGCATGGCCCGGTGCCAGTTCTCGGCATCGTCGAACATGCCCACGAAGAGCCCGTTGGTGAGGATAACCCGGGGAGCGGTTTTATGGGAGGCGAAAAGCCCCAGGGGATGTCCGGATTCCACCACCAGGGTGTGCTGGTCGTCCAGCTCTTCGAGATAGCGTTTCAGGAGCTGGTACTGCATCCAGTTCTGGCAAACCTGGCCGGTTTCGCCGTAGGTGACGAGCTCGTAGGGGTAGAGAGCGATGTCGAAATCCAGGTTGTTGTCGATCATCACCTGGAAGGCTTTTCCCTCCACGCACTTTCCCTTGTACTCGTAGATGGCCTTGCCGTGGAGGTGCTCCTTGGGGCGGAAACGGTAGCCGTAGATGCGTCCCCGGGTGACGAGCTCCTCCATGAACTCCTTCGCCATTTCCTCGTGATACTCCTCGGGGATGTAGCGGAGAGCGTTTTTCAAAGCCAGCTCGGTCTCCGCCGGAGAAAGAGTGTGCCCCCGGTCCGGAGCCCTCCGGATTCCGGGTTCGAAAACACAGGGTTCCGGAAGAGGTCCCTCCAGCTTGATGGTCATGGCTGCCGCAACGGATTTGTTATCAGACATCTCTATCAACCTCCTATGAAATAGTATGGGGTATTCCGTTCGTTATCCGGGCTTTCCGGCTTTCCTTGTTTCGTTCAAGGGCGGCGGAAATATCCTGAGAGGCCCGGAGAATTGTGGGGAGGAACTCCTTTTCGTACTCCCGAAAATCTTCCATGTGGCCGGAGATGCCGAGCTGGCCGAGAAAACGTCCTTCCCCTTCGAAAAGGGGGACGCTCAAGGCGGCGGTGCGATGCATGAACTCCTCCCGACTGATGGCGTATCCCCGGCGCCGGATAATTTCGAGTTCCCTTTGCAGCTCTTCCGGGTCGGTGACGGTGTTTTCCGTGTATCTTTCCAGGGGTTTTTCGAAGAGAAGAAAATGCTGCAGCGCCTCGGGAGCGTGGGCCAGAAGAACCTTTCCCGTGGCGCCTCCGTTGAGAGGAAAAACCATGCCCTTTTTGGCCACGAACTGTACCGCCCGGGGAGAGGGAACCGATGCCACGCATCGCCCACGGTACCCCTCGAGAACGCTGATAAGAGCGGTTTGGGAGGTTCCCTGCACCAGACGTTCCATCACGGGGATTCCCAGGGCGAGAAGGCTTTCGAAGGAATTCTCCTGCCCCGCGAGAAAGAAAAATCCCATGCCCGGACGGTAATATCCCTGAAGGGACTCCTTTTCCACCCATCCGAAACTTTCCAGGGATTGCATGATACGGTGCACCGTACTTCGGGAGATACCGGTCTGGCTGGCCATCTCCCGAAGGGAAAGAGGGGTTTCGGATATGGCGAGAAGTTCCATGAGAAGAGCGGTTTTTTCTGTGGTGTTGTGCTGGGAAGATGTCAAAGAAGACTCCTCCTGTCCCTATATATGGGACAGGTTGTCCCATATGATTTTCCTCCATTATAGGATCCTTCCGAAAGTTGTCAATCCGTTGGAGAATTTTCGTGTTCCTTCCTTTTTCGGGCCCCTTCGGGTTTTTTCGAAATTTTACGGGGGGAGAAGATTTTTCTTTTGTTGCTCCCTTTGAATTTCAGGGTTATACTTTACGCAACAGGATATACTTTTATGCAGTATAAATTACGGGGGGTGTGTCGTTTTGAAAGGGCTCTTTATGCGAAAGATCTTATTGGGAATGTGCTGTATTCTTTTTTGTGCCGCCTCTCTTCCCGCTCGGGGAGATACGTTGGCTTTGGCGGCGGGTATCGCTCCTTGCGTCAAGGAAATCCATCAGCAGTATGTAGACGAGGGAAATCCTCCCTTGGAGATCGTGCTCGGTCCCTGCGGAGGATTGGCCCGTCAGGCTGCGGCGGGAGCTCCCTTTGATCTGTTCCTTCTCTCTGAAGCCCGTTGGCCCCGGTGGATGGTGGAGAAGGGTCTCGGGGAGGATGTACATGCCTTTGCGGTCCATTCTCTGGCTCTTTGGAGTTCCCGGGAGGGCATAACCTCTCTTGGGGATGCGGTACAGTTTACAATGGCATGTCCCGTTCCGGAGACCACCGCCTACGGCATGCTGGCCAAGCGGATGCTCGAAGAAAAGGGATTGTGGAAAGATCTGGAAGCTAAGGAGATGCTCCTTTTCGTGAAGAGCGCTCCCGCGGCGATTCTGGCAGTGCGGAGCGGCTCTGCGGTTTCCGCTTTTGTCCCCCTGGTTTCCGCATTGAACATGCAGAAGGAGCGGGGAGGAAGCGTGGTTTCCTTTCCGGAGGTTACCGAGGACCAGGTGGGAGGGCTTTTTGCCGGAGCCGGAGAGAATGCCCGGCGTTTCTGGGAATACGTCTGTTCCGAGGCGGCCTCTCCGCTCTGGGAAAAATGGCACTTTAAGCCTCTTCTTCACTGATGGGCGAAGCTGGGTGGATTAGCCTCAAGGTGCTGGGGATCGATCTTCCTCTTCTTTTTCTCCTCGGCACCGGGGCGGGGTGGTTTTTGGGAAGGCATTCCTTTCGGGGACGGGAGCTGGTGATTCTCCTTCTCCTGCTTCCGGTGGCCCTTCCGCCGGCGGTGGTGGGGCTCTATATTCTCCTTCTGGCAGAGAAGGTCGTATGGTTCCAGAAGCTGGGAATTCTCTTCTCCTTTCCCGGAGCGGCTCTGGCACCTCTTATTCCCGCCTTTCCTCTCATGATGCAGGCCTCCCTGAGCGCTTTCGAAGGAGTTCCTCTTTCGCTGGAGCAAGCGGCCCGCATGCTGGGGCACTCTCCCTGGGGAGTTTTTTGTAAGGTGACCTTTCCACTGGTATGGCGGCAGCTTGCGGCGGGACTCGCTCTTGCGGGAGTGCGCTGCCTGGGAGATTTCGGCACCACTCTCATGGTGGCGGGCAATATCCCCGGTAAAACCCAGACGCTTCCGCTCTACATTTACGGCGAAGTGGAGGCCCTCAATCTTTCGGGGGCTCACGGAGCGGCGATTCTGCTCACCCTTTTCGGCATGGGGAGCCTCTTGTTCGTGCGGAGCATGCGCAGCCGGGGGTGGAACCATGTCTCTTGAGGCGCGGCTGAAACATAGGATAGGAAGCTTTTCCCTGGATCTTTCCCTTCATCTTCGGGAGGGAATAACGGTACTCTTCGGTCCCAGCGGCGCGGGAAAGAGCATGACCCTTCGGCTTCTCGGAGGCCTTCTCCGGCTTCAGGAAGGATATATCCGGGCGGGTGACCGGCTTCTGGCGGGGAACGGAGGCGTGCATCTTCCTCCGGAAAAACGGAATATGGGAATGGTCTTTCAGGACCTTGCCCTTTTTCCGCATTGTACGGTGGAGGAGAACGTTCTTTTCGGTGTAGCCTCCGGAGCGAAACGGAAACAGGCAAGGGAATGGATTACCCGGATGGAACTCCAGGGAATGGAAAAACGGTATCCTCACGAACTTTCGGGAGGGCAGAGGCAGCGGGTAGCCCTGGCCCGGGCTCTTGCTCCGGAACCTTCCATTCTCCTTATGGACGAACCCTTCAGCGCTTTGGACGGTCCTCTGAAGAGCCGCATGCGCCGGGAGGTAAAAAGGCTTCAGCGGGAAATGGGCATTCCCCTGCTCTACGTTACCCATTCCGTGGAAGATATCGGAGCTCTGGCGGACCAGGTGCTTTTCGTGCGGGAGGGCCGGGATGTGGCTTTTATCGAAGCTTCCCGGCTCTGGAACGGTCATGCTTCCCCGGATATTTGGAATGTTCTGGGGTGGGGAACGCTTCTGGAGGGGAAGATAGAACATTTTCAGGGAGCCACCTGGTTTGCCCTCGGGAACCAGCGGCTTTTGCTCTCTTCTCACGGAGTTTTTCCCGGGGAGGCCCGGATTTTCCTTCCTCCTCATAAAATGCATCTTCTTGATCCGCATCGCCCGGTGGAGCCGGAGCTTCAGGGAGGGGTGCTTCGGGGAATATTGCGGGATGCGGCGTATCTTCGGGGGAGATGTACTCTTCACGTGCAGGTGGAAGATACGGTGGTGGAGGCGGACTTGCCGGAAGAACATTGTTTGCGGTTTTCTTTGGAGGAAGGAACGCCCGTGCTTTTGGGCATTCGTCCCGAAGCGGTGGTGGTAATGCCCCGGGGAAGAGAAAAACTCGGTGTTTCCGGGAAAAGGAAAGGAGCTGTTTGCGTGAAGGATTCGCTGGTGCTGGCCCGGGATCGGATGCAGGAAAAACTCGGAGAGCGGCAGGAAATGATCGAAAAAGAAAGAGTTGTAGCGGAACCCCTTGGAGTGGAGGAGGCCATAGGGGATCCCTCGCCCTACAAGGATTTTCCCCTTCTCGTGGGAGAGGAAAAGCTTATGGAAATTCGCTTCCGTAACGGCCGGGGGCAGGCTTTTACGAGCTGTCCCGTTCGGTGGAAAGGAACTTTGGGAGAAATCTTTTCCCTTTCCCTGGAGGAGGAAAAAAACCGGGGGCTTCTCATCGCATCTCTCAACGCTTTGGCGGCGGAGTTCGGCTGGGCGGAAAAAACCGTGCATTGCAAGGACGGCTCTCCGGATCTTTGTGCCCGAACCATAGCGAAGCACCTTATGGAGACCTTCGGTAACGATCACGTGGTGGGTATCGTGGGGTATCAACCTGCCTTCGTCAAACGAGTGGCGGAAACCTTTGGTCCCGAGCGGGTAAGGGTGACGGACCTCAATCCCAAAAACGTGGGGTACCAGCGTTTCGGAGTGGAGATTTGGCACGGAGAACGAGATCTCGATCGCCTGGCAAAAGAATGTTCCCTTGCCCTGGTAACGGGTTCCGCTCTTTCCAACGGAAGCTTCGATATCGTCTGGGATACCCTGAAGGAACACCAGGTGCAGGCTTTCTGTTTCGGCACCACCATTGCGGGAATTGCCGCCCTTTTGGAGTATCCCCGGCTCTGCTTCGAGGCCTCTTGAGAACGCCGGAAGCCTGATCCCCGAATTGATTTGTAGAAAGCCGGAAGCACGCAAAAAAAGAGGAAATTCTCGGCTTTGCGTGCTTCCGGCTTTTTCGTTTTTTCGGAAATTCTCTCTTATCCTACCGCCTGGGCCGCTTCGTCGAGCTGGCGATTCAACCAATCCAGAATTTTTTTCACCGTCTCCATGGAGCCGTCGCGGTACCTCCGAAGCCAGAAAGAGTAGAGCCAGCCTTCGATGGAGGAGTCGAACTCGTAAAGATTGATGGCTCCCTCCACGGAAAGAGCCTTGGAATAGACGGGATCTTCGTTTACCCGGGGGAATCCCGCTATGAGGAAAAGGCGCCCTTCTTCGAGAGGAGGCCCGTATGCGTCGGATTGGAGCATGAGATTGAACTTCTGCTGCCAGCCCTCTTGCGAGATGATGGCATCGTAATAGATCGGAAGCTCCCGAATCAGGGTTTCCAGTTCGAGTGGAAGAATTATCTGGAACACCACGTAATCTCCCAGATCGAAGGGGCGCTCCGCCATATTTACGGAGCCGCTGTAGGCAAGAGCGTCGAAAAAAGTGCTCGCGTCGTAGGTTTGGGAGATGGGCGTTTCGTTGTACCCCAACTCTCGAAGCCTCAGGAAGTGGGCGAGTCGGAGCTTGGCCCGGAGAAGATCCATGAATTTCGAATCCTCCGGAGGAATCTCCACCCCCTCCCTTGCGGAAACCACATAGATTTGGTTCAAATCAAGAGCTTTCGCGCTTTCCAAAGCCTCCGTCAGAGAGGCGGAACTTCCGGCTTCCGCTTCTCCGGGAAGCCCTCCCCATAGAAGGGCCCAAACCATTACCAGACATACGAAGAAAACCCACTTGCTTTTCATGAATCCTTGCCACCTGCCTTTCCGAAGATTCCTTCGTGAAATTTTTTCCGCCGTAGAAAGAGTTTTTGTAGGGGGTATGCCGGGAGAAATGGGCGGAGGTGATTCTGTGAAAAACTTACAGTAATTTTATCTTCAAACCGGAGAAAAAGATACTTTTTCAGTAATCTTGGGGTAGAGGGATGAGAATTTTTTTATCCCCAAAAAACGAGGAATTTCATGCCAGGAGAAGTAAAGGAGCCAAAAGCTCCGTTTTCTCGGAAGAAAGGCCGGAGCTTTTGGCTCATGCTCGATCGTAGCAAGGTGAAGGATTCTATTTATTGAAGCGATTCTGTCAGATGGTAGGCCTCATGACAAGCCTTCTCCGCCAGAAGATAGGTGTATTCCGCAAGAAGAGCTTTCGCCATTTCCGGGTCTTTTTCATAGATTTTTTCCGCGAGGTTTTCCAGATTTTCCCGATAGCCATAGTGTTGTTCTTCGAACTCCGCCCAGGCCTTTTTTACGGGCTTTATTTTCTCTCCGTACTTTTCGTTGACTTTTTCCGAGAGTGTCCGGAAAGCCCAATAGGCCGATTCCGGAGTAGGTGCGTTCGTTCCCCTTTGGTATTCCTCGGGGATATGGGTGGAGCCGAAATACCAGGGTACGTAAACGCTGGTAGAAGGAGTACCCATGGCACGCCAGCTCAGGCCGCCCAAGGCTACGGGGAGGGAATTCCGTAACTCGAAAATGATGCTTACCTCGGTTTGCAGGCGGTCGATGGTTCGCTCGTCTGTTTCCAGAGGGGATCCGGAGATATAGCCCTCGGTCAGATCATATTCCGTTCCCTCGTAATGATCCCGGAGGATGTTTTGGAGGTCTTTTCCGGTGATGGCAGAAGATTTTTCCCCGAGTACGGTTTCCACCCTCCAATGGCGTCTTTCGTTGTAAGGGCTTGCCGCTCTTTCAGGGTCCGCGTAGACTTTCTGGAAATTGAAATTTCCCTCGGAGGAGGAGTACCAGCCTTTTTCCTCGGCGTATTTCACGAGATCCGGGGAGAACATGAATTTTTCTGTATCATTCAAATCTACCTCCCCGATTCTGTACGTGTTGGCCCGCACTCCTACGGCATCATCGGGAACCCTTTCCGCTACCCATTGGCCCTCCTGAGTTATTTCAATGAACCATCCTTCATTCGGATCCGCTATGCCGAACATGGTTCCCGGCCCCCAATGTTTGTATTCCTGGGCGAGGCCGCCGATAATCTGTACCGCTTCTCTGGCGGTCTTTGCTCTTTCGAGGGCGATTTGAGCATAGTCCGTCCAGATCATGCGTCCCTCGGATGGCCAGGGTGTTACGTCATCTCTTTGATACGCCAGATTGTTCGCGATAACTACGAAGTTTTCGTTCATGCCGCTCGTTATTTCGCCGGGAATATAGGTTTTGTCAAAAATAACCGTCGCATTGTAGGCGTAGGTTTTCGTTGCCTGAGGAATTTCGACGTTTGGCATCTTCAGCATGGCTCCTTCTTCATGTCTTGCCGCAGGACGATAGATGTAATGCTGGGCGCTGTAGTCTCCCAGTTCTTCGTTATGAGCCATCAACACCGTGCCGTTTTCCGTAAGATCTTTTCCCACGATAATCGTGGTGCACGCAAACCCCTGAAGGGCCAGGGCAAATACCAGGAGAACTCCCAGGAAACTTCGGCAACATTTTTCTTTACTCAAGTACATCAACCCCTTTCTAAAGCAAAAGTAGCACAGAGAGCCTCGTTGTCAAGGAGATCGAATCTTTTTTAATATTTTTCCGCCAGAATGAGTAAGAGCGTTCTCTTCCTAGCTTTCCCAGGTGCGGAAGAAGAAATGCACCGGGCCGTGTCCTTTTCCCAGGGAATACTCCTTTCCCGCTTCCAGTGCCCGGGTAAGGTAGATTTTCGCTTTTTCCACCGCTTCTTCCAGGAGAAATCCCCGGGCGAGATATGCCGCCAGGGCGGAGGAGAGGGTGCAGCCCGTGCCGTGGGTGTTGGGGGTCTCCGTGCGGGGAGCCTTGAAGAGCCGGAATTTTCCGGTTTCCCCGGAATAAAAAAGATCGTTGCTCTCCTTTCCGGAGCCGTGACCTCCTTTGAGTAGAATTCCCCGAGCTCCCAGCTCTGCCAGCTCCCGGCAGATTTGTTCGCTCTCCCTTTCCGAGGGATCTTTCAGGGAGAGAGGATCTTTGCCCAAAAGCACCAGAGCCTCGGGAAGATTGGGTGTAACGATTTCCGCCAGGGGGAGAAGTTTTTCCCGCAATCGGGTTACTGCGGAATGTTCCAGGAGCCGATCCCCTCCTGTGGAAACCATGACCGGATCCAGCACGATATGGGGAGGAACGTAAAAGGTTAGCCTTTCCGCTACGGTCTCGATAATCTCCTCCCGGTGAAGCATGCCGATCTTCACCGCCTCCGCTCCGATATCCGCGAAAACCGCATCCATTTGTGCCGCCACGAACTCCGGCGGCACTCCGGAAAGGGCGGTAACCTTCCGGGTGTTCTGGGCGGTAAGGGAGGTCAGCACGCTCATGCCGTAGCATTCCAGGGCGGAGAAGGTTTTGAGATCCGCCTGGATACCTGCGCCGCCTCCGCTGTCGGACCCCGCAATCGTAAGAACCCGGCGGTAGGTTTTCATGAGATTTCTCCTTTTCCCGAAATCCGGTTATGCAGGTTTTTGAGGTTTTTTACCGTTTTTTCGGGGTCCGGGCTTTCCATGATGGCGGAAACCAGGGCGATCATATCCGCCCCCGCCGCAAAGACTTCCGAAGCGTTTTGCTCGGAAATTCCTCCGATGGCCACTAGGGGAAGATCCGTGCGTTTTCGGGCTTCCCGAAGTCCTGCAAACCCCCAGATGTGAGGGGTGTCGATCTTGGTGGGTGAGGGAAAGACCGCGCTTATGCCGAGATAGGATATATCCGGACAGGTTGCGGCCTCTTCGAGCTGTTCCCGGCTTTCTACGGATACACCGATGATGGCCCCGGGGCCCAGGATTTTCCGGGCCTCCCGGTAGGGCATGTCGGACTGCCCCAAATGTACTCCCGAGGCTTCCAGGGCCAGGGCGATGTCCACCCGGTCGTTGATGATGAGCGGAATTTTGCGGGAATCCAGCAGTTTCTTGATTTTCCTTCCCCGGCGGAGAAATTCCCGGGTGGAGGCGTTCTTTTCCCGGAGCTGAACCAGGGAAATTCCTCCTTTCAGGGCCTTTTCGAGAATGGAGTAGAAGCGTTCTTCTTCGAGAGTATCTGCGGAAGTCACCAGGTAGATTCCTTTGAAAGAAATCATGAGTCTAGGCTTCCTCGCAGCTGTTTTTTCAAATCCTCTTCGGTAAGATTGTGGAGGATGTCCAGGAAGTTCTGCTGCAGGCTTCCGGGGCCCTGGCTGTTGAGAGCTGCCAGCTCTCCCGCCACGCCCATGACTGCCATGGCGTGCAGCACCGCCGAAAAGGGATCTTCTTCCACCGCCAAAAAGGCTCCGCAGAAGGCGCTGGCGGTGCATCCCATGCCGGTGACCCGGGTCATGAGGGAATTTCCGTTTTCGATGCATCCCTTTTTATCCGGAGCTATGACGTAATCCCGGGCGCCGCTGATGCAAATTACACAGTTGTAGCGGTTTGCCAGGAGCTCCGCCGCCTCCAGGGCGTTTTCGGAACTTCTGAGGCTGTCCACCCCCTTGGTGCGTTCCTGGCTCGACACGAGAGCTTGAATTTCCGAAGCGTTTCCCCGAATGACCGAAACCGGGGCGGCGGCGAGAAGAGCGGAGACCGTTTCCGCCCGGTAGGAGGTAGCTCCCAGCCCTACGGGGTCGAGGACCACGGGAATATGAAGCTCCGAGGCTTTGGAGATTCCCCGTTTCATGGATTCCACCCAGGGAGAGCTGAGGGTGCCGATATTCACCACCAGGGCTCGGGAGATGCTTACCATCTCCTCCACTTCCAGAATTTCATGAGCCATCACGGGAGAGGCTCCCAGGGCCAAAAGGGCGTTGGCGGTGCTGTTCATCACCACGTAGTTGGTGATGTTATGTACCAGAGGGGCCTCCTTCCGGAGACGAACCACATTTTCCCAGAGAGAATGTGCGCAAAGATTCATGTCAAGGACTCCTTTATTTTTTGCGTTATATCCAGAACGCGATTTTCGTATTCCCGGGAAAAGATTTTCTCTTCTTTTTTGCATTTCCCCGGAAGGGCACAGTCGTAAATTACGGGAGATCGATGAAAGATCTTCCGTATATGTTCCGCAGTTTTTCGCCGCCTTTCCAGGACTTTCCGGGGATTCCCGTAGGCATCTCCGGCGGATTCGTTGGCTCCGAAATCCTCCACCAGGGAGATGTCCTCGAAGGGGGAGGGTAGGTGCCGCCGCAGGGTTTCCCAAAAATCTTCCCGATCCTTGGTAAATCCAAGATCTGCGGAGTTGGCGATACCGAGAGCTTTTTCGGGAATGAGGGACGGGGCCTTTTTCAGGGATATTCCACGGAGGCCCATTTCTTTCAGCTCTTTTTCCAGATGTGCCGATAGTTCCGCGTAATGATCCGTAACGATAACGCCGGTGATCTCTCGGCGGTTTGCCACGTATTCCAGCAGGGATTTCCAGAGAGGATCGATGCGGGAGGCTCCGAAGTAGAAATTCCGGAAATGTATCGCTCCTTCTCGGGCTGCTTCTTCCGAAGCGCCGTATTTTTCCCGCAGAGCCTTCTCCAGAAGTGCCCCATATCCCGCATTCGAGGTGCTCCCCCTTTTCCAGAAGGGGATGATGCAGCGGCTCCAGAAATCCTCGATATTACGCACTCCCAAAGATTCCAGGCCGCTTTCCTTCAGGGCTCTCTCGAGATTTTCCGGGAATCCGAATTCTGCGGCCCCTCTGCTGAGAGTTCCCGAGAAATCCAACAGCATAAGATGCAATTCCTCTTTTGCGGAAAAGCTCATTCTTTTTGAAATCCCTTGAGAGCACACCACTCGCCGCACATGGAGCAGGGTTTCTTTTTTGACGATGAAAGAGATACCGTTTCGAGAAAGTCGGAGAATTTTCGAGGGTCCAGGGCGTGTCGTTTCTGTTCGTTCCAGTCGAAATCCCGCCGTCCCCGGGAGATGGCGTCGTTTTGATGAATTGCGTAGGTCTTTCCCCGGCTTAAATCCGCGGCGGCGGCGGCGATTTTCGTGGCTATAACCCCCTGGCGTACATCCTCCAGAGAGGGAAGCCGCAGATGTTCCGCCGGAGTGAGATAGCAGAGGAAATCCGCTCCGTAATGAGCTGCCAAGGCTCCTCCGATGGCTCCCGCCATGTGGTCGTGCCCCGCGGCGCAATCCACCACGAGGGGGCCGAGAACGTAGAAGGGAGCCTCGGAGCAGAGTTCTTTCTGAATTCTCACGTTTTCCTCGATAAGATGCAGAGGCACATGCCCCGGCCCTTCTACCATCACCTGAACTCCCGCCTCCCGGCAGCGGGTAACGAGTTCTCCCAGAATCTGCAATTCCCCGAACTGAGCCTCGTCGTTGGCATCTGCAGTGCATCCCGGCCGGAGCCCGTCTCCCAGAGAGAGGGTAATGTCGTACTCCCTGGCGATTTCCAGAAGGGCATCGAAATTCTCGTAGAGAAAGTTTTCCTTATGGTGTCGGCGCATCCAGGAAACCAGAAGAGAGCCTCCCCGGCTTACCACTCCCAGAAGGCGTTTTTCCGCCAGAGGAAGATGCTTTTGAAGAAGTCCCGCATGAATAGTCATGAAGTCCACCCCTTCTTCCGCCTGGGCAAGAAAAACCTCCAGGAAATCCGAAAAGGAGAAATCCTCCGGGGAAGCTCCTTTCCCTGCTGCCTGATAGAGGGGAACCGTTCCCAGGGGGACCCCGCATTCCTCCACGATTTGCCGCCGAAAATCTCCGCTGGGTCCGGGAATGGAAAGATCCATCAGGGCATCCGCTCCAAGGGAGATTGCCTGACGAATTTTTTCCATCTCATCGCTGAAATCCAGTCGTTCCGGAGAAGTTCCCACGTTTGCGTTGATCTTCACTCTCATGTTTTTTCCTACCGCCACGGGAGTGAAGGGGCCCTTCCGGCGGTTGTTCCGGGGGATCACGATTCTTCCCTGGAGCACTTCCTTTGCGAGAAGGGAAGGCGAAATTTCCTCGAATTTCCCCAGGGTGGAAAAATACTCCGGAATTTCTCCTCGGTGTAAGGCGTTTATAAGAGTAGCCATGCAGAAAACCTCCTTGTTTTTTGAGTGAAAAAGTATGCATTGCAAAATTTGAGAGCACAACCCAACAGTACCGTGTAAAGGATAAAAACACGGATAACGACGGGTCCCCGGGCTCGGGGCCAGCGGAGAAGGCGAAAAAAAGTTCGAAGATGATGAGAAAGGAAAAACAAAAAAGCAGGAATACCGCACCCGAAAATACGAATACGGTGTTCCTGCTCTGAGGTCCGTTTCGCCGTCGTGTTTCCTTACGCTGGTGCTAGCCAGTTCAAGTTTAAGGGTGTTATCTCAGCCCCGGTTCGGGCACCCCTAACACTTGGCATTATGTAATTGTCTCGCTGCTTTTTGAAAAGGCATCCCAGGATTCCTTTTTCGGAAGAGATCATCCCACAAAGGCGAAAAAAGAACAAGGGGGGTTTTTCTTTTCCTAAAGGGTGAGCTGCCCCCGGAAAACCGTGATGCCTCCGCCTCCCACCTTGATGCCCTCGATGTTTTTGGGATCTCCCAGAATCTCCACCACCGCTTCGCCGGGACGGGAGAGCCAGTGTCCCTGTTCCGCAAGAAAAACGGGATTGTCGATAAGTTCGTAATGCCATAGATAGGCAGCCATGCTTCCCGTGGCGGAGCCCGTAAAGGGATCTTCCAGCACCTCCGGAGGAGGAGAAAAATGCCGGGCCGCGGTGGTTCCCCGGGGGGTCATGCCTCCCATACAGAAAAGATGAATGCTGGAGAAATCGCTTTGTTTCACCAGCTTCGCGAAGCTGGGGAGATCTGGCGTGGCCAGACGCAAAGCCCGATGGCTCCGCAGGGGCACCATGAGTTGAGGTGTTCCGGTGCTTACGGTTTGCAGCGGCACATCTTCAACGACATCCTCCTTGGAGAGGGAGAGACAGGGCATAACGTCTTCCGCCCGGTAGGTTCGCAAAAACTCCGGAGTATTTTGCGTCATGGTAACCCGAAGTTTCTGGTTTTTATCCCTTTCCAGAAGGATCGGGATATTGCCTACCGAAAGCTCCAGAGAGATTTCCCGACTTCCCGCTCCGGAGGGCATTTCCAGAAATCCCGCCGTTTCAAGAGCGATTATGGTGGCTACCGTGGGATGTCCCGCAAAGGGAATTTCTCCGGCGGGCGTAAAATAACGGGCTCCGAAATCGGCATTTTCCGAAGATACCGTAAAGGCGGTTTCCGAAAGGTTCATCTCCTTGGCGATCATGAGCATCTCCTTTTCGGAGAGAGAGTCCGCTTCCATCACCACTGCACAAGGATTTCCTCCCAACGGTGTGTTCGTAAAGGCATCCACCTGTAAAAGCTCAAAACTCGGCATGTTTCATTCCCCCTTTTCTGCCATGCCCAGAAAAAAATCGAAGCAAGCGTACTTTCGCACCTTATTATTATCGCACATTCCCGAAAAAAAAGCCTGGAAAGAGTTGTATCTCTTTGAGGGAATCTGTATGCAAAAGATCTTTGAAAAACTCCGGTTTCCTCAGGATTGACGCAACTTCAGCTAAAACGTATAGTGGAATCAGGGATAAAAAATGAATTTTCCGACTTCCCAGGGAGTGATTTTTCTGTAAAGCCGTGTCAAGAGCGATGACGGCTCGCCGATAGGGAGGAACGGCATGGTTGCTACGAAATTCAATCTTTTCGAGCTCCTGGGAGATACCCTGGAGCGTAAGGCCTACCAGGCACGGCAGAAGAAGGCCGAGCTCTTCTGGCATGTGGATCCCGAGGTTCCTCCATCTCTTCGGGGAGCTCCGGAACTCCTTTCCAGGATTCTTCTGGATATGCTGGACTACTTTCTGAAAGACCCTTTCCGGGGAGAGGTGATGGTGAAGGTCTCTCTGGAAAGATGGCAAGGTTCCCTGGCGGAGCTCCGTTTTTGTGTGGAAAATGCGGAAGCCTTTCCGCTGCCGAAATTGGAGCCTGGAATCCGCTCTTTTCCGGAAGAAACCGGGCCTCTTTCTTCCGGTTCTTTCGGGGAGAAACGGTTCGACTTTTCCGCGATTCGGGAGTTTTTAGAGTTCCTCGGGAGTTCCCTGGAAGTTCGGAATCTCCCCGGAGGAGAGCGTCAGCTTCAATTTCGTCTCTCCCTGGAGGCGGAAGAAGACCGGAGCTCTTCATCCCCTGGAAAATCCGAAAGTTTACGGGGTTTCCAGGCCTTGATCGTGGACGATAGCCCGGGTTTTCGAAGGGCTTTGAGAAGCGTGCTTTCCTCCTGGGGGATGGAGGTCCGGGAGGGGGCGGGAAGTCTCGAGGGGCTTCGAGCTCTCTATCTGGCCCTGGAGCGAAAAACTCCCTTTCACGTGATGTTTATCGATATGGGCATGCGAGATATGGAGGGGAACGAGCTGGCTGCAATCGTTCGGTCGGACCGGCGTTTTGCTGAGCTCCCTCTTGTGTTGCTTTCCTCGGGAGAAGATAAGGAGAGAAGAGAGAATTCTCCTTTTCTTTCGCTTCCGAAACCCCTTCGTTATAAAAGCCTTTACGACACGCTCCGCCTGGGCCTGGTAGCAGAGGAAGAGAGCCTCGGGGATGCGGAGGAAGCCGAAAAAGGAAAAAAGCTCTCTCTTTCCCGGGCTTTCGAGTTTCGGAACTCCTTCTCTGCCGAGGATCTTAGGGTTCCCGAGGCTTCTCGAAATTCGGATGTCATGGCGATTCCCTCGCTGAAGGGAAAGACCATCCTGGTGGCGGAGGATAACCGGATAAACCGGGAAGTGGTAGTGAAGATGCTTCAGAAAACGGGAGCCCGGGTGGTGCTGGCGGAGAACGGGGAGGAGGCGGTGAAGGCGGTGGAGCGGGAAGTCCCGGATTTGGTGCTTATGGATCTTCACATGCCCTGCATGGATGGATTCGAAGCCGCCCGGATCATTTTGGAGGCTCACGAGGATCTCCCGGTCATCGCCCTTTCCGCGGCGGTAACCAAGGAGGATACCGAGCGTACCCGCCATGTGGGAATGAAGGCCCATCTTGCCAAACCCATCAGCCGGTCAATTCTTTTCGGCACGTTGCAGGAATGGCTTTCTCCCCAAAAATCCCGGATGGTTTCCTCTCTCAAAGGGCTCTGGCCCGAGGAGCTGCCGAAAGAGATGCCCGGTTTCGATCTTTCCCGGGGGCTGGATCTTTTCGACGGTTCGGGCGGGGAGTATCGAAGGGCCCTGGAGGGTTTTTTCGAGGAGATTTCCGAAAAGTACTCCGCTCTTCCTGTCTTTCTGGCCCGGGGGAAAAAACGGGAAGCCCGGGAGATGCTCCATACTCTCAAGGGTGTGGCGGGAACCTTGGGAGCGGTGCGTCTCTGGAAGGTCGCCCAAAAGGTGGAGAAGGCTTTGCAGGTCCGGGATCCTGTGTCTCCCGAGATGATGCGGGAGTTGACGGAAGCCCTTTTTCAGGCTCGGAAGGGAGCGGAAGTGCTTCCCCTTGGGGAGGAAAAGAGGATTTCTCTGAAGGAGGGAGAAGGAGAGACCTCTCTTGCACTGCTTCGTCGAAGCCTCGAAAGAAACGAGTTTATAGAAGAGGAGCTTTTGCGGAAAGCCTCGGCTTTTCTCGTGGAAAAAATTCAAAAAGACTCCATGGAGCAATTTCTCAAGCTGGTGCATTCCTTCGAGATGGAAGAAGCCCTGGAATTATTGGAAAGTCTGCTTTCTCGGAAAGAGGAGACCCCGGATGAATAGAGCGGGCGAAAAACATACGGTTCTTATTGTGGATGACGCTCCAACCAACATTCAGGCCCTGGCGAACCTTCTCAAGGAGGAGTACCGCATTCTCGTGGCTTCCAGCGGTGAAAAGGCGCTCCGTATCGCCCGGGGGGATTCTCCTCCGGATCTCATTCTTCTGGATGTGCAGATGCCCGGAATGGATGGGTACGAAGTCTGCCGACACTTGAAATCCGAAAGCCCCGCTAACCGGATTCCCGTCATTTTCGTTACCGCCAAAAGCGGAGCAGAAAACGAGGAGCTGGGATTCAATCTCGGGGCGGTGGATTACATCTCCAAGCCTTTTCATTCTGCGGTGGTGCGGGCCCGGGTGCGGAATCAGATGAATCTGAAAATCCGCACGGATATGCTGGAAGAACTTTCCCTGGTGGACGGGCTTACGGGTATTTTCAACCGCCGTTATTTCGATGAGCACTTCGAGGAGGAAAAGAAACGGGCTCTTCGGAACGGCCAGCCCTTTTCGATGATCATGATGGATATCGATAATTTCAAGGCCTATAACGATAACTACGGCCACGGCGCCGGGGATGAATGCCTTCAGCATGTGGCCCGGGCTTTGAAAGATGCCTTGCCCCGTTCCGGGGATTTCGTGGCCCGTTATGGAGGCGAGGAGTTCGTGGCGCTTCTGCCGGGAACGGAGAGCGAAGGAGCCATGACGGCGGCGGAGAAGCTGAGAATTGCGGTGGAATCCCTGGAAATACCTCACGAATATTCTCCCACCGCCGGAGTGATAACCCTCAGCCTTGGAGTGGCTTCCCCCGATCCGGAAAGCTTTTCCGAAAGCCTCGATAGCATGTTGAAAAGGGCGGATCAGGCCCTTTACATTTCCAAAAGGGAAGGGCGGAATCGGACCACCTTTCTCGGGAGTTATGAAGATCCTTCGGCGGGAGCAACCTCCGAAGAGGCGTTCTCGCCGTCCTCGGAGTAATTTTCCCCACAGGTTTTACGAAAGAAAGAGGAGGAAAAAGCCATGAACCTTGCGGAACTCACGAGATTTTTTATGTGGTGTACTCTCATCGACGGAGGGCTGTTGTTGTTGTGGACCGGAGCCCTGCTTTTATGCCCGGATCTGGTGTACCGCAAACAGAAGATCGTGAGGAACAAGGGAGCATGAG
>DAIPKP010000157.1:0-3117 GCA_036769705.1 Synergistaceae bacterium
ACACATTCTGCGGAGCTACCCACACAGAATAGGGAGGAACCTTTTTTGCGAAGTACATCAGCATTATTGTCTCTCAAAGTGACGGAATGGTGAAAATATATTATTTTTTAATTCAAAACTCACAGTACCGCTTCATCCACTAAGGCATCCCAAAAATCGCTGTCGAGTTTCTTGATCTCTATAGTCTGTTCTATCTGCATCCCGAGACCATAGTCGTAGAAGTATTCCGCCAAAGTTTCTCCGTCAATGAGAACCAATGTGGGAGAACCGTTTAAACTTTCAGCGTATTCCAATGCTCCTTTAGAATAAGAAGATGTAGTGATAAAAATGCCTTTCCTTGACGAACCAGTAGCAAGGGCTCCCACAAATTTTTGGATCTCTTCCCTTCCCACAGAATTCTTCTGGGCATAGCGTTTTGCTTGAACATGTATCCTCCCAAGCCCGAGAATATCCTCCTTGATGATGCCATCAATTCCCCCGTCGTTGCTATATTGTGTTACCTTTGAAGCACCAGGAATTTCCCCTCCATACCCCATGGACTCCAAAAGCTGAAGAACCAGTTTCTCAAATTCTCTTGGGGTTTTACTCAGAATTACATCAAGGATTTCATTGCACACAGTCTCTTTGATTTTCAAGGAAGATTTTTCAATTTCTTCCTGAGGAGTAAGATTTTCATCAATCTCCTCTGCCCTTGGCTTCTCGTTTCCCAAGGATTTTTTCCGTTTCTCCTGCTCTGTCACATACCCTTCAATTTTTTCGGGAGTTTGGAGCATTTTTAGCCCTTGGGCACTTATTTTGTACACTCCTCGCTTGGGTTTTTCCACCAACCCGGCCATATTAAGGTAGCTTAGGGCCCAAGTGCATCGATTATAAAAAACTCTTCCGTTCCCAGAATCATATTCCAAGGCGATTTCTTCATCTGTGAGATTGAAGTGTTTTGCCAAGGGTACCTCAAATTCTTTGGGGCTCATGGTTTCATTCTTGGAAAGAAGCTCCAGTACAGCAGCACTTATTTTGTTAAATTTGGGTATGCTCATTTGCTCTTCCTCCGTTTCGTTTTCTGCACTTGATTTGACAAACTAAGCATTAAAGTTCTCCCATACTTACAACTTGTCTAGAAATCTAGATCTAAGAATTGATTCTACTTCTGAGATCTACAACACCTTCCCACCGCTCCAGCCCTCTTTGGAGAGTCACAAACTCCACTATTTCCTCAAGAGCACCCAACGCTTGTTTTTCCCATTTGTTTTCTTGCGGCGTTTCCCTGAGAAGAGTTTTTTGAAGCTCTGTTAAAAAACGTTTTTCACAACGTTCTCTCGTCTTACGCCAATAAAAAACAATGCGTTCTTCACTAGCTTTGAGAAGCTTTGGAGAAATAACCTTGTCCCTTTTTTGATTATTTACCTTCGGGTCTGTAGGAAGGAGATTCCAAAGATCGTTATTATGCCAAAGAGAGAATGGAATCACATGATCTACGTGAAAGTCTTTAGAAAGGAGCTTGTTACTCCAAACACAACGGAGGGGAGAAATTCCTTTGTAGATTTCTCTGACGGCTTTTATATCTCGTTCTGTTTCAGGGCGCCGAAGCAAACGCTCAAGGACTTCCGGGACAGAAATATTTTTCCCGGAAATTTCGTGAACCAGCTCTGCCCATCGAAAAATGATGGATTCTCCCATCCAATGACCAATGAGACAAAACTCCCGCCAGATGTCTTCAGCGACATAAATCATACCAAATTCACTCAAGAAATTGCCTGAGAAGCTTAATTTTTTTATCTTCCTTTTTCCGCTAAAAGAAAAAAAGTCCTCATTGCCTTCAAGAGAGCCCCCGGCATAATGAACAGGGCCGTTAATGATGGCTTTTGCTAATGCGTTAAGTGTTTCGATCAAAAAAAAGTTTTCCTTCTCTCCTAAAATCCCTGATCTATAAGCGTTATGGAAACCATCTAATCCCCCTAGAGGTCTAAAAACGTTTATAAGGCGTTCCAGATTTATACGGAACCCCATTTTCCGTTTTTCCTCGCCTCCACGTATTTGCGGGAAAAGCATTTCCGTATCTACTAATGGCCAATAGTAGTAAAGCCAACGTTCCACCACAAGACCTAGAGGAATCCCAACTCTTTCTCCGGGAAACCATTTGCCCTGATGAGAGGACATTTGAGCAATATCACATAAAGCTCGCAAAAGAGCCAATTTATACGTAGCGGTCTTGCGATCCCTATTCACAATGGACTCTATTTTGTAAACAGGTCGAAGACTCAAGCCTCCTTGATAGGTAAAAACCAAAGTATGCCAATACATATCTCGCCCTAAACCATCAGCAGTTTCTATACGATCCAAGAGTTGAAATCCTAAACGCTCGAAGAGAAGCCGCACTTCTCCGGGTTCTCTGCTCACATAAAGCCTTTTTTCGGAAGGCCCCCTTGTGCCAGAACAAAAAGAGCATATAAAAAGCCCTTTTTCCTTGGTGAGAGAAGCTACCTGATGAGCAAACCCAAAAAGTTCATGCTCTGAAATATGCATGAGCACAGCGATGGAAACAATAGCATCAAATTTTTCTTTAAGGAGAAAGTGTTCTGAGGGAAGAGGAAAAGAGCTTGTAAAAAACCGGGCATTTTCCACACCAGCATCAAAAAAGGCCTTTTTCGTTAATTCCACCATGGAAGAGCTACCGTCTAAAGCAGTAACATCACATCCCAAAGAGCTCATAAAAAGGGCATCTCTTCCCGTTCCACAACCAATTTCAAGCACTTTACCTCTGGGAGGGAGCCATCTACGGAGGAAATGGTGAAGAGCAGAAAGATCTGCCGAATTGTATCGTTCGGCTAGATGTTCTGCGTTTTCTTCATAATATTGAAGGGTATTTCCGTCCATAAAATCCTCCCTTGCTTTTCTTACAACTAACTACTTACCCGAAGGCAGGAATCTCAATTCTAAAGCTCAAACTAATAAAGACAATAAATATCTTCTCACTCCTCCCCAAAAAATCAACCCTTTAAGGTTGGAAAACGGAAATAAGAGGAGAACTCAGCCCTTCCTCCATCCCAAAAGTTTTTTTCGTCTTCTAGATCATATATTCAGAACAACATAGTACAAAGGGGCGACAGAATAGATGTG
>DAIPKP010000158.1:0-3083 GCA_036769705.1 Synergistaceae bacterium
TAACCCTATGCTCAGGAATGCCGAAGAAACCATAGGAAACCTGATTGATAAGCAAAGCGTGTCGTTTAATTGTTCCGGCCCAGCTTTTTTGACCGGGATCCGCTTTACATAAATGTCCTCCCGGGGTAGTGTGTATACACACAGATTGCGGAGAAAGGAAAATCCCCCGGACGACCTCTCCTCCAAGACAGGATCGAACCGGGGGACCTACATGAAAAAACATGGACATTATAGCAGGAGAGGCGGAATATTTCCCCCTCCCCCATGCATGTTTCCACTGCCAGGGTGCTCTTCGCATCCACGGTTACCGGGAACGTTGCTGTATCCGTCTCGGAAAGAAGACATGGCACGTAGTGAAGCGCTACCGTTGCTGTACCTGCGGTAAGACCTTCACTCTCCTCAAGAAGTGCATGTTTCCCTGTAAACAGCACGCTGCTCGGGAGATAGAAGAGGCCCTCTCCGGAAAGAACTGCGCAACCCAAGCCGACGAGGGCACCGTGAACCGCTGGAAAAGGGAGTTTACGCAGCTCCTCCCTGTCCTTGCCACCTTCTTCGAGCAACTTGCGAAGATAGTCTCCGGTAAAACCATCTCTTTCGTCACAGCCTCGAACTCTCCCATGAAACGACTTCGACAAGCCTTCGGGCTCCTGGTGGAGCTTTCGCCGGAAGAACCCGTTATTGTTCATGCCTTTCTCATCTATTATCACCACCTGCTTTGCATTGGATGTCCGGCGCATACCATTTAGACTCCTCTCGGTACTCCTGAAAAGGGAGAAAAACGAGACGGAGGGTGCGAAGAACATGAAAGATATCGAACTGGACTACCACCGTGAAGAGGGGCTCAAGAAATTTGCTCTTGTGGCACCGCTTCTGGAAGATGGGCTCTCCCTGCGGGAAGCCTCGGAGCGCCGGCAGAAGATTCTTGAGCAGGGGGAGATCTCGGAACGAACCCTGAGAAGATGGATCTCCGCATACAGGAAAAGGGGCTTCGAAGGACTTGTGAAGAAGGCACGCAAGGACAAGGGAATCTGCAAGGCCATCGCTCCGGAAGCCCTTATTCTAGCGGAAGAATGCAGAAGGGAACTTCCCCGGAGGAGTGCAGGGCTCATTCAAGACTGGCTGAAAACCCAGGGACACGAGGTAGCCCGTTCCACCCTCTCCCGGCATCTCCGAGCCAAAGGCCTCTCGGGACGGGATCTTCGGGCAGAGAAAGAAACCAAAACCGGCACAAGACGTTTCGTAAGAATAGGGCGAAACAGCTTGTGGCAGACGGACCTGAAATACGGACCCTACCTGCATGATCCGGAGCACCCCGGAAAGAAGCGGCGGACCTACCTCCTGGCCATCATCGACGATGCCACCCGGGCTGTAACCCATGGGGAGTTCTATCATGACCAGAAGCTCCCCATTTTGGAAGATGCCTTGAGGAAAGCCATCCAGAGAAACGGTTCTCCCAAGCGCATCTACGTGGATAACGGGAAAATCTTCGTCTCCACCTGGATGCGATTAGCCTGTGCGAAGCTGAACATAAAACATATCAACGCTGCCCCCTATAACCCCGAGGGAAAGGGAAAAATAGAACGATTTAATAGAACCGTGGAGGAATTCCTTGGGGAATACTCCCTTCAGGAACCTGGCACCCTTGAGGAATTAAACACCCTCTTTCGAGCCTGGCTCTCGGAACGGTACCAGCATAAACCCCATAGCTCGTTGAACGGCAAAACCCCTCTGGAAGCCTTTTCGGAGGACTCCACCCCCCTTCGCTTCCACAGCCTGGAGACACTGCAGGATGCCTTTCTTCACGAGGCTGAGCGGAATGTAGACAAAAGCGGTTGCCTGAAGCTGGAGGGGAAGCTCTACGATGCGGGAAGGGATTTCCTCCGTAAGAAAGTAACCCTGCGCTACGATCCCTTCGATATGGAGGTTCTGCAGCTCTGGTACAAGGGAACCCAGCGCTGCCATATCCGAAAAGCCCAGATAGGTGAGAGCAATGCCACTCTGAAAGCTCCTGCAGAGAAGCTCGACAGGTGCGGGGAATCCTGCATCCTGAATACGTACAAAGAGGAGCAGCAGAAACGGTTTACCAAAACCCTCGGCGCCTACGGGTTGAGGGAAACTCTGGAAAATCATGAGGAGAGCACTGATGATTGAGGCATTCTTCGAGCTTCAGGGACTTCCCTTCGGCAGGAATGTTCCTGTGGAAGAGCTGTTGAGGAGGGATGCCTGGGATGAACTGCACGCCCGTCTCCTTCACACCTCCCAGACCAGGGGCTTCGGGGTCTTTACGGGAGATACGGGAAGCGGAAAGACCACAGCCATCAGGCGCTTCAGCGCCGAGCTGGACAGCAACAGATACCGCATACTGTACGTATGCGACTCCTTTCTCACCCCCCGTAACTTCTATTGGGAGGTGCTGTACCAGTTGGGATGTACCCCTCGCTTCTATCGGGGAGACGCAAAGCGACAGTTCCACAAGGCGCTGAAGGAAGTGAATGAAGAGCGGAAATGTCCCGTGGTGGTAGTAGATGAGGCGCACCTGCTTTCCCGGGAGATGCTTGAAGAGATCCGTTTCCTTCTCAACACGGGCATGGATTCCGAGAGCACTCTGGCCTTGCTGCTGGTGGGACAGGGCGAACTGAAGGAAACCCTGAAGCTCCAGGCGAACCAGGCCATATCCGGAAGGGTGGATATGCGTTTCCATCTGGAAGCCATGAACAGGAAGGAAACTCTCCTGTACGTAAGACGGCACATGGAGTCCGTAAAGTCTCCTAGAGAGATCTTCACCCAATCTGCCCTGGGAATGATTCACGAATACTCCGGAGGAGTAGCACGAAAGGTGAACAAGGTGGCATCTGCATGCCTTATGGCGGCGGCGGTTCGGAAAGAACCTCTCGTGGATGACCATCTTGTGCGGGAGGTACTGCAGAGCGAGTTCGAGATCTGAGTAAGGGGCGGGCATCCGCCCCTCACGGACACGTAGGAAGAGATCTTTCAACGGTCACAGAAAGAGAGCTGATCCCGGACATAGAGGTTGGGCCGCTACACTTACATCTCAGCGCAGGATAGGCAATTTATAAAAACAT
>DAIPKP010000159.1:0-3070 GCA_036769705.1 Synergistaceae bacterium
GAGCTTTACCAGTTCTCCATTTTCGGTGGTTCGGAGAACGATGTTCTCGAAATCCTTCACGTTTCCCAGACGCCCCTTGGTGGTAAGGGTGTAGACAAGCGGAACTTCACCGTCGTTCGGAGCCGATCCGATGGATCCCAGAGAGGCCTGGCGGTTCTGGCCGGCGATGGCGCTCGCCACGTCCGAGGTGCTCAGGCCCAGGGAGGCCAGTCGATCCGGATCCAGCCAGACCCGGATGCTGTACTTGGCTCCCATAACCTGAACGTCTCCCAGGCCGGGAACTCGTTTCAGAGCGTTACGGACATTGTTCTGGGCGTAGTCGGTCATAAAGGCGGCGTCCCGGGTTCCGTTGGGAGAAATCAGAGCCACGAAGCCCAGAGTATTGGAAAACCGGGATTGCGTGGTAATTCCCCGAGCGGTCACTTCGCTCGGAAGAAGGGGTTCCGCCTGCTGCACCCTGTTTTGTACCTTCACAAGGGCCATGTCCGTGTCCGTGCCGGTCTTGAAAGTGATGGTGAGTGAATAGTATCCGGTATTGCTGGAAGTGGAGTTCATGTAAATCATATCGTCCACTCCGTTGATGGCCTCTTCCAGAGGCACTCCCACGGTATTGGCCAGAGTCTCCGCATCCGCTCCGGGATAACTGGCTTCCACGCTGATTTGAGGCGGAGCCACGTCGGGATATTGCTTTACCGGCAGATTCAGGGCCGCGATGATTCCCGCCAGTGCCAGAACCACCGAAACCACCATGGCGAATCGGGGATGTTCGATAAAGAACTTCGAAAACATGATTTACTCGTCTTTCCCGGTACTATCGGATGAGATAAGCGTGAGATCGTAATCCGAAACCTGAGCCAACTCCGCAGGAGATTTTTCTTCATTTTTCTGCTCCGGCAGAGGAGCTACCACCATGCCGGGGCGAAGAGCCTGAAGCCCGAGAAGGACGACTTTTTCTCCTCCCTCCAGGCCGGAGGCTACCTCGCACATCTTTCCCATGGATTCTCCCAGAACGATCCTGACCTGATTCGCCTTATTTTCGTCGTCCACCACGTAGACGAAATCTCCGGCTTTGTCGGCCAGAATCGCCTCCTGGGGAATGACCGGAACGATTTCCGATTTGGCGGGACGGGCTTGAACCCGGACCATGGATTCCGGAACCAGAGCCCCTTGGCTGTTTTCGAAGCGGAGACTTACGGTAATGGTGGCGGTCTCCTTATTCATCTGGTTATTTTCGAAATCCCGTTCTCCCTTTTTGTCGTAGATCTCGCCGTTGGCCAGAGCCAGGGTGCTTTCGAAAACCCGGGCATCCGCGCTTCGGAAGATATCGAGCTGGTTTAGGTATTCCCTGTCCGGCAGGGCGAAGGTCACCCGTATGGGATCCATCTGAACGATGGTGGTAAGGAGGGCACTTCCGGGAGTGACGTAATTTCCCTTGGTGAAAAAGGCTTTTCCCACCCGCCCGGAAATGGGAGCGCTGATCTTGGTATATCCCAGGTCGATCTGGGCCAGCTGCAGCGCCGCCTTGGCCTGCTGTACCGCCGCCTTGGCCTGGAGCACGTCGCTTTCCGCCATCTCCATGTCCGAAGCGGAAACGCTCCGGGAATCCGCGGCCTGAAGGCGTTTTTTGTACTTCGCCGCCCGGTCGTAGTTGGCTTCCGCCTTGGCGAGCTCCGCTCTCCGGAGAGCTACGTTGGTCTTGAACTGCCGGTTGTCCAAAGTGAAAAGAAGATCTCCTTCCTTGACCAGGGAGCCCTCCTTGAAGTGAACCTCGTCGATGGTACCGCTGATCTGGGGGCGGAGATCCACCGTCTGAATGGGTTCCACCCTTCCCACGTACTCCCGGGGAACTGCGAGATCCGCCTTCTGCACCCTGTGGAGTACCACCCCGGGAGCTTGGGGTTTTCGCTGTTCCTGGGCCTGAGCCTGCTGTTGTTTTTCCTGCTCCGGCCGGTCCAGAAGGAAATATTTTCCCGCAAAGCCTCCGGCTACGAGAATCAGGATCAGGAGAATGCCTCCTTTTATGGATCCTCTTCGAGCGTTATTTTTCATGGAACGATGCACCTACCTTTACGAAATTGAACTGTTAAAATCAAAAAAGCAAAACTAAAAAAGCAAAACTAAAAAAGGAAATCCGAAAACCCTGCTCCCCAAATTATGCGTTCTTTCCGCAAGGACAGAGCCCTTCAAGAACGATCTGTTGAATGGTGGACATGTAGGCCTCTCCGGAAAGATCCACCATATTCATGGCGAACTGCTTGGCCACCCCCATGATCATGGCGTTGAGAGCTGTCTCCGCCAGAATGGGATCCAGGGGGCGAAAAACTCCCGTATCCACTCCTTTGGCGATAACCTTTCGTATGTAGGAACGAACTTCCCAGAGGGGATGTTTTTCCTGCATCTTGCAAGGAGGTTCAAAATCCCGGCGCAGATCCATATCCTCATAGTAGGCCTGTACCGTGGCGGCGATGAGCCCCCGCTTCTCATAAAGATTTTCCAGAATTTTGCTCAGGATATCCTCCAGAAGATTTGCGGGATTCCCTTTTTCTAAATCCACAGAGCGTACGAAAAGCCGAATAACCTCGGTATTTCTCTCCAGAAGGGAAGAGAGGATATCCCGTTTATCTCGAAAATAGTTATAGACCGTTCCCTTGGAAACTCCAGCCTCCTGAGCTATTCGCTCCACCGTGGCTCCCTTCCATCCCTCCTCCTGAAGGAGCCTTTCCGCCGCAGAGAAGAGAGACTCTCTCATCATACTCTCCAGGATGGCCTTTTTTCTCGCAGAAAGCCGTGCCATGCTCCTCCTCCTCCCCTTGATCCATCAAAAATGACTGTAAGTTCCGAAAATGACCGCACGTTTTTTGGAATGACCTTCGGTCACAATAGGGAAAGAGAATACCCTTTTCCTTGCTGCCTGTCAACGAAATTCTTGGATTCCCATAAGAAAACAAGGTCCTTACCATGCTATGATCTTTCCGGGTTTATTTCGGAATGTATCAGAGCATTCTCCCAGGCAGGAAAGGTTTGATAGGGAGCGCCGTGCTCCGCTGTTCCGATGCGGATGCGGTGCTGG
>DAIPKP010000059.1:0-17044 GCA_036769705.1 Synergistaceae bacterium
CCGAATATTTCTCCGCATTGGTAAGGAGATTGAGCAGAATCTGGGCTATTCCCTCCTCGTCCGCCAGCGCCGTCAGGGGGCCCTCTCCCCGAAAAATCAGGGAAAACCCCTGTTGTTCCAGCCGGGGGCGCTGGCTTTCCACGATATTCGAAACCAGGGGGTAGAGATCCGTCTCTTTCAGGGAATATCGTTTGAGCCCCCGTTCTCTCCGGGAAAAAGCCAGAATGTTCTCGATAAGCCGGGTAAGGCGTTCTATTTCCGAAACCATGAGCCGAAGATACCGGCGGCGTTTCTCCTCTCCCGGAACCCGATCCTCCTCCAGCATCTCCGCGAAAAGCCTGATGGAGGTAAGAGGGGTTTTCAGCTCGTGGGAGACCTTTGCCACGAAGGTGGTTTTCTGCTCCGCCGTACGCATTTCCAGACGAAGGGCCCGGAAGAGAAGAAAACTTCCTCCCGAAAGGGAAAAGAGAAGCGATCCGATTATCAGGAGATGCCGCAACCGGCTTCGTTCCACCTGAGCGAACATGCTGTGGGAGGGGGCCAGAAAGGCGGCACACCTCCAGTAGGGGAGCAGCGGAGCGATCTCCCTGCTTTCGTAGGGTTGGGATTCCGGAAAGATCTCTTCGTTTCCGGGAGGATAAATTTGCCCGCCGTGTTCGTCCAGCACCGCCAGGGAATAACTCTCCTTTCGGGGAGGGTGGTTATTCAGAAGAACCTCTCCCATCTTCTCCTTCAGAAGATCTTCCCGGAGAAGGCAGCCTCCGATATTTTCCCCCCGCCGGGCCCAGAAAAGAAAAATCACCCGGTTATCCATCATGTAGGGAAGAAGACCGAAAGACTTTCCCCGGATCTGTTCGGGAAAGGCCCGGGGTTTTCTGAAAAAGGGAGAGGAGCCTTCTTGGGAAGCTCCGGGTTTCTTCTCCTGTTCCGAAATCCCGAGTTCCTCTTCCGCCGGAATCTCCGCAGAAGGAGATAATTCCTCTTCCTCGGAAAGATTTCTTTGAACGGAGGCTTTCCGGGAAAGCTGGGCCATGGAAAAGGAGGCCGGGGAAGGCGGGTTCTGCGAGGCCTTCATCTCCTGGGGCTGGAGGGAGGGGGAAGGAGGAGCTGTCGGAAGAGGCGGCTCCGTTCCCGAGGAGCTCCGAGCGGAAGGGGGGACGCTTTCCGGAGGCGATTCTCCCAAAAGAGAGAAGGCTTCCTTCCAGGCCAGAAGAATCCTCTCGATCTCCACGGGAGCGGAGGCTCCCTCGAAAAAGGACTCTCCCCAGGAGGCGAAGGCCTGAACCCGGGGCTCTCCCTGATCCGCAGGCAGGGGAAACACCAGGGCAAGCCGGTTATCGAGAAGAAAGGGAATATCCACCAGAGGATTTTCTTGTCTCCATCGGGAGAAAAACCGTTCCTCTTCCCGGGGCGGAAGCTCCTGCAGCTCCTGGTAGAGCTCTTTTTCGGTCTGCTCCAGAAAGGAGAGAACCTGTCGGGAAAGAAGCTGGAGCTCCGCTCCCAGGGTTTCCCGAAAACGCTTCTCCAGAAGGCTTTCCTCCTTCTCGAAGGAGGAAAGGGCGAGCAGCCCCAGAACTACCCCGGGAACAAGCACCAGGAGTACGTAGAAAAGGGAGATCCCCGAGTTTTTGGAAAAAGAAACGCCGTCTTTGCGGAAAAAGAGCCCTCGAAACTTCAAGGGAAATCCCTCCTTTCAAAGGGAAAAGGGGTCTCTTGTAAAAAAATCTCTTCGTACGTACAAGCATACAGGGAAAGCGCGAAAAAGGGTATGAAAAGGGTTACGAAAGTGTCACGAATTTTGGAGAGCCAGGTCGAGACGGTGGGATTTTTCGAAAAAAACCTGAAGCTCTCGAAAAAAACGGGAAAAAATCTCCGCCTCTGGTGCTATTTCTTTTGGATGATAGAATGCGAAAGAAACGCAGAAAAAGCACTTCTATACTGCAGGAAGAGTGAGAAAGCTAGTTTTTTCAAAGCCTAAGAACTTTGCAAAATTTTTAGTTCAAAGAGGGAGTGGAAGAGATGACTATTCGATCACGCTTATGGATTCTTGCGGTGGGGACGCTTTTGGCTATTTCCTGTATGGTGGGTATCGTCTATCTTCGGTCGAGCTCCGTGCTTACGAGGATGATCGATCAGACCGGCCTTTCCATGGTACAGGATGCGGCGGAAACCATGGATCTCTATTTCGAAAGCATGGAAAAGGTTCTCGTGGGAGCCGCGGATAGCCTGGGATATTTGGTGGAGAACGGTAAGATCAGTAGCGAGGATGAAATCGAACGATTCCTTATCGTTTTATACGAAACCTATATCCCCCGGGGAGTGAAGGAAGTTTTTGTCGGTTTTGAGGAGGACGGGGCCATCGCTCTTGGTTCTCAGTGGAAGGAGCCCGAGGGTTACGATGCCCGGAAACGTTCCTGGTATACCGAATCTCTTCAAGACAAGGGGATCTCTCTCAGCAGCCCCTATGTGGATGGAGTGACGGGGGATCTCGTCATCAGCCTTACCCGGCCCCTTTATTTGAAAAACGGCTCCCTTTTCGGAGTGGTGGCTATAGACATCGGACTGAATTATCTGGTAGACCTCGTTTCCCAGCAGAACATCAACGGCGTGGGATTCGGCATGCTGGTCGATGCGGGCGGAACCGTTCTTGCCGCTCCGGAAAAGGAGTGGGCTCTCAAGGAGAACGTGGGGAAAGCTTCCGATGCCATCTCTCCGGAACTTGCGGCATTCTCCTCCCGGCTTCTTCGGGAAAAAACGGGGCAGGGAGATTATTTTGCCCAGGGAGAGTCCAAACGCATGTATTTTGCTTCTACAAAGCAAAATTTCCGTATCGGTATCGAATATCCCCTGGCGAATATCCGTTCCACGGTCCGTTCCGTAACTCTCTGGCTTCTCGTGGTGGGATGCGTTGCCATGGTGGTGGTGCTTCTCTTGGTACTTCCTATTTTGCGCAGCCTCTCCCGGGATATCCGGGCTCTTCTCGAAGCGACCCGGAAGGTGGGAGAGGGAGATCTTACGGCCTCCTTCAATCAGAAGGGTAAAACTGAAATCCATCACATCGGAGAAGCTCTCAACAGAATGCTTGCTTCCTTGCGCCAGCTCATAGGAAGCGCCCGCTCCGGAGCGGATGCTTCCATGGAGCATGCGGAGCATCTGGCAGCGCTTTCGGAAGAGACCGTGGGCTCCATGGAAGAAATCCGGGGAACCATGGAGATGATGGAAGGAACTTTCCGTGACAATGCGGCGGCCCTGGAGGAAACCAACGCCAGTATCGAAGAGGTGGCAAGCGGAGCCAACTCCGCCGCTCATTCCGCTACGGAAGGAGCCGAAGCGGCATCCCGGGCCATGAATACCGCGGAAAGCGCGGCGGCCAGGGTAAACAAGGTCATCGGAGATATAGGGGCTGTGGGAGGAAAAGCGAATTCCAGCCTGGAGGAGATTTCCAAGCTTGCTTCTTCGGTAAACGAGGTCACCAGCTTCGTCTCCACCATCACGGGCATTGCGGACCAGACCAATTTGCTGGCTCTGAACGCCGCCATCGAAGCCGCCCGGGCGGGAGAAGCGGGCCGAGGCTTTGCGGTGGTAGCGGAAGAAGTGCGCAAGCTCGCGGAAGAGTCCAACAAGGCCGCCCATAAGGTGGGGGAGATCATCGAAAGTTTGCGGCAACAATCGGATTCTTCCATCTCCATGACCAAGGAGGCGGCGGAGCTCATGCAGAAAACCGTGGAAGAGGCCAACGAAGCCCAGGAAGAGCTGAAGGAGGAACTTGCAGCGATTCAGGCGGTAAACGAAGCCATGCAGAACATTGCGGCGGTCTCCCAGGAACAGGCTGCGGCGAGCACCGAAATGGCGGAAGCCGTGGGAAGCGTGACGGAATCCATCTCCAAACTTCAGGAAAATGTAGGCTCCGTCTCTTCCGCTACTGCGGAGGCTTCCTCGGCGGCGGAAACCATAGCGAAAAGCGCCCAGAGCATGTCCGAAGAGGCGGCACGCCTTAACGGAGCCATCCAAGAATTCACGCTCTGACCGTTGTTTCTTTAGTTTTACGAGCATGGAGGGGGCGGATCTTTAGATCCACCCCCTCCATGCTTTGCCCTGATTTTCCGAGATTTTCTGTTATTCCGGTCTTGGAGGAAACCGGCGAATCTTTTTGTTCGCATTTGTCAACTTCGATATATTTTTCTGGACAAGCGTGATGTATGGAATATAATGCTTCCTGTTGGGAGGGGGATTGTATTCCATGTTTTATTTTAGTTTTGCATACTTCCTTTATTATATACAGAAAAGACCCCCCTGCGGCATCTTTTGGATGTGGGAATAAAACCATATTTTTCAAAGGACGAGAGGCGAAGTTTTCCGGGCCTTGGCACCGGAAATTTCCGCCTTTCGAAAAAGGTGCCTCGAAAGGGGGAGCATCATGACAATCCGTTCACGGCTCTGGATTCTGGGAGTCGGAGTAATGCTGGCTATCTTCTGCATGGTGGGAATCGTCTATCTGCGGACGGGAGCGATTTTTTCGGAGATGGTGGATTCCACGGGACTTTCCGTGGTTCGGGAGGCCGCAAGCGAGGTGAATCTCTACTTCGAGGGAATGGAAAACATCCTTCTTGCGGGAGCGGACGTGGTGGAGGAATATCTCGCCATTCACGGAAGCCTGAAAGAAGAGGCCCTCGAAGTGCCCATGGTTCGTCTTTACAATCGTTTTCACGCCCGGGGAGCTTTGAACATCTACTTCGGCCTGGAGAGCGACGGCCGGGTGGCGGTGGGCTCCGGATGGGACGAAGGAGAGGATTACGATGCCCGGGATCGCCCCTGGTATCGGGATGCTCTGCAAAGCGAAGGCATTACCCTCACGGCTCCCTATATCGACGTCTCTTCGGGAAACGTGGTGGTGAGCCTTACCACTCCTCTCTATTCCGATGCGGGATCTCTCTTGGGAGTCATGACGGTAGATATGGATCTGGAATACCTTTCCCGGCTTATCGGCGGGCTCCGGGTCATGGGAGCCGGAGAGGGCTATCTCGTCGATGAAGAGGGCAACGTTCTTGCGGCTCCCGAAAAAGAGTGGATCCTTCATGAGAACGTCGCCGAGCCCAGCGACGCTTTTACCGTGGGGTTTGCGCAGTTTGGAAGCCGGCTTCTTCGGCAGGAGGATGGGTACGGAGACTACTCCATGGGAGGCGAGAAACGGCGTATGTTCTTTGCCGCCACCGCCCAGGGATTTCGCGTGGGCATCGCCTATCCTCTCGGGGTCACTTCGAAGCTGGTAGGAAAAATTTCTCTCTGGCTTCTTCTGCTGGGAGGAATCACCCTTTTGGTGGTGCTCCTGCTTCTTGTGCCGGTGGTGCGCTCCCTCTCCCGGGATATTCGCAAACTTCTGGAAATGGCCGAGCGGGGAGCCCGGGGAGATCTCACCATTTGCTTCGCGGAAGCGGGAAAAACGGAAATACACCGTATAGGCAAGGGCTTGAACCACATGCTGGAAACCTTCCGCAGCCTTATCGGCCTGGTGGCCCGGGAAGCGCGGGCCACTCGGGAGAACGTTTCCGACCTTGGCACGGCATCTCAGGAAACCTTGGGCTCCGTCGAGGAAATTCGCAGCTCCATGGATGTCATGCTCGACACCTTCCGGGAAAACGCCCAATCCCTTCAGGAGGCCAACGCCAGCATCGAGGAGGTGGCGAGCGGAGCCAACTCCGCCGCCCAATCCGCCACGGAGGGAGCCGAAGCGGCTTCCCGGGCCCTTGATACTGCGGAGACCGCGGTGGCTCAGGTGCGGGGAGTTATCGGAGACATGAAATCCGTAGGAGAAAAATCCCAGGTAAGCACGGATTCCCTGGGAGCTCTGGCGGCCTCGGTACAGCAGGTGGTAGGCTTCGTTACCACCATTACGGGAATTGCGGATCAGACCAATTTGCTGGCCCTGAATGCCGCCATCGAAGCCGCCCGGGCGGGAGAAGCGGGTCGGGGCTTTGCGGTGGTGGCGGAAGAAGTACGCAAGCTCGCGGAAGAATCCAACAAGGCTGCCCAGAAGGTGGGAGAAATTATCGAAGATCTTCGAACCCAATCCAGCACCTCCATGAATATTACCGAAGAAGTGGCGGTGCTTATGAAAAAGACCGTGGATGAAGCGGAAGAAGCCCGCCGAAAATTGGAAGAAGAGCTTCTCTCCATTCGGGATGTGAACGAAGCCATGCAGAATATCGCGGCGGTTTCGGAGGAGCAGGCGGCGGCCACTTCGGAAATGGCCACTTCCATTGAAAGCGTTACCCGCTCTATCGGCACCCTGGAGGAGGAGGTGCATGCGGTCTCCTCCGTAACCCGAGAGGTTTCGAAAGCGGCGGAAAACATGGTCCGAAGCCTCGAGGAGACGGGAGAAAAAGCGGGCTTCCTCGAAGAGGCAGTGCAGCGTTTTTCTTTGGGAGAGGAGCACAAAACGTACGCAAACTACGCTTTGAAAGATTCTTCTTCCTTGAAATAAAGACTGTCTCCCAAAAAAAACGAGCAAGCGACAAGCATGAAGGAGGCTCCCGGATTCCTTGCGGGAGCCTCCTTCATGCTTGTCGTGGAGTTTTTCGCGGATATTGCCTGCTTGGTTCGTTAAATCACGCTCTTTCATGCAAAAGATGGAAATCTTCATTCTTCCCGGGAAAGAGTTCTCCCCGTTTTGATGAGTTCTTCCAGAATTCGCTGCATTTCTTCGGGCTTTTCTTCGTACCGGTATTTGGGAAAAGAGACGCTCAGGGCCTGCTCCACCCTGCCCTCGCTGTTTCGTATGGGGACGGCGTAGCAGATCATGCTGTCCGCATATTCCTCGTTATCCCGGGCGTATCCCTGGCTGCGAACCTTCTCCAACGCCCGGAGAAGCTCCTCCAGGGAAAGAATGGTATTCTTTCCGGTCTTCACGAAAATACAGTCCTGGAAGAGCCTTCGCACTTCTTCCTCGGGCATTTCCGCAAGAAGTACCTTCCCCAGGGCAGTGTTGTAGGCGCTGGTGGGAGTGCCGAGAGGGGCATCCACCTTGATGGGAGAGGTGGATTCCACCTTGTCGACATGAAAAACCTCTCCCCGGAAAAGAACTCCCAGGTTGACGTTCTCTCCCGTGGCCTCTCCGAGTTTCTCCATCTCTCGATGAAAAAAATCCCGGTGACTCATTCGTTTTACCACGTTGCTTCCCAGGGAAAAGAGCTTGTAGCTCAGTTCGTTCTTGCCGGTGTTTTTGTTTTCCACCACCCATCCCGCATGTTTCAGGGTAGAGACGATCCTATGAACGCTGCTTTTCCCCATGTCGAGAGATTGGGCGATCTCCCGTATGCCCAGGCTTCCGTGGCGATCAAGTTCTTCCATGATCTGCAAAGCCTTGAGAACGGACTGTATACGTTCCACATTCGAATCCATGATGATTTCCTCCCCGATAGAGCCATGTTTTTATGGAATGCAGTATAGGGATGTGCCCTTTTTCCGGGAGCGGAAACGCCGGGCCTGGAAACCCCCGCTACCGGATTGCCTCTTTTCCGGGAAATTTTTCTTGCAAAATTTCCATGGCTTCATTATACTATAGCTCGAAGTCCCGTTCTACGGGACATAGTCCCGAAAAGCGGGACAAAAGATTTTTTCCGAAGTTTTAAGCGCGGTTTTTTAGAAAAAGAAGTGGCATCGGAATAAAGGGGGTTGATTTGACGCATGAACAGGAAGATACCCGCTCGAGCATGGGTTCAGATAGAAAGCGTGGTGTTGCGCCCCGAAGAGAGGGCGCCGAATGTGCCGGAGGAGACAAGGGAATGTCCTCTTCTTCTATGGGTCAAGGGATTCCTCAAGGAAGAGGCGCTTCCGGGGGATACGGTGGAGATCGAGACGATTATCGGCCGCGCCCTTTCGGGAAAACTCCTGGAGGAAAATCCTCCCTACGAACACGATTTCGGGAGGCCCATTACGGAACTTCTCACGGTGAAGGAGGAGTTTCGCAGAATTCCGGCGAAAGGAGGGGCTTCGCAATGAAAGATATGAGCTACGCCGGAGTGATGGCGAGAAAAAACGAGATCATGAAAAAGGCCCTCCGCATGGATTACGAAGAGTTCGAAGGGGAAGGGCTTACCTTCGATTACGAGGGCATGATGGAAAAGGCGGGATACTCCATGGAGGATATTCGTAATATTCAGAGATCCTCCAGCGTGGGAGATACCCCCCTTATAGAGCTGAAAAATCTTACCGCCGCGGCGAGAAAGCTGGCGGGGCCTGGCAAGGGAGCCCGAATTTTCATCAAGGACGAGGCCAGTAATCCCTCGGGGAGTTTCAAGGCTCGGCGAGCCTCGGTGTCGTGTTATTACGCCAAACAGAAAGGTTACGAAGGAGTTATCGCCGCCACCAGCGGGAATTATGGTGCCGCCGTGGCCTCCCAGGCCAATATGAGAGATTTGAAGTGCATTATCGTCCAGGAAGTGTACGACAGCTCCCGGGTGGGGCAGCCCGAAATCCTGGAGAAGGGAAGAAAGTGTGAAGCCTACGGAGCCGAGGTGCTGCAGCTTACGGTGGGCCCCGAGTTGTTCTACGTGTTTCTCCGGACCCTGGAGGAGACCGGGTTCTTCAACGCTTCCCTTTATACTCCCTTCGGTATAGCGGGAGTGGAGACCCTGGGATATGAGCTGACGGAACAGGTGCGGCGGTGCTGTGGCCGGGATCCCGATGCGGTGGTGGTAACCAATGCGGGAGGAGGTAATCTTACCGGTACCGCCCGGGGGCTTCTCAAGGCGGGAGCCATGGAGACCCGGGTGATCGGGGCGAGCGTGGATCTTCAGGGGCTTCACATGGCGAGCGATCGGGATTTTAACCGGAAATCCTTTACCACCGGACACACCGGGTTCGGCGTGCCCTTCTGCACCTGGCCCGACAGGGCGGACGTGCCCCGGAACGCCGCAAGGCCCCTGCGCTATATGGATCGCTACGTTACCATAACCCAGGGCGAGGTTTTTTACATGACCGAGGCCCTTGCCCAGCTCGAAGGATTGGAGCGGGGCCCCGCGGGCAACACCTCCCTCACCGCGGCTTTCGCCATAGCTCAGGAGATGGAGGAAGACCAGGTGCTGGTGGTGCAGGAAACCGAATACACCGGAGCGGGAAAGCACCTTACCGCTCAGCTTACCTTTGCCCGGGAGAGAGGAATCGAGGTGCGGAGAGGCAATCCTCGGGAGCAGATTCCCGGAGAGAATATCCTTCTTCCTTCGGATCCCTCCGTGATCGGTGTACAGGATCTGGATCTGGACCATCTCCGGAGATCCTATTTGAAAAACTCTCTGAAACGAAACGGTCTACAGAGCTCGGAGCTCCTCGAAAAGGAGCTGGATTTCCTCGGGTTGGAGATCAAAAAAAATCGGGATTACGTGCGGTCCGCCCTGAAGGAGCTGGAAAGTCGGTAGTTTTCGAAAATCTTTTGGAAAAGGATGATTTTCATGCAATCGAAAAAAATCAAGGTCATCGTGGTGGGGCTCGGAGCCATGGGCAGCGGTATCGCCCGGCTTTTGCTGGAAAAGGAAGCGGTTCAGGTGGTGGGAGCCGTGGCTTCCCGCAGGGAAAAACAGGGAAAGGATCTGGCAGAGGTCCTGGATCTGCCGAAAAAAACCGGCGTTCTCGTCTCGTCTCTGGAGGAGGCTCTTTCGAGGGATGCGGACGTGGTGATTCAGTGCACCACCTCCTTTCTCAGTGAGGCGGCTCCCGCAATTATACGCATGGCGGAGGCGGGGAAAAACGTCATCAGTATCGCCGAGGAGATGTCCTATCCCCGGGTTACCGACCCTCATCTGACATCCCTCATGGAGGATGCCGCGAAAAAAGCCGGCGTCACGATTCTTGGAACCGGCGTGAATCCGGGGTTCGTTCTGGATACTCTGGTTCTCACGTTGACGGGTTCCTGCGAGGATGTGCTTTCTCTCAAGGCCTCCCGGATCAACGATCTTTCTCCCTTCGGCCACGGAGTTATGAAGACCCAGGGAGTGGGAACCACCCCGGAGGAGTTCCGGAAGGGCCTCGAGGAAGGCCGTATCACCGGGCACATCGGTTTTATCCAGTCCCTGCACATGATCGCGGATGCCCTCGGATGGGAGCTGGACGAGGTCGTCGAAACCCGGGAGCCCATCATCTCCAAGGTTTCCCGAAAGACGCCTCACGTGTCGGTGGAGCCCGGAATGGTGGCGGGGTGCAATCATACCGCCCGGGGAATGCGCCGGGGGGTGCCGCTTATTTCCCTCGAACATCCCCAGCAGATCCATCCTCACCTGGAAGGAGTGGAAACCGGGGATTACATCGAAATCCAGGGGAGTTCCTCCTCGGTGAGCATGGCTATCAAGCCCGAGATTCCCGGAGGCATCGGCACGATTTCCATGGCGGTGAATATGATTCCCCAGGTACTTCGTGCGGCTCCCGGACTTGTGACCATGCTGGATCTGCCTTTTCCCAGGGCTTTCGGCGCATCCGGAAAGTAACGCGCGGAGCCGGGGAAATTCGGCTTTTCCAAAAGCCGAATTTCCCCTTTGCCGGAGCGGCATCGGGGCTGCTCCGAAACGAAAGAATGAACGAGGTGTTTTGTATGGTTAATCCCATGTCCTTTGTCAGTCCGGAGGAAGTGCTCGAAATCGCATCGGATCTCATCAGAATCGAAAGCCATAAGTTCGCGGAAGGAGAAGAGCGGAACATCGCTCTTCACATTCGGGAGCTCCTCGAAAGAGAGGGCATTCGAAACGATCTGGTGGAGGTGGAAAACGGCCGCTGCAACATCTACGGCTATCTTCCCGGAGAGGAGGAAGAGAACTACCTGATGTTCAACGGCCATACCGATACGGTGCCTCCCTTCGACATGACCGTTTCTCCCTTTGATCCGGTTGTCAAAGACGGGCTTATGTACGGCCGGGGATCCACGGATATGAAAAGTGCGGTGGGAGCCATGCTGGCGACTCTCATCGGTCTCAAGCGGGGAGGATTTTCCCTGCGGAAGGGGCTCGTTTTCGCCGGGGTTATCGACGAGGAGAAAAGCTGCAAGGGCACGGAACATATCGTGCGGCACGGGCCGGTTCCCAAAATGGCCGTGATCGGAGAGCCCACGGATCTCTACGTGAGTATTGCCCAGAAGGGAATGGAATGGCTGGAGGTAACCTTTACGGGAAAGGCCGCTCACGGCAGCCGTCCCAAGGAGGGGATCAACGCCATCTATCTGGCCACGGAGTTTATCCGGCTGCTTCGGGAGGAGCTGGAGCCCGCTCTGGAGAAGAGAGAACATCCCCTGGTGGGAGCTCCCACCATCAACGCCGGAGTTATTCATGGAGGGGACGATCCGAACATCGTGGCGGATAAATGCGTGGTTCAGCTCGACCGGCGGTGGACCCCGGAGGAAACCATCGAGGGCATCACGGAGGAGGTGGCAAAGCTGGCCTCCCGGGTAACGAAAGACAACACCCTCGGAGGATATACGATTCGCGGAATGAGAGAACACACCGCGGCACTGCTGAACAAGCCTTTCATCATAGATAAGGATCACCCTCTTGTCCGGATGGCCTCGGAGGAGGTTGCCGCAGTGCTGGGAGAGACAAGATCTCCCCGGGGATTTCCCGCATGGAGCGATGCGGGACAGCTGAGCAACGAAAGGGGGGTGGATTGTATCGTCCTGGGGCCGGGAAGCCTGGAGAAGGCTCACTCCAACGATGAGTACGTGCCGGTGGACCAGGTGATTCAGGCCTATCAGATCTATTTCAATCTTGCTCTGAAAATATGCGAGGGAAGGAAGTGTACGGAATCATGTTAAAAAAGATGAAAATACCTCATACGTATTTCCTGTTGTTTATCCTCATCGTTCTCGTCGCTCTCGGCACCTACGTCATTCCTGCAGGGGAATTCGCCCGGGAGGTAAACGAAGCCACCGGAAGAACCGTGGTGGTTCCTGGAACCTACGCCAGAGTGGCACCCACGCCGGTATCTTTTTTCGAGACCATCAAGGCCATTCCCCAGGGAATGAACCAGGCGGCACAGATCATCTTCTTCGTCTTCATCATTTCCGGAGCCTTCGGCATCATCCAGGCCACGGGGACCATCAATGCGGGAATCGCTTCCACGGTGAAGAAATTCGGATCCCGGGGGAAACTGCTCATTCCGGTTCTTATTTTCATTTTTTCTCTGGCCGGGGCCATTCTCGGCACCGCGGAAGAGGCGCTTCCCTTCTATCCCATCGTCATATCCCTCTGTCTCGCCCTGGGTTTCGATTCCATCACGGGTACCGCCATCGTTCTTCTGGGAGCCGGGGCGGGTTTTGCCGGGGCCTTTCTGAACCCCTTCACCATCGGTATCGCCCAGGGAGTTTCGGGACTTCCTCTCTTTTCGGGGATTTCCCTGCGGCTGGTGGGCTATGCGGTGATGCTCGGCGTTACCATCATGTACATTCTTCGGTATGCCTCCAAGATTCAGAAAAATCCTCAGGAGAGCCTGATGTACCATGCGGATCAGAATTCCGACCATGCTCTGGATCATGATGAAATGCCGGAATTCACCGGAAAGCACAAGATCATTCTAGCCATACTGGTGATAGGGCTGGGAATTCTCGTCTACGGCGTGGTGAAGCTCGGCTTCTATATCGACGAACTCTCCACCATGTTCCTCATCATCGGAATTCTCTCGGGAGTGGTGGCGGGCTTTTCCGGAGGAAAGATCGCGGAGGAGTTTATCAAGGGAGCCAAAGAGCTCGTGTACGGAGCCCTCGTTATCGGTCTGGCCCGGGCGATTCTCGTGGTAATGACGGAAGGGCAGATCGTGGATACCGTCATTTACAGCCTCGCCTCCCTGGTGGAATCCATGCCTCCCGTAATCAGCGGCGTGGGAATGTTTTTCGTGCAGACCGCCCTCAACGTCCTCATTCCTTCCGGCAGCGGCCAGGCGGCGGCCACCATGCCCATCATGGCTCCTCTGGCGGACGTGGTGGGAGTAACCCGGCAGACCGCGGTGCTGGCTTTCCAGTTCGGAGACGGTATCACCAACGTCATCAGCCCCACCTCGGGATACTTCATGGCTGCCCTTGCCATCGGCAAGATACCCTGGGACAAGTGGGTGCGATTCTTCTTCCCCCTCTTCCTCATCTGGAACGTTATCGCCATCGTTATGGTTTCGGTAGCGGTCTTCATCAATTACGGCCCCTTCTAAATTCTCGACTCCTTTAGAAGCGAAAAAAGACAGGCTGCGCATCTTTCTTCGTAGCGGCAAATTACAAGGCTCTCCGGATATTTTCATTTCCGGAGGGCCTTGTCGTATGCGATTTTTTCCTGAACACGGACCAAAAGAGAAAATGTGGCGGTTCCGGAGAGGACGTGGTATTCTGCTGGAAACGCTTATATTACAACCCTTCTCGAGAAAGGTTGTAAAGGAAGAACAGGGGAGGATTATCCGTATTTCCGGTGAGGTAATTTTCCCTGTTTTCGCTATTTTTCGACGAGAGGATGGTGATAGGGATGCCGCGAAAAGCGCGGAAATTCGGAAAGAAGCTTTGTCCTTTGTTTGTATCCTTGATCTTGCTTTGCGTATGTGCCCTTTCGGGAAGCGCTTCCGTGCCGAACCCTTTGAGCCCTGCGGATACCTCCAGCCCCCGGGCCACGTTCGAATCTTTCCAGGAGAATGTTCGTCTTGCCTGGGAATGTTTTTCTCAGATTGCGGAGCTGGCCGATCAGGGAGGAAAATGGGCCTACTCTCCCGAGGAGGAGGAGCTCGGAGAACGAGGGACATTTTATTTTAACCGTGCCGTGCAGTGTATCGACAACTCCCAGATTCCCAAGGCCTATCGGTATCAGGAAAGCATCGAGGCGGTGATTTTCCTGAAGGGTATTCTGGATCGCCTTCCTCTTCCGGATTCCGAGAATATTCCCGGAAAGGACGAACTCGGCACCGGGGAACATCGTCTCAACAGGTGGTATCTTCCCGGTACGGAAATCGCCCTGAAGAGAGTTACCTCCGGAGAACGGGAGGGACACTACCTTTTTTCCGCGGAGACCGTGGAGCGTCTCGAAGGCGACTATCATCGAACTCGTCATCTTCCGCATAAGGAAGGAGTCGAGCCGGGATTTTACGATTGGTATATGCTTTCTCCCGGGCGTCTCGTGCCTCCCCGCTGGCTTCTGACTCTCTTTCCCATATCGAGGATGCCTCCGTGGCTTCTCCTCGAATACCGGGGCCAGGCGGTGTGGCAGTGGATCGGCCTGGTTATTGTTTTGCTCTGCACCTTTATCGTCATGCTCTGGCTTATTCTTCAGTACCGCGCCAAAATACGGAAAAGAACTTCCTCCTTGGGAGAACAGGGACTTCGGGTTTTGTGGAATCTCCTTTTCGTTTTGCTCATAGGTTTTTCCCTGTTCCTGGTGGATTACGTGGTGAATATTACCGGGGACGTTCTTCACGTCATCCGAAACTGCCTGATGGGATTGCAGCTTCTTTCCTTCTGTTGGTTCCTCTTTCACGGCTGCCGATTCGTGGCGGAACTTCTGGTTCTTTCTCCTCGAATCGACACCCGGGATGTGGATGCCAGCATGGTGCGGACCATGGGCAATCTCACGGGAATCTTCACCTCCATCTCGCTGCTTTTCTACGGTTTGAGCAGGTTGGGAGTATCCATCGTTCCCGTCATTACAGGGCTTGGTGTGGCGGGGCTCGCCATCTCCCTGGCGGCAAAACCCACGGTGGAGAATATTCTCGGAGGATTGGTGCTCTTTACGGACCGCCCCGTTCGGGTAGGGGATTTCTGCCGTTTCGGGGATACCTCGGGAACCGTGGTGGAAATCGGACTTCGTTCCACCCGTATTCAGGGCCTGGACCGAACCATTACCTCCATACCCAATGCGGATTTTGTACAAATGCCCCTGGTGAACGTAAGCCGCCGGGATCGTACCGTTCTGGAAACCACCCTGGGGCTTCGGTACGAAACGAGCATGGATCAGCTCCGGTGGGTTCTCACCAGAATACGGGAGCTCTTGATTTCCCATCCCGAGGTACACGATTCTCCGGCTCCCCGGGTACGTTTTACGGGATTCGGGGACTTTTCCCTCAATATCGCCATCCGGGCCTATATTAGCACCAGCAATTTCGACAAGTTCCTGGCGGTGCAGGAGGATATTCTCTTTCGGATGGGGGAGATCGTGATGGAATCCGGGGCGGGATTTGCCTTTCCCTCCAATACCACGTATATCGCCCGGGACGATCTTCCCAGCGGGGAGCGGCAGAAGGAGATCGAGGCGGAGGTGGAACGCTGGAGGGCGGAGCAGCGTCTGCCTTTTCCGGATATTCCCAGGGATCGGATGAAAGATCTTCGGAACACCTTGGATTATCCTCCCAAGGGATCCTTCGAATTGGATTCCTAGAGGGGCTTCATGGTGAAGGATTCGGAACAGATTCCAATAGATCGGGGCTCCGAAATTTTTTCCCGCTTTTCCATAACCCTGATAGAATACAGGGAGCTCGCGGGAAGAAATGCAAATTTTCTAATTGAGGAGAGTGAGAAACATGATGGCGCTTTACGTACTTTTGGGAATTGCGGCGGTGGCGGTTCTTTGGGGTGTCGGTATCTACAACCGGCTTGTGAAAATGAACAACTTGAAAGACGAGGCCTGGAGCGGCATGGACGTGCAGCTCAAACGGCGCTTCGATCTGGTACCGAACCTTGTGGAAACCGTGAAGGGCTATGCGGCTCATGAAAAAGAGGTTTTCCTCAAAGTTACCGAGGCCCGGGCTTCCATAGGAAAGGCTTCCTCCATGGAGGAGCGGGCGGCATCGGAGAATCTCCTCTCGGGAGCTCTGAAAAGCCTTTTCGCGGTGGCGGAAAACTACCCGGAGCTCAAGGCGAACGAAAACTTTCTCCATCTGCAGCAGGAGCTGAGCTCCCTGGAAAACGATATCCAGATGTCCCGCCGGTACTATAACGGGGCGGCCCGGGATTACAACATCGCCATCGAGACTTTCCCCGCGGTGCTTATCGCCCGGCAGTTCGGCTACAAAAAGGCGGCGTACTTCGAGGCGGAGGAAGAAGAGCGGGCCACTCCCAAGGTCGCTTTTTAACCTTTCCGGGGAGAGAGATAATGAAACGTTCTCTTTTGCTTTGGGTTCTTTTCGGGTTTTTGCTTCTTCCTCTTCCGGGAGGAGCGGAAGAGACCATTCTGCTTTTCTCTTCCCAGGCCAGGGTGGAGGAAAACTCCTCTCTTCTGGTGCGGGAGGATATTCTCGTCAACGTGGAGGGGCATCAGATTCAGCGGGGAATTTACCGGGATTTTCCCACCATCTACCGAAGTGCTTCGGGAAAAAGCGTGCGGGTGGGTTTTTCCGTAAAGAGAGCTTTGCTGGACGGAAAAAAGGTTCCCTACAAGACGGAATCCCTCTCTAACGGTGTGCGGGTTTATCTGGGGGATCCCAAGGGAACCGCTCCCCGGGGAGAGCATACCTATACCCTGGAGTACCTTACCACGGGGCAGATCGGATTCTTCGAAAAACATGACGAGCTCTACTGGAACGTCACCGGCAACGGCTGGGCCTTTCCCATCGAAAGAGCCCGTTTTTCCCTGGCGCTTCCCGGAGAAACTCCTTTCTCCTCGGTGGAGTTCTATACGGGGTATCAGGGAGAGCGGGGACAGTATGCCCGGGTTCTCCCTGATAAAATGGTGGAAACCACCAAATCCCTGGCTCCCAAGGAAGGGCTTACGGTGGTGTATACCTGGCCCAAGGGAATCGTGAAGCCTCCGGAAATTCCCTGGAGAGTTCGGTTCGTCCAGAAATATGCTCTGCATCTGCTGGTGGGGGCTGCCCTGCTCCTTTTGTTGGTTTATTTTCTTCTCTGGCTCCGATGGGGCAAGGATCCTCCCATGCCTGCAATTATTCCTCTTTTTGCTCCTTCCGAGGGGAAAAGCCCGGGGCTTTTGCGCTACATCCGCCGCATGGGAATGGATAAGACCTGCTTTGCCGCGGAGATTCTGAACCTTGCGGTGCGGGGGCATGTGGTGATCGAAGAGCTTACCCCCGAGGAGTTTCTCGCCTACAAGGG
>DAIPKP010000160.1:0-1654 GCA_036769705.1 Synergistaceae bacterium
CCCGGAGTGGTGAGTTTTACCGCCACGGCGAATTTGGTTCCCGGAGTGAGGGGGACTTCCTCGTGCAGCTCGATGGTGGAGTACCCCGGAGCCGTGAAGGTGCTTATTTCGGGGCCGTATACCAGGGTCCCCGTGGAGGGATCTCCGGTAACTCCCGCATAGACCCGGATTTCATACGAGGAGCCCGGGGCGGCCATGTAAAAACTTACCGCCTTAAGCGCTTCTCCCGCAGCGGCATTTCCCGGAGCTTCGGAAACGCTCATGCCGTTTCCCACGGTAAAGACGTTGGCGAAGTGGGCGGTGTCGGAGCCCAAGCCGTAAGAACTGGTCCATCCCAGGGGATCGTACTGGTAGATGTAGTCGAAATCCGTGGAATTCCCCAGAAACACCGCGGGGTACCCGATATTGGCATCGTAATAGGAAAGATAGAAATAGCCGTTGTCTCCCCAGCTCGTTCCCCAGGAATTTTTCACGATCCACGCTCCGTCTCCCGGAGGGGCAGTGGTAAAGTTGTTTTTCGGATAGGTGTCGTCCCATCCCACGATGGTGACGATATGTCCTTCCGTGGAAGCGGGGGCGGCGGCGTAGTAACTGTAGGTGAAGGGATCCCAGTAGGTGTCAGCGGTAGAGCCCATGTCTCCCAGGGCACAGAAATAGATGGCGCAGGCTCCGTAATAGGTGAGAGCGTATTTGACGTCGTTCCGGACGTAGGCGGTGCTTCCGCTTTCCCCCAGAAGAACCACGGAGGTCAACCATCGGGTGTTGGATTCGCTTCCCGTGGGGAGTGCCGAGGCGGGAGGGGTTTTGCTCGTGCTCCAGTAGGGGCAGCCCGTCTCGTTGACCGCTCCGGTCCATCGGGCGAGGATGGCGGTGGCTTGAAAAACATCGCCTCCCTGATCGAAAATGGCATGCTCCCCGGGACTTAGGGTCTTCTGCGTAAAGGCTACCCGGCTTGCATCCTGATCTTGGTAGGCGAAATAGGCGAGATGCCACTCCGAAAAATCCGGTACCGCTGCGGCGAAAAGTCCCTGCTTGTTTCGGAGGGTGGTGGATTCCAGGGAGCCTATGGCACCGAAGGCCCAGCATGTTCCGAAAGGATCCTGATCCCGCACGGGGGTGACGTAGTTCTGCCCTCCCACGTTACGGAGATCGTAGGTGCTGGGATAGGCGGCGGTACGGAGTCCCTCGAAAACAGGTCCCTGAATGTGTGAAAGATCGAGAGGCGGAGGAACGTAGCCGTAAAAGGCTTTCCCCTGGTTTTCCGCACTCTCCAGAGCCTGGCGGTATGTCAGGAATTCCGGGTTGAGAGGGGCTTCGCCTCCCACCTGGGCAAACCCCGAAGCGGGATAGAGCAAAAGAACGCATAAAAGAAGAAAACCTACAATCTTCACTTTTCTCATGGAACTCACTCCTTTTTTCATTCGGTTGGCGGTGCTCGGAAATAGGTTTTTTTCCATAGTACGATGCTTCGAAAAAGAAGTAAACGGCAAAAGGCGGTCTCTGCAGGGAAAATATGAAAAAAACGGGGATGGTGTGGCCGGCGTGCCTCCATCCCCGAAATCTGTTTCTCGGAAAATCCTTCGAAAAAGAGCTACTACTTCTTCAAAATCAAGAAAGGAACCAGGAACAACATCCCCAGAGGAGCGAAGCCCAG
>DAIPKP010000160.1:1754-3033 GCA_036769705.1 Synergistaceae bacterium
ACGTTGCTGTGAGCATTTCCCGTAGTGGCGGTAAGGTCCGCCCAGGCGGTGCCGTTGGAGCTTACGTAACTCTCTCCGGCATTGGCGGAAGCCTTGTCGGAATAGCCTATCTCACGGGATTCCAGGGGGATGGGATAGTTGTATCCCGGAGTGGTGAGCCGTACCGTCACGGCGAATTTCGTTCCTCCCGTAAGTGGTATCTGTTCGCTCAGGGAAATGGTGTGGTATCCCGGAGCGGCGATGGTACCTCCCTGAGAATAGACGAGATTGCCCGTGGCGGGATCTCCGGTGACCCCGGTGCGTACCTGGAGCTGGTAGGTGGAGCCCGGGGAGACCACGTAGAAGCTTACTGCCTTCAGAGCTTCTCCCGAAGTGGTTCTGCCGGAGGAGTTCGAGAGGCTCCGGCCGGTTCCGGCGGTGAAGATGTTGGCGAAATATGCGGTGGGAGAGCTGTATCCGTAGGAGTTGACCCAACCCAGGGGGTCGTACTGGTACACGTAGTCGTAGGTGCCTGCGGAAGCACCTACGAAGGCGATGTTGCCCTCGATGCCCGTATCGTAATAGGAAATGTAGAGGTAGCCCTTATCTCCCCATCCGGTGCCCCAGGAATTTTTCACGATCCAGGCTCCGGGGCCGGGAGGGCGCTGGTCGGCGTTGAAATTGGAAACGTCGTAATTGTCGTTCCATCCCACCGCGGTGACGCCGTGATTCGAACCGGAAGCGCCGGTGTAATAATAGGCTGCGGTGGCGGGGTTCCATTCGATGCCGCTGATGTTTCCCGCCATATTGTCCGAGGCATACATGCCGATGGACACTCCGCCGTAATGCATGATGGCGTATTTCAGATCCTGGGTGCTCACGGGAGAATACCATTGGACGAGGGAGGGAAGATAGTAGGCGTGGGTCAGAATGCGCTGGTTTGTCTCGCTTCCCGTAGGGTAGGATCCGTTGTAGGGAGCGGCGCTCTCTCCCACGGCTCCTGTCCAACGTGCCAACAAGGCCACCGCTTTCCAGTCTAGCCCCCCTTCATCGAAGATATCCGGAAGATCCGTGAGAGTGAAGTCTTCGAATCCCGGCATGGAGGGACTTTCATCGATGTAGGTGAAGTAGGAGAGGTGCCACTCCGAATAGTCCGGGGTGCCGCTGCCTCCGGAAGCCATGAGGGTATTTGATTCCAAGGATCCTAAAGCTGCGAAGGCCCAGCAGGAGTTGTAGGGGTTCTGACTTTTTACCGGAGTGACGTAGTTTATTCCTCCCACGTTGCGCAGATCATAGGTGC
>DAIPKP010000060.1:0-1125 GCA_036769705.1 Synergistaceae bacterium
TCTCCTTCCGGACGAGGTCTTCCTGGAACCGGGGCTTTCCGAGGTGTTTTCCCATATCTGGCCCTTCATCGGAGTGGCCCTGCTAGTGCTCCTGGGAATCATCCTCTTTCCTCCCTTTACCACGCTGCTCCCCGGGCTTCTTCATTTGTAACCTTCAGGGGCATGGAAGATCTTCCGGATTGTTACAGTGAAAGCCCCTCCTCTTGAGGAGGTTCCCAGGAAGTTGTTTCATGGCGTTTCAGGGCTTTTTTCACTTTTTCCGTCCTTGCGGGATCTTCCATCCAGGATTGCCAGAGGGAAGGATAGTTTCGTAAAAACCATAGGGCCGCTTTGGAAGGATCATTGCCATGCGATTCCATCCAGAGGAGAATGTCATTCATGGTTTCCAGCTCCAGGTAGTAATTCTTCAGAAGAGGAACCGCCTCGGGGTGTCGTTCCACCCATTCCGCATGGGCCGCTTTTTCCACGGAAAAGCTTGGCTGCCGGCATAAACCCGTTTCGAGAAAAATTTTTTCGTCGTAAGAGGGTTCCTGTAAAAGCGTCATCTCCAGTTTCCCGAGAAGAGCGCTGGGTTCCCAATAATAGGCTGCCACTCCCCGGCCTTTTCGGTAAGCCTCTCGAATGGTTTGGGCCAGAACCTCCTGGGAGGGAGGAGCCTTGAGATTGAAAAAGTCCGCAAGGGCTTTCCCGTTTATTGTATATCCCAGGGTTTTTATCTTGTACCGATCGTGAGCTCGCCATCCCGGCACGGCATTGTAGATGATTCCTTTCGAAGGATCTTCGGGGTCCTGAAAGAGGTGTTTGTATCTGGGAAGATCGAAAAGAGAAATTAAATCCGGAGCCAGGGGAGCAATCCCCCTTTCGGGATCGCCCTTGATGAGATAGGTGGGAACGTAGATCCCCGTGGAAGCGAGGGGAAATATTTTGCCGAGCTCCCGGACCTTGCCGCTTTCCCGGGTTGTATTCCACCAGTCCTGCCGGGTTTCGGTCCATATTTCCATGATAATGTGGTTCTCTCCCCGCCGCAGGGCGATAAGGGAGGGTACCGGATCCATAACGGTCAAGCGGGGCTCCATGTCATAGCCGTACTCCAGAAGATAGGCCATAACCCGGTGATGGAAACGG
>DAIPKP010000060.1:1225-16645 GCA_036769705.1 Synergistaceae bacterium
CTCCATGTCATAGCCGTACTCCAGAAGATAGGCCATAACCCGGTGATGGAAACGGGTGCTCGGCCAGGATTGGTCTCCGAAAGTCACTTCATTCTCCGAAAATCCAAAAGCCATGTACCGGGTGCCGCACAGGAAAAGTAGGCAGAGCAAAAAACGGGAAAGCCTGTTCATGAAAAAAGCAACCTCCTTTTGTCGCGTTTCACGAAGAGTGGAAATAAAAGTATGCATCTAGGTATATGGTATAATAATTCTTCTATTCTGCAAAGTTTTGTCTGCATCTTCAGAGATGTATGCAGAGATAAAGGGGCTCCGAAGCCTTTCCGGAAAGGCTTCGGAGCCCCTTTTACATTGACGTTGCGGAAGATTTTCTGCGAGGCCTTTGTCAGGGTAATTTTTCCTCGATTTGCCGTCTCAGATCTCCAGCGATTTCTCCCTTGCAGACCAGCGCGGTGGCTCCTTCCAGAAATACCCGGTGCAGCGAGGCATCTTTCTTTTCCGGTATAAGGTGCACCCGATTTTTTCCTCCCGGATTCTGGATATCGGTTATCTCCGGAAGAGGGGCATTTTCGTTCCGCATGTAACCCAGGGCGGCGGCGCTGGCGATGGAGCCGGTGCCGCAGGAGAGGGTGAAATCTTCCACTCCCCGTTCGTAGGTTTGCACCAGAATTTTTTCTCCCTCCAGGGACAGAAAGTTTACGTTGGTTCCCTCGGGAAAGGCCTCGGAGGCATACCGTATTTCCCTGCCCAGAGCGCGAAGTTCTTCGGAAGAAAGATTTTTCAGTTCGTTATTTTCCAGGAAAATCACCGCATGGGGAACCCCGAAACCTCCCGCTTCCCCCACGCGAACGAAACGGTACCGGAGCTTCCGGTTTTTCAAAAAGAGGGAGCTCTCTTTCGAGAGGGGGGTGAGATTCATAACTCCCAGGTCCAGGCGGACGGAGTTACCCGAGGCGGTGGCATGCATGGCCCCCGCTTTCGTGCGAAATTGGATCTCTTCGGGGGGGCATAACTTTTCTTCCACGAGATATCGGGCGAAGCAGCGTGCCCCGTTGCCGCACATTTCTCCTTCCAGGCCGTCGGAATTGATGATTCGCATACCCCGGGGAATCGGAGCGGCGCCATTCTCTTCGAGAATGAGCAGGCCGTCCGCTCCGAGAGCGGTGCGGCGGGGGCAGATCGTCCGGGCCAGAAAAGAATAGGAATCCTCCTTCACGAACTCTCCCGAATTGCGGAGGATCACGAAATCGTTACCGTTTCCGTGAATTTTCATAAAAGAGAAAAAGCCGTTTTCCGTGTTCATGAAAAAAACTCCTTTGCTAAGAGGATTTCCGAAGGGGCAGAATCGGAAAAGTCGAAGGGGAAAAGAGGTGAAAAAGGGCGCTTCGGGTTTTCGAAGCGCCCTTTAGGGGAGAAGAGAAGCGTATCAGGCAGTAGGAGTTTCCAGGGTCGGACCGTCCTCCACCTTTTTGGAGAGAATCCAGAAGATGACTACTGCCGCTGCGGCTCCCGCCGCGAGGTTTACCGGGGCGGAGTAGCCCTGGGCCACTCCGGCGTAGCCCACGCATGCCCCCAGAGCTGCCACGATGGCGTAGGGAGCCTGGGTGTTCACGTGATCCATATGATCCGAGCCGGTGAACATGGAGGACATGACCGTGGTATCCGAGATGGGAGAGCAATGATCTCCGAAAACGGCTCCTCCGAAAACGGCGCCGATGGTGGGGATAATGGCGCTCATGGGGTCGATGCCCGCCGAGAGGGAGAGATTGTGTGCCAGGGGTACCACGATGGGCATGAGTACCGCCATGGTGCCGTAGGAGGTGCCGGCGCAGAAGGATATGACAGCCCCTGCCAGGAAGGAGAGCAGAGGAAGCCACATGGGAGAGAGCACGTCTCCCACCACGGAGGCCACGTAGAGAGGTACTCCTACCGCCTTGATGGAGGAGCCGATCCCCCAGGCGAAGATAAGAATGAGGGTTCCCACGAAGATGGAGCGCATGCCGTCCAAATAGCCCCGGAAAAGCCGTTTCCAGGTGGTCACTTTCTGAAGAGCGTAGAAGAGGATGGTGAACCACACCGAGGTAAAGGCTCCCCATACCAGGGCGGTGGAGCTGCTCCCCTCGCCGATGGCCTCGGCGATACCCACGTTGGGCCAGCCTCCGGTAATGATGAGCAGGGTGAAGATGGAGCCGATGAGCACGAGAAGAGGAATGACGAAGTTGTAAAGTTTCCGGGGACATTCCTCGCAGGGTTCCAGATTGTCCGACTCCTCCGCCACCAGGGGTTCCGCTCCTTCACGGAGAATTTGTCCCGTGGTGCGGGCCCGGCGTTCCGCCTTGAGCATGGGGCCGAAATCCCGAAGGGAAAGAACGCAGAAGGTCATGACTACCAGGGTGATGATGTTGTAGAGAATGTAGGGAATGGAATGAAGATAGGCCACGTAGGGAGAACTTTCGATACCCAGAGCCGTGAACTGGCTGCCGATCTGCCCCACCATGTAGGCGATCCAGGAGGATATTCCCGCGATGCAGGCCACGGGGGCCGCGGTAGAATCCACGAGATAGGAAAGTTTTTCCTTGGAGATCCGGTACTTTGCCGTGATGGGGGTCATGGTGGTGCCCACCACCACGGTGTTCACGTAATCTTCGAAGAAGATCACGAAGCCCGCAAGCTCCGTCATGAGAAGAGCTCCCCGGACGCTGCTGATCTTTCTCGTGATCCACTGAACCACCGCATCCACACCGCCGCCGACCCGCATGATTCCCACCAGGCCTCCCATGGTAAGGCTGGTGAGGACGATCTTGGCGGACCAGGGATCTCCGAGGTTGTTCCAGAGAGCCTCCACGGCTTTGCCGAAACCCGTAACGGGATTCCATCCCGCAAGCATGGTTCCCGCCACCCAGATTCCCAAAAAGAGAGAGGGAATAACCTCCTTGGTGATAATGCAGAGCCCAATGGCGATAATCGGAGGAAGCAACGAAAAGACTCCGAAATCCGGAGAGCTTCCCTCGGCGGCCCAGGCCGCTCCTCCCAGGGCTAGCAGTCCTGCGGCGAGAAACAGCCTGGTGCTCCATGCACCCGCTGTCTTGTAAAAACGTTCCATAACACACACCTCCATAACAGACTTTTTTGAAGCTTTCGCTAATCACTCAGGATGATTGTAAGGGAAGAGCAATTGGTTCGTCAACATAGAATTTTTTATATTTGCTCCCGGAGTTTTTTCAAAGAGTTTCCGTGTTTGCAAATGTTGGCATTGATGATCCTCTTCAAAAATGCTTTTTCGGATTGACAGAAAAAAAAGAGTATGTAAAATAGTTTTTAGTCACTACTCATGAATAATGAGTTGTTTTTGAAGCCTCAAAAAATCGGGTTTTCTCAAACGACGAGGCTTCAAGTTTTTGAATTTGAGAAATTCCGAAGGGAGGGAATCGGCATAAAAGACTTGAATCTTCTGGATTCCGCTCAAAAGATTCTCCCTTGGATGATCGAAATCCGGCGGGATTTGCACCAGTATCCGGAGCTGGATTTCGATCTGCATCGCACCGCCGAAAGGGTGGAAAATCATCTGAAAGAGCTTGGCATATCCTCGGAGCGTTATGCCAAAACGGGACTGGCAGCTCCTCTGGAGGGGGATCTTCCGGGGCCTTGTGTTTTGGTGCGGGCGGATATGGACGCTTTGCCCCTTCAGGATACCAAGGAGGTGCCCTATAAATCCCGGGTTCCCGGAGTGATGCACGCCTGCGGCCATGACGCCCATACCGCCATGCTTTTAGGGGCGCTTCGGCTTTTGCGGGAATTTTCCGAACCCCGAAGAGGAACGCTGTTGGGGATTTTTCAGCCCGCCGAGGAATCCGCCGGAGGAGCTCTTCCCATGATCCGGGAAGGAGCTTTGAAAAATCATCCTCCTCATTGTTGCCTGGGGCTGCACGTAACTCCTTCGCTTCCCGCAGGAACTTTAGGGTATCTTCCGGGAAAGCTTCACGCCGCTTCGGAGATGTTCGATGTTACCATTTCTGGAAGAGGAGGGCACGGAGCCTCTCCCCAGGAGGGAATCGACGCCATTGCCGTAGGAGCCTCCTGCGTGGGAGCCCTGCAGCAGATCGTAAGCCGTCGTACGAGTCCCCTGGATTCCGCGGTGGTGAGTATCGGCCGATTCGTGGGGGAGGGAGCCCGGAACGTGATTTCCTCGAAAGTGGAACTTTCGGGTATTATACGATCCTTGGAGCCTTCCGGCCGGGAACGGATCAAAAAACAGCTTCAGGAGACGGTGCACCATTGCTGTGCCGCCCTGGGAGCCCGGGGAGAGGTGCGTTTTACCGAGGGATATCCTTGTCTTGTCAACGATCCCGAAGTTACCCGACGAGGCGTTGCGGTGGGAAAACGGGTTCTGGGAGAGGGGGCCATGCGGCTTCTTCCGGAGCCCAATATGGGGGTGGATGATTTCGCCTACTTCCTCCAGGAGGCTCCGGGAAGCTATTTCAAGCTGGGGATCGCCCGGAAGGGGGAGGAAGACCGGGTACCTCTGCACACGTCGGATTTCGATATTCATGAAGAGGCCCTTGCTTACGGCGCGGCATTTCTTGCGGCATGTGCCCTGGATTTTTGGAAAGATCAACGTGACGAAAAAAGATAATTCCCTATCATCATGCATGGATGTGCGGAAAGGATGAAGGTTATGACGAGCAAGAGCGGTTCCAAAAAACGTATCGCCCTGGTGGGTTTCGGCAATGTGGGAAGGGAGGTCCTGGCGGCCCTTGAAAGTGCTCCGGATATGGAGCCCGCGGGAGTGATCCTCCGGAATCCTCAAAAGGCGGCAGTCCTGAGAGAGGAGCTTGCTCTTCCCGTGGTGGGAGATGTCTCGGAGCTTTCGAAGGTGGATGGAGCGGTGCTTGCCATCGCCAGCCGGGCGGTGCCCCAGGTGGCTCCTCTCTATCTGGAAAAGGGTATTTCCACGGTGGACAGCTTCGATATTCACGGCGAGGCGGTTATGGAAATGCGCAAAAATCTTCACGAGACGGCTACGAAACACGGTGTTACCGCGGTGATCTGTGCGGGATGGGATCCGGGTTTGGATTCCGTGGTTCGGGCCCTTCTGGAAGTCATCGCTCCCCGGGGTATTACCTACACAAACTTCGGCCCCGGCATGAGCATGGGGCATACCGTGGCGGTAAAGGGGCTTCCGGGGGTGCGGAACGCCCTTTCCGAAACCCTGCCCAAGGGGGAGGGGCTGCATAAGCGGTACGTTTACGTGGAGCTGGAAGAAGGGGCGGTCTTCGAAGAGGTGGAGAAGGCCATTCAGGGAGATCCTTACTTTTGCCATGACGAAACCTATGTCTATTCCGTGGAGGATGTGGAAAAACTCATGGATCAGGGGCACGGGGTCCATATGATCCGCCGGGGGGTTTCCGGGAGCACCCATAACCAGCGTATGGAGTTCAATATGACTCTCCAGAATCCCGCCGCCACCGCTCAGGCCATGGTTTCCTCCATGCGGGCAAGCTTCCGCCAGGCCCCGGGATGCTATACCATGCTGGAAATCCCTCCCATCGACTTCCTGGAAGGAGATCGGGAGCGTTTATTGCGCCGTCTGGTGTAACTTCCCGAAAAATTTTACGGATAGATACGAATAGAAGGAAAAAAAGCAAGGGGATGGATCGCTAAGGTCATCCCCTTTTTTTCGATGTTTTTTTGTGACGGTCCTTGGAAGGTTTTTCCGGTTCTTCCGAAGCCTCGGGTTTCTCCTCCAGAAACCAGCGGCGTACGTCCCCGATGATGTTGTCGATATGCCGGAGCATGGCCTCTTCGGCTCCCGCGGGATCGTTCCGGGCGATGGCCTCCGCGATGGCCTGATGATCCACCCCCAGGGTGTACTTGGGATGTTCCGAGCGTATCTTGGCAAGAAGAGAACGGATATTGCGATCCTGCCGTACCAGCCGGAGGGCGGTGGAGAGCACCTCGTTTCCCGCGGCTTCCGCGATGGCCTCGTGAAAAGCCCGGTCTTGCTCCAGCACCTTGTCGAGACTGAGATCCTTCATGGGTTTCGCCGCCGCGAAAATGGCTCCCATATTGCGATCCGTGGCGGAAAAGGCCGCCAGACGGCTGGTCTCGCGTTCGATGGCACGCCGAGCTACCAGAACCTTGAGGATTTTCTGGGGGTCCTGGCCTTCCAGGGTGTTCAGGAAGTGTTCCGCCAGGTGGAGCTGTTCGTTCTGCTTGCGAATTTGCCGTAAAAGGGCCTTGCCCTTTTCGGAGAGGGTTCGCCCCTTGTTGCTCACCTGGATGACATATCCCCGCTGTTCCAGGTTCCAGAGAAATCTGCCCGCGGTAGCCATGCTTACGTTGATGTTCTCCGCTCCCAAAGCTGCCATAATGGCGCTGGCTCCCATGGGACGGTCGGATTGTCCCAGAATGAGGAGGATTTTTTCCTCCTCTTCCCGGTTTGTTCCGTTCATCATCTACATCACTCCTTGCGTTGGCCTCGGGAAAAGAAAGATACCTCCCGGAGCACTGCTCATCATACCGATAAAAACTGCATGACGTCAATGTTATTGACAACGCCTTTCTTTCGGTGGTAGGGTGATTTTACGATTTTTCGGATGTGAACGGGACTTGAGCCCCTTTGGGAAGGTTCTTTTTCGAAAAAAGATGCCCGAGATGTTTCGGCGGATATGGCTTGGTGGAAAAGCTCATGATGGAAGATGGGGTGGTGTTCCAGTGCTGAAAGATAAAAAAAACAAGGCTTGGATGAATTCGCTTCGGGAAAGGGCACAGGCTTCCAGGGAGGAACTTGTCTCCTTCCGCAGGGAGTTGCATCGATACCCCGAGGTGGGATTTTCTCTCGAGAAAACCGCCTCCCTGGTGGAGGAGGCTCTCAAAGATGCGGATATTTCCTGCCGTCGCTGTGCGGGCACCGGCATAGTGGCTTCGGTGAGAGGAGAGCATCCCGGCCCGGTGGTGGCCTTTCGGGCGGATATGGATGCCCTCTCCATGGATGACGCCAAGGACGTTCCCTATCGCTCCATGGTGCCCGGAAAGATGCATGCCGCAGGGCACGATGCCCATACGGCGATTCTTCTCGGTACCGCCAGGCTCCTCCGGGAAATGCGGAAAGAGTTCCGGGGAACCGCCCTTTTTATCTTCGAACCCGCCGAGGAGACCGAAGGCGGAGCTCTTCCCATGATTCGGGACGGAGCTTTGGATAATCCCCTTCCGGAATGTATTTTCGGCTACAACGTCTCGCCGGAGCTTCCCGCGGGAAAGGTGCGCATATCTCCGGGCAAGGTGTACGCCGCCTCGGACATGTTCGACATCCAGATCGTCGGAGAGGGATGCCATGGAGCCTACCCCCACAAGGGAAGGGATGCTCTTGCCATTGCGGCTTCCCTGGTGACCCTTCTGCAGCAGGGCGTGAGCCGGGAGGTGGATCCCGTGCAGCCTGCGGTGCTCACGGTGGGAACCTTCAACGCCGGGGAGGCGAGAAACGCCGTGGCCCGGGAAGCCTTTCTTTCCGGCATTATCCGCACCCTCGATTCCGGAGTGCGCAAACACCTCCGGGAATGGCTCCGGAAAACCGTGGAAGGGGTGGCGGAAGGCATGGGGGCCCGGGGAATTTCCCGGCTTCGGGAGAGCTACCCCTGCGTGGTGAATCACGAAGGTATGGTGAACTACGTGCAGGAAGTGGGAGAAGCCCTGCTGGGAAGGGATTTTGTGCGCACCTCCCAGGAATGCCCCTCCATGGAGGTGGACGATTTCTCCTACTTCGCCCAGAGGATTCCCGGGGTCTTCTACTTTATAGGTACGGGAAACGAGGCTCGCGGAATCACCTATCCCCTGCATTCTCCTCGTTTCGATGTGGATGAGGACGCCCTGCCCCTGGGAGTGGCTCTGAACGTCGCCCTGGCGCTCCGTTACGCCGAGCATGCCGAGGAAGGCGACAAGAGAAAATCCTGAGCAGCCTGAGAAAACGTTTTGGTTTCCAAAAAAATGCCAAACGAAAGAGCCCCGGGAAAAGCGGTTTTATCCGCCTTTCCCGGGGCTCTTCGGATGAAGGAAGAAGACCTATTTCTTTTCGGTTTCCCGAAGGGCTTCGAGGTGTGCCAGGGCCAGATCGCCCAGATCTTCCCGTATAATTTCCATCTCCGCTTCGCTCCGCTCAACTATGGGACTCATCTTGTCTCCTCCTTTCCTTCCATCTGGTTCGCTCTTTTTGCTCACGATTCGCCCGGAAACAAGAGGCAAATCAGGCTACCTTTTTGATGCGTACCGCCTTTCCTCCGGAGCGCTCGATAGCTCCGGGTTCGAAAAGACGCACTCCTATCCGTACTCCCAGAAGGGCCTTCAGCTCTCCCGAGGTTTTTCGGATGAGATTTCCCGCCGCTTCTTCCGAAAGAGGTGCCTTGCTTTCGCAGCAGACGGTGAGTTCCTTCATGCCTCCCTTTTCGGAAACCTCCAGGAAGTAATGGAGGGAGAGGCCGGGAACCCGTCCCAGGGCCACTTCCACCTGGGAGGGAAATACGTTGACTCCCCGAATAATCAGCATATCGTCGCTGCGCCCAAGAATGCGGGCGATCCGTTTCTCCCCGCATCCGCAGGGGCAGGGCTCCGGATAGAGCCGGGAAAGATCCCGGGTGCGGTAACGGATCATGGGGAGCGCCTCCTTGGTGAGGGTGGTGATAACGATTTCTCCGGTTTCTCCCGGAGGCAGCACTGCTCCCGTCTCGGGATCGATAATCTCTACCAGAAAGTGGTCTTCGTCGAAATGAAGCCCCTCCCGGCGGGGACACTCCATGGCCACTCCGGGGCCGATGATCTCCGAAAGACCGTAGGAGTCGAGAGCTTGAATCCCCAGGCTTTCTTCGAGATGGGTCCGCATCTCCTCGGTCCATGCCTCGGCTCCGAAAATCCCCAGCCGAAGCTGCAGGTTTTTTCTCTTTTCGGATTGCAGTACCTCCGCCAAATGCAGCGCGTAGGAAGGAGTGCTGGTGAAGGCGGTGGTGCCGAGATCTTCCATGAGAAGAGCCTGGCGTTCCGAAAAACCGCCTCCCGAAGGAATGACGAGAGCTCCGAGTTCCTCCGCTCCCCAATGAAATCCCAGAGCCCCCGTAAAGAGCCCGTATCCCAGGGCTACCTGAAAGACGTCCTTCGAAGAAAGTCCCGCCACGGAGAGACGATGGGCCATGAGAGAAGACCAGGTACGGATATCCTGACGGGTATAGGCCACCACCGTGGGCTTCCCCGTGGTTCCCGAAGAGGCGTGAATGCGTACCACCTCTTCTTTGTCGCAAGCCAGAAGACCGTAGGGATAGGTATCCCGGAGGTCGTTTTTCGTGGTGAAGGGGAGCCGGGAAAGGTCTTCGAGGCTCCGAATATCCTCGGGAGAAAGCCCCATATCTTCCATTTTGGCCCGATAATGAGGCACCCTTTCCCATACTCGTCGTACAACCTTCTTCAGCTGTGCTGTCCTCTGCTCGTCCTTGCTGTTCTGCATTCTTAAGGCTCCTCCTTCTAGAGTTATCGCGTCGCACCTGTGGTACATCATAAGCGCGAAGTGCGAAGATATAAAAAAAGAGGGCCCCCGCCTGGAAGCGGGAGCCCTCTGGGGAAATTCCGTGAGCACGTACGCCTAAACGCCGGCCCACCCCCTGAGGGGTCCCGCGTTGCTAAAGGCGTAATAATAATAAAAAGCCGAAACAAAAAGACCGGGTTTGCGGAACATGAGTTTCCTCCAGAAAATAAAAATAAGAGAATGTATCTTGGGAGGGTTTATACCACGAGAATTTACACAAGTCAAGAAGGAATCGCTTTTTTTGTGCGCAATCTTTGAAGGAGAGGCGTATTTTTCCTGAAGAGAAAAGCCGGATTCTTCGATGAAGCGGAAAAGTTTTTCCGAAGAGGTGCGGAAAACCAGGTTTCTTTTTTGGAACATGAAAAAATAAAAGTTTCTGGGCGCTGCGAAAACCCCTTTCTTTCGGTATACTGGAGATTAGCTTGTACGCTCGCGGGCAATCCCCCGGCGGTACGAAGCGGAAAGGATGAAAAGCATGGCTGAGATTCTCGAAACGATTGCCCGGCGGCAAAGCGTGCGAACCTTTTCGGATAAACCTGTGGGAGAGGAAATGGTGCAGGTTCTTCTTCATGCCGCTCAGTGCGCTCCCTCGGCGGGAAACCAGAAACCCTGGCATTTCGTGGTGCTGCAGGATCGACAGGTTATTACCCGGATTCCCGAGTTTCACCCCTACAGTGCGGTGCTCCTCAAGTGCACTCTCGCCATCGCCCTTTTTGCGAACCCGGAGGAAGAGCTTTTTCCCGGCAATTGGCCCCTGGATTGTGCCGCCGCCACCGAGAACATTCTTCTTCAGGCGGAGGCTCTGCATCTCGGGGCGGTATGGCTCGGAATCTATCCCGAGGAAGAGCGCATGCAAAACCTGGAAGCTCTTCTGGAGGTTCCCCGGAATTACAGGGCCTTCAGCGTGGTAGCGGTGGGCCACCCCGCTGAAAAACCCCGGTTTCCCGAAAGAATTTTCGACAGTTCCCGAATACATTATGATCGCTGGTAACTCATAGAGGCGTTTCAAGCGCTGACAAGGAGGGGAGAGCGAAAAATGGAGCCTCTGCGTTCTACGGAAAGAGAGATTGCCGTGTCGGAACGGAATGGAATCCCCCTGGTTTCCATGAAGGGGATCACGAAAAGTTTTTATGGAATTCCCGCAAACTCCGGAGTGGATTTCGACGTTTTTCCCGGGGAGATTCATACGCTTCTCGGAGAAAACGGAGCGGGAAAGAGCACTCTCATGAATGTTTTGAGCGGCCTGTACCGTCCCGAAGAGGGAACCATCCGGGTGGAGGGAAACATCCGGGAATTTCGATCTCCCCGGGATGCCATCGCCGGAGGTATCGGCATGGTGCATCAGCATTTCATGCTGGTGCCGGTGCAGACGGTGTGGGAGAACATGATTCTCGGTATGCCCGACATCCCCTTGAAGCTTCCCAAAAAAAAGGTGATTCGGGAGATTGCGGAGCTTTCCCGGCGCTACGGCCTGGAGGTGGATCCCGAAGCCAAGATCTGGCAGCTTTCCATCGGAGAGCAGCAGCGGGTGGAGATTCTCCGGGCCCTTTACCGGGGAGCCCGGCTTCTGATATTGGACGAACCCACCGCGGTGCTCACTCCTCAGGAGGCGAAAAGCCTCTTCGCGGTGATGCGCCGCATGGCCGGTGAGGGACACGGGCTGGTGTTCATCTCCCATAAGCTCGACGAGGTGATGGAAATTTCCCATCGGGTTACCATTCTTCGCAAGGGAAGCAAGGTGGGGGTGTTCGATACTTCGCAAATGACCCGGGAATCTCTGGCGGAGAAGATGGTGGGGCGCAAGGTGGCTCCCGCGGTGAATCCCGGAGACCGGAAGCCCGGAGAGGTGGCCTACGCCTTCCGGAATCTTCGGGTTATGGGAGATCGGGGAATGGAAAAGGTGCGGGGAATATCCCTGGAGCTTCACCGAGGGGAGATTTTCGGGCTTGCGGGGATTTCAGGAAACGGTCAGACCGAGCTCTGCGAGGCCCTGGCGGGAATGCGCTCCCTTCTCTCGGGAAGCCTCGAAATCGATGGAAAATCCATGTGCAATCCCTCTCCCCGGCAGATTTTGAAAGCCGGAGTGGCCTTCATTCCCGCGGATCGCCGAGGTACGGGGCTGGTGCCTTCCATGAACCTTCGGGAAAACGTGGCGCTTCGCAAATACTGGCGCCCGGAATACGATAAGTGGCTGGGATGCCTGGATTGGGAAGGTATAGCTGGGAAAACCGGAGAGATCGTGGGAGGATACAACGTGCAGATTCCCCGTCTCGGCATTCCGGTACGCTCCCTTTCCGGAGGAAATCTGCAAAAGCTCATGCTTGGGCGGGAGATGATCGACAAGCCCCGGGTGATTATCGCTTTTCAGCCCACCTGGGGGCTCGACGTGGGGGCCACCCAGTACGTGCGGCGGCAGCTCGTGGAGGCCCGGGAGCGAGGGGCCGCGGTGTTTCTCGTTTCCGAGGATCTGGACGAAATCATCGCCCTCAGCGACCGGGTGGGAATCATTTTCGGAGGTGAAATCATGGGAATTCTCCAGGAATCCCGGCATATCGACGAGGAGCGCCTGGGGCTTCTCATGGCGGGCTCCCGCCTGGAAGATCTGGAAAGAGGGGAGGCGTAACCGTGTGGGTTCTTCGTTGTGAAAAACGGGTGGATACGCCCCGATGGCTGGATGGAGTGGTTCCTCTGCTGGCGGTGATCGGAGCCCTGGTTTTTTCGGGGTTGCTCCTGCTTTTTCTGGGGGTTTCCCCTCTTGAAGCCTACTGGGCCATGCTGCGGGGTGCCCTGGGAGATTGGTACGGCATCAGTGAAACCCTGGTAAAGGCGATTCCTTTGGCCCTTTGCGGTTTGGGGGTGACCCTGGCGTTCCGCATGAAGGTGTGGAACATCGGGGCGGAGGGACAGTTCTATCTCGGCTGTCTCGCCACCGCTGCGGCGGTGCGTTATCTTCCCTCGGAAAACGGCTTGATCATGTTTCTTGTCATGTTTGTCTTCGCGGTCCTGGCGGGAGGCATCTGGGGGGCCATCCCCGGATTTTTCAAAGCCCGATGGAGCGTGAACGAAATCATTACCACCCTCATGCTCAACTACGTGGCTCTTCATTTGGCGGATTACTTCGTCTACGGCCCCTGGCGGGATCCCGGGAGCCTGGGCTTTCCCATGACTCCCCCCTTTCACGAAGCCGCCCGGCTTACCCAGTATTTCGACAGCCGTCTTCATTCGGGACTTTTTCTCGCCCTTTTCGCGGCGCTGCTGATGCGTTTCGTCTTCAAGTGGACCCGCTGGGGTTTCGAAATCCGTGTGGTGGGGCAGAACCCCCGGGGAGCTCACTACGCGGGAATTCCCTATGTGCGCAATCTGGTACTGGTCATGTTCCTCTCGGGAGCTCTGGCGGGGCTTGCGGGGATGTGCGAGATCGCGGGGCTCCAGGGTCGGCTGCAGCACGGCTTTTCCGCGGGGTACGGCTATACCGCCATCATCGTGGCCTGGCTCGCCCGGCTGAACTCCCTGGCGGTGCTTCTGGTGGCCTTTCTCATGGGGGTGATCCTCGTGGGAGGGGATACCCTGCAGATCGTTCTGGGGCTTCCCCTGGCGAGCACCCAGATCATCCAGGGGTTCATTCTCTTCTTCGTGCTGGGAGGAGAGTTCTTCCGGTACTATAAAATATCTCTCTCCAAAAAGGAGGCGGAGTAGCCATGGAAATTATATTGCCCATTCTCGCGGCGGCGGTTCGCAGCGGAACCCCCATTCTTTACGCCACCCTGGGAGAGATCGTCACGGAAAAGGCGGGAATCATGAACCTGGGGCTCGAGGGAATCATGCTCATGGGGGCTTTGGGAGGTTTCTGGATCAATCATCTGGGATATTCTCCCTGGCTGGCTATTCTCTTCGCCTTCGGCGTGGGGGCCCTCATGGGATTGGTGCACGCCTTTCTCTGCGTAAGCCTGCGGACCAACCAGGTGGTAAGCGGTCTCGCTCTTACCATGTTCGGCACCGGCGCAAGCTCCCTTCTGGGACGGGCCTTCATCGGGGAAACCATCAAGGGCATCCGGGTCTATCCCGTGCCGGGGCTTTCGGAAATTCCCTGGATCGGCCCCATCTTTTTCAATCACGATCCCCTTGTTTACATAGCCTATTTCCTGGTGGGATTTCTCTGTTGGTTCCTCTTTCATACCCGGCCGGGTCTCAACCTCCGGGCAGTGGGAGAATCTCCCCAGGTGGTGGATGCGGCGGGGCTCTCGGCGGTGAAACTTCGTTATCTTTACACCATTCTCGGAGCGGGTATCGTGGGTATCGGCGGAGCCTACATGTCCGTGGTGTATAACAAGCTCTGGGGAGATATGATGACCGCCGGCCGTGGATGGATTGCGGTGGCCCTGGTGATTTTCGCCATCTGGCACCCTCTTCGGGCGGCCTTCGGAGCCTATCTTTTTGGAGGCGTGGAAGCCATGCAGCTCCGCATGCAGGCGGGAGGCGCGGGAATTTCCGCCCCCTTGCTGCTTATGCTGCCCTATCTCTTTACCATAGGAGTGCTGCTGTTCATTTCCATCCGCAAGGGAAAGGGCATTCTCCTGGGAGCTCCTGCGGCTCTGGGGGATCCCTATTACCGGGAGGAACGGGAATAGCCCGAAAAAGTGAAACCTCGTTACCGCAAAGGAGAAACCATGAAAGGAAATGTGCTCATTCGCAACACCACGGTTTACACCATGGGGACCCGGGGTGTTCTGGAACATGCGGATATTTTGATTCGGGAGGGACGCATCGCCATCGTGGGAGGAGCGGAAATTCCTCCCGATACGGTGGAAGTTATGGATGGCCGTTCTCTTATTGTCACTCCCGGGCTCATCGATGTGCATACCCACATGGGAGCCTGTGAAGAGGGCTATCCCGAGCGGGAAGCCAGCGATAACGAAATGACCGAGCCCGCCACTCCCCAGCTTAGAATCCTCGATGCCGTCAATCCCCGGGACCGGGCCTTCCGGGATGCCCGGGAGAGCGGCGTTACCACGGTGCAGATACTTCCCGGAAGCGGTAACGTGATAGGAGGAGAATGTGCCATTCTCAGCACCGCCGGAGAGGATGTGGAGGAGATGCTTCTCCGGGCGCCTTCGGGAATGAAGGTGGCCTTTGGAGAGAACCCCAAGGGAGTCTACGGAGGAAAGGATAAATACCCCTCCACCCGCATGGGCGTGGCCGCATGCCTTCGGGAGCATCTCGTGGGGGCTCAGAATTACGGGCTTCTTCTGGAGCACCAGAAGCAGGAGGCGGAGCCGGTGGAACGGGATCTCGGCAAGGAGGCCCTGCTTCGGGTGCTTTCCCGGGAGGTGCCCCTGCGGATTCATGCCCATCGGGGAGACGATATTTCCACGGCGTTGCGTATCGCCGAGGAATTTGGCTGTATCTGCACTCTGGAGCACGGTACCGAAGGGCATCTTCTCGGAGATCTCCTGGTGCGCAAGAAAATTCCCGTGGCCTTCGGCCCCTTTCTCTGCTCCAAATCCAAGCTGGAATTGGTTGCCATGGAGCCCCAGCATTTGGTGGAGCTTTACCGTAAAGGGGTACCTCTCAGCCTCATGACGGATCACCCGGTGCTCCCCATAGGATATATGCTGGCCCAGGGAGGGCGCCTTATCCGGGAGGGCCTCGCTCCCCAAGAAGTGCTGGAGCTGCTCACCTCTTCCGCGGCGGCCCATCTGGGGCTCTCCTCGGAAATAGGCTCCCTGGAGGAGGGCAAGCGGGGAGATCTGGTGCTCTGGGACGGAGACCCCTTTGCCTACACCACCGGTGTGGTGGCTACGGTGATCGAAGGAACCGTGGTGTACCGGAAGAAGTAGTTTTTTTCGAAGAGGAGAAAA
>DAIPKP010000161.1:0-2928 GCA_036769705.1 Synergistaceae bacterium
GAGGAGACCGCCTTGGTAAGCTTTACGGTGGTATCGAGAATGCTGTTTAGCCTTCGGGCCATATCCTGTTCCCGCCGAAGAGCTTTTTCCTGCTCCTGGAAAGAGCTGTCGATGTGAAGCGCCATAATTTCGAAACCCTGAGAAAGCTTGTCGAATTCGATAATGCGGGAAGAAAATTTTTCCTTTGGAAGAAACGGCCCCAGGGGCGTTTTTCCCGCATGCTCGGAAAGGCTTTCCATTTCCTGCAGCAATTTTCTGAGAGGTTCACTTTCCCTCAGAGCCTCCCTTTTTCCCCGGAGAGAGAGTATAAACCCCGCGACAAGGAGAACTCCCAATAGAGCGAGGAGGAAAAGGGAGAGAGCTTTTTGGATCCAAAGGGTATTCAGCCGTACATGGACGATCCATTTTCCCGCAAGATGACGTGCTCCCGTAGCGGGATCTGCCATCTCTCTTCTCCAGAGCAGGAAGATTTCCCTCGTAAGCAGGCCCTGTTTTAAGGGAAGGACTTTCTCCTTTCTCTTGAGAATAGGCTGCAGAACCTCTATCTGTCCCTTGTCAAGAGGAGGGGTTTCGGCATTCCCCGGAAAAAGGGTAGGGTAGTGATAGAGATAGAGCTCCGTTACCAGGGGCATTTTCCGGAGAATTTCCAGGGTTTCCTCAATATAATACTCCTCCGTGGTAAGGCTTATTTCCAGGAGAGAGCCATCTTTTCGTTTATAGTAGGCATAACGGGTGAGCCTTCCCTCGGCAGTGGAAAGCACCGGTTCTTCTATAATGGCCCGTCCCGCTGGGAGAGAGGAAAGGGTCTTCCAGAGGAGAGAATACTTTCTGAAATCGAGACCGATCTCTCCGGGGGATGTGCTTTTTGTCAGAATTCCTTCGGGAGATATGTGGTGAAGATGAATTTCTTTGCCCGAAAGAGTGTAGAGAAGCTCCGAAGGAAAACGATCGAGGCCCTGGAGGAGAAGCGAAGAGAGAGGCGCATCGGGATGAATTTCACTGAGAAAGGAAATTCGTTGGATCAGGGAGAGAAGAAAAACGCTCTGCTGCTGATGAAGTTCCGTGGAATGCCTGTTCTGATGGCTCAGCACTGTCGAAACCTGGGATATGATATGTTTTTCGAGGGAGGAAGACAAATATCTTTGTCCCGCTACATGAAATACCGTTACGATTACCAGGGTTACCAGGGTGAGCGTAAGGGCGAGAGCCATATATTTCCGTTGTGCGAGGTCCTGAATAGAGATTTGCTTTTTCATGAGAAGGCCCCCGATCCAAAGCTGAACAGCTCATAGGCACAGCACCACTGAAAATTCGCAGTCAAGAAAAGTTTTTCGACATCGAAAAAGGATTCCCTTTTTTAAAAAACTGCGAAAAGATTTCAATGTAGAGAAGAAATCCCTTCCTTCCATCATACACAAAAAGAAAGAAAAGACAATTGATATATTGCCAAAAGGCTCTTTTACTGCCGGGAGAAAAGGGGGGCTTTTTTGACAAGATTAAAAGGTTATAGAAGAGGCGTCTCTATAAGAGGCAGAAAGGCATCCACCACCTGGGGGTCGAATTGAGTTTCTTTGCCGAGGAGAATCTCTTGTCGTGCCGTTTCTCGGGAAAGGGCCTGACGGTATGCGCGGTTGCTCGTCATGGCGTCCCAGGCATCGGCTACCGCCAGGATTCTTGCGATATGGGGAATTCCTTCTCTTCGGAGCCCCTCGGGGTATCCCGCTCCATCCCATCGTTCGTGGTGATGGAGTACGAAGGGAGCGACTTCTTCTAGTCTTTGCGTTTTCGTAAGTACCGAATGTCCCAAAGCGGGGTGTTGTTTGATAAGTTCATATTCTTCGGAAGAAAGAGCTCCTGGTTTGTTCAGGATCTCCCTGGGGATCAATATCTTTCCGATGTCATGCACCAACCCGGCCCAGTAGGTTTTTTGCACCTCCTTTTCCTGGAGTCCCAAAGCCTTGGCGGTTTGAGCTCCCAGAAGGGCCACCGATTCGGAATGTCCCTGCGTATAGGAATCGTGAGTTTCCAGAATTCCTGCGAAGGCAAGAAAGAGCTCTTTCTGAAAGAGTTCCTGGGATTTAATAAATTTTTCTAACCCCAGGAAGGCGGCGAAACCATTCCCGATAGCTTCCGCAGACCGAAGGGATTCGGAGGAAAAGGCAGCATGCGGAGATCCTTCGGGAATGCTTAAAATCAACTCCCCCGCACACTGAGTTCCGAAAAAAAGCGGTTTCACCAGGGTATCCCGGGAAGCGGGCATCTGCTTTGCCAATTTTTCCCGTATCACCTCATTGAAAGAGGGAGAAAGGGTTTCCATATAATTTTTTCCTCGAAGTATTTCCGACGATGTTGCGTTTTCCCGGGAGTGCGGAAAAAGTAGGCTCTGTAGCCGTGGAGTTTTCTCGGCATAATGGGCTGCCCGAAACTGGCACAGGTTTTTCTCGATCGCCGTAATTGCTCCGTGCTCCGCCTCGGGTACGAGGGAAATCGCATTTTTGAGAGCTGTGTCGAAAAGATCTCCTGAGCCGGAGGAGATCGCTTCGGTAAGTTCTACCGTGGTATTCAGAATGCTGTTTAGTCGTTGTGCCATCTCCTGTTCTTTTTGAAGAGCCTTCTCTTGTTTCTGAAAGGCCGAAGCTATCTGGAGCGTCATTTTCTCGAATCCCCGGGAAAGCTGTCGGATTTCCCGAAGATGTGAAGGAGGAGCAGCTTCCAGGAGAATTTTTTCGAGGGCGGGAGAGGCCGCGTTTTCGGAGAGCATCTCCATTCTTTTGAGGAGATCTTCAATGGGCTCGTTTATGCTCCGGGTGAGTTTTTCCCCCCGGAGGGAGAAGAGAAATCCCGCAAGAAGAAGGGCTCCGCAAAGGGCGAAGAGGAAAAAATGGAAAGCTCCTTGGATCCAGAGGATATCGAGATGCAGATGTACAA
>DAIPKP010000162.1:0-2910 GCA_036769705.1 Synergistaceae bacterium
CTCGAGCTGATAGGTGGGGTCCCGATACCCCGCCTGAAACCAGCCTGCAGCGGTCCAGGCATCTTCTCCTTCCGGCACATCTTCGAAGCCTCCGAAGCTGTAGGGATCGCGATAACGCACCACCGAAGCCCGGGCACCGAGCCACCATCGGCCGTTGCCGAAGTAGGTGCGCTCCCATAGATTGAGGCCGAACCAGTTTTCGTCCACCCATCCCGCCTCGGCCAGGAGAAAGCTTTTTTCTCCCAGGGGGAGGTTTTCCAGCTCTTTAAGATAGCTGTAAACGCCCTTCCAGATGCGGACATCGTCGTTTGTTTCGGGCTCCCAATAGATGTCGATGGTGTTTTCCAGGGGTAGCCGGACGTCGAAGATGGCCTCCCATCCTCGGGATGAACGCCATTGGTAGATGGCATCCAGGCTCCATCGGTTCATGTAGTCCTCTTCCAGGGTTCGGTCGATGCGGGGTTCGTAGACCACCATGATTTTGAAGCTGCTCTGCCCCCGTTTTCGAAGGGCCGCATGGCTTTGAAGGCGCCAGGATTCTTCCGGACGCTCTCCCCGGGAGGTTCCCGAAGGAGCCCAGGCAATATGGGCCTCGGAAGCATCGTAACGGGAGATGCGCCCGATTCGGAGCAGCGCCGCCTGGGAGCCGGGAAAATCCGCCCGCACCACCGGCACTCCCCGGAGGCGGGGCACCAGGGAGAGGGTATCCATATCCCAAGGGGCCACGTTGGCTACCACCGCAAAGACCCGGGCCAGGGCCTCCGCATCCGAGGCGTAGCCGATGTTTTCGTAGGCCACCAAGAGGGTGCGATCCCCCATGAGGATTTCCACATCCCGAACCTTAACGCACTCCTCCAACCCCTGAAAAATATCCGCAGCAAGCTTTTCCGGGTCCGTATTATCCCAATCGGGAACCCCGGGCTTTCCCGGCACGGGAAGTTCCTTTTCTTTGGAAGACTTGTTGCCGAACTTGAAAAAGGGAGGATTATTGCAATCGAAGGCGTAGGAAAAACCGAAAGAAAGCTCCTCTCCCCGCTGATAGCTGAGAGAGAAATCACCTCCCCAATCGGTTTTTGCCACGAATCCGAGATTGTACTTTTGATCCGCCGGATCCGGGTGGATGTACACGTTGGATGTTTTATCCCGAGTATAGTCCAGGGGGCTGTACTCCGCCTTGAATTCCAGCCAGGGGCTAACATCGTACTGCACCCCTCCGAAGAAACCGTTAAGCCGATCCGTGCCGTATCCTGCGGAAAACGCCCAGTTATCGAAGCGCCAGGTGGCCACTCCATACCAGGATTTCATGATTTCCGTACCCACCACGTCAAGCGCGCCTCCCGCCAGGGAGGGGATGAAATTCTTTTGCTTTTGGAGAAGAAGCTTGAGGTCCAGAGCCTTATCCTTGTAGCGGCCGTAACCGGGAGAGATGAGAGGCCCCGTTTCGAACTCCGTAAGCCGAAGATTGACTTCCAGCCAGGGGAGCCAGGCAAGGTTTGCGTACATGCTGCGATAGGGATAGTACCAGGAGGTGCCCACCCATCCCGCTCCGTCATCGGGCATTTCCGCAGTGGGATATTCCCATAACCCGGCAAAACCCGCATTGCTCGGGGAAAGAGCCGAAGAAGGAGGGCAACAGAAAAGAAAAGATATCCCCAATAGAATGAAAGAGAAAAGTACGTGCTGCCGAGAGAGCCCTTCGATTTTCACCCGCAATCCGACCCCCGATTTGAACGAGCATACGCCATAAAGGAATAAAAGAGCCGGGATAATGAATATCTCCCCTTACCCCGGCTCGACATCGCATTGTGCTTCAGACACTTCCGAAAGCTGCAGATACCCTTCGGAAAAAGCGCCTTAGGAGTTGCACCTATTTCTTACGAAGAAATGCCAGGGGAGCCAGAAGAAGCAGAGCCAAAGGAGCAAATCCCAAGGAGCAACCGCCACCGCCGCCACCGCTGGCCGAAGAGGTCAGCCTGGCAGCCAGGATTCGGATCTCTCCACCTGCCACAAAGTTTGCGAGATTCTCCTCACTGATTCTGATTTCACCGCCTGCGAAATCGGCGATGTAGTAGTAACCTCCCGCTGCATTGTACGTAAGCTGCACATACTGCTGCGTGGCAGCATTCCAAAGGAACACTGTGCAATCCGTAGTGTTGATGGGGTTACCGCTCTCATCCTTGAAGGTAGAGGGAAGGGTGATCTGAATATCTTCGGTTATGTCGCCGGAAATGGTAAGAAAAATACCCATTATGGGAGCTACGACAAAGCCGGACTGAAGGACGGTATAGCTCGTTGGGGCTTTGGGAATTTGGTCTGCAGAAATAGCGCCTCCCGCAACATCGCCGGGATCTATGCCTGAAAAGCCAAACAAGCCCAGGTCAACAAAGGGCGGAGTGTATCCCGTAGGATCTACGACAATAGGATTGTGCCCCACCGTTGCGGAAAAGGCCATACCCGCGAAAACCAAAGTGCATACTATCGCCAATGCAATCAATACTTTTTTCAACAAAAGCACCTACCTTCTCAAGATTTTTTTCGGTAAAAGAAAATATCGCGCCATAGAGCAAAGAATATAAACGCCACCCTTGACTTCCTTGGAATAAAGCCTTTTTTCAAAACTCTTCACACCTCGAAAATACCCTTTTCAGGCTTTTCATAACCACCTCCTCGGCACATACTGCAAAAAAGGAAGCTCCTCCTCACAAACTCTCCGCTCCGGAGAGCGGGAGCACTTGTGGCATGCTCCCACCATAGCCGAAGATGCCGCGGCTGCGAAAAAACGTGCTACCTTTTTACCGTAGATCGCTCTACTCCTACCTCTTTTATTAAGCCTCAAGAACTTTAATTCCATTACGCCCTTATTTTACATCCAAAAAAAGAAATGCGCAAGAAAACTTAACCCTTAGTTGC
>DAIPKP010000163.1:0-2906 GCA_036769705.1 Synergistaceae bacterium
CGGGAAAACTGGTACGCCGTGAAGGATGTCCTCTGGGGCAGCCGGGAGTTTCTCGTACAGGATCCGGATGGCTATCTCCTCCGATTTGCGGAGGAGATAGGCGTACAAACCTCTTCCGAGATGCCTTGAAGCGTGGTTCTTCCGGGGTGTTGAAAATTATTGCAAACCGTTTTCGGAAAGAGTAAAGAAGGCTCTCCGCCCCTTTTACAGGAAGCCGGAGAGCCTTCTTGTTTCGTAGTATTGTAATTTTTGAGAGCTTTAAGGTGTTATCTTGAGGTTTTTTCAGTCCTCATCTTCTTCCCCATAAAACATTTCTTCCTCAGAGACCCCAGTTCGCAGAATTTCCTTGCCCATGGCATTTTCAATACGCTGAAGAATCCTCTCCTTGCGATCTGCGAAAAAGGCTTTGAAGTCATCTTGGTACATAAGATCGGGATTTACTGCATGGGAACGGAGAATGGCCTCAAATTCCGCATCCTTTACTCCGGCATGTTTCTTGAGTCTTTCCAGATATTTGCTCGGAGCATCTCCGCCGACGATGCGATTTGTCCGGCCGGAAAGGGGAGTTTTGTTGATGATGCTGTTGTAGTCTTTTTTGTGAATCCCTTTTTTTTCGCACCAAGCTACCGGAAAAATGTGATGAATATCGATTGACTCCGAAAAATAACTGCAAAAATCGATTTTCGCAGCCGAGAGCCAGTCTTTAATCGACTCTTCCATAAGTAGAGCATAAATCCCTTTGTAAGCCGCGCTATTGCGTGTTCGGAGCGTGCCGAGTCGAGAGGCCGAGAAGTTTGCATCAAGCACAGTTTTTGGTTCGTCCCCGTTTTCGCGAATCCATTCAACCACTTGTGTCATGTCGAGAGCATATCTCGTTTCGTTGGCTGATCCGTATAGCTCGCCCAGAACGCCGCACCAAAACCAGCGCATTAGTTTTTTCTTTTTCCCGGCATTGTCTATATCATCACCAAGTTCCGCTAGAATAGCTGCCATAGGAATGAGTTGCGTGCCGTAGGGAAGATCTCGGGCGTGGAATATGCGGTTTTCAGTCAGAATTTTGGATGCCTTGACATATCCTTCCACGATTCGGTCCTGGTGTTTTCGATATTCGTCTAGCGGAAGGTTGAGCATCTCCTTGCGCTTTGCGCTCACGGGAGGCAAGCTGTCTTCCTCTTCGGATTTCATGCGTTCTCTTCTCCGTTTGTATGTGGAGTAAAGGGTAATGGACTGAAGGACGTCGGTATTGCTTATGCCTTCGAGAACCCTATGGGGCTTTATGATGGTCTGTATCCTTTGCCAGTCCTCTTTAAGGTCGAATTCTTCAGAGGCAAAGGTTGCAGTAAGAAGTTCGAAGACGGTAAGGGAGACCCCTCCTGTGTTAACCTTTTCAAAAACTTGGCAAACGGCTTCTTTGGGGTTCTCTTTTTTCATCATAATTACGGGAATCATATAGGATTTGAAACTGTCAACAATTTTTTCCTCGAACTCGTCCCAGAACACACTTTTTTCGGCGTCATGATTCCAGAATTTGTTGAAGCCCTTGCGCCACTCGCTGTATCTGTCCAACATTGAAACGGGATACATCATAGCTTCGTACTCCTTTTCCTTGGAGGAGAGGTCGAGTCTGATGTCGCGTCCTATGTTTTCGGTCATGAGCTTATTTTCGCTGATGGAGAAAATGGCTTCCTCGATATCTCCGTCGGGAGTCAGAGCTTTCTGCATGTCAATATAATACCAGCGAGTGATTTTGTGTTTTTTCGCATTCTGAGTGTTAACCGGATTCTTGGTAAATATTACCTGGTAAAGTGATGTGATGCGCTGTTGACCGTCAAGTATGAGGAGCTCCGGCTCTGAAACGTTCGAAGTGTCGGTTCCCTCGACAGGTTTTGTCTTGAACCGGATGTTATCGTTGCCGGTTTCCAGTAGCATGATGGCACCTATAGGAAAGGATTTGGCGATACTGGCGATGATACCCTTTATCCGGTCATCGTCCCAGACCCACCCTCTCTGGAAATCGGGAAGCTGGAGTTTTCCCGAGTCCACGTCCTTCAATATTTCGTAGAGTCCTTTTTTCGTTGAGTCGAAGGATTCCATAGATATGGCTTCTCCTTTCAAGGAAAGCGTGTCCACAAGTTTGGCGTGGGTTGAAAAAATAAACTTTATTGGTACGTGGCAGTCGCTATCCTTCATAGTGTTTAACTTTCAGGGCGATACCCTCGATTTTAAGCTGTTATCTCTTAAGCTCGATCCTGCCTTCGGAGCACCCCCCACAGAATTTCCGCCGCCTGCCCCAGATGCTTGTAATCGCTGCTCTCCTCTGGGCAGTGGCTTTTGCCATCCCGGCTGGCGATAAAAAGCATGGCTTTTCGCCAGAGATGTCCCAGGGAAAGGGTGTCGTGCCCCGCTCCGCTGGGAAGAGAGATGGTTTCGATTCCCCGGAAAGCGGCTTCCGCAAACAAATCCTCCTGCAAAGCCGCATCCATCTCCATGGGCATAATTCGGTGTCCCGGGGAAAGCTCCACTTGCAGGAAAAATTTCGAAGCCGCCTCGCGGCAGCACGCTTCAAGGCCTTGCAGCATCTCCAGAAGCTCTTCCCGGTTTACGCAGCGAAGATCCACGGTAAAGGAAACTTTCGAGGCGATCACGTTTCCCACATTGGGCTCCGCAAGAATTCGCCCTATGGTTCCCACCGCGTGGCTTCGGGCTTCCTGCAATCTTTTTTCCAGATACCTTCCCACGGAGATCAGTCCCCGGATGGGGTCTTTTCGGGTATCCATGGGGGTGGTGCCCGCATGGTTCGCCTCGCCGTAAAAGGTGATATTCGTCATGCTGGTTCCGGTAATGGAGGAGACCACCCCCAGGGGAATCCCCTTTTCGTAAAGCACCGGCCCCTGTTCGATATGGGG
>DAIPKP010000061.1:0-16172 GCA_036769705.1 Synergistaceae bacterium
TGGAAAAAAGCTATGGGGAATATATGAAAGGCTTTACCGACCTCGTCACAGGTGAAGCACGGCGCGGCTTTATGGAGGTGGTGCATGAGCTGGAACAGCGCTTTCCCGATCCTTCCCGAATTGAAAAGGAATCCGACAAAAAAGACTTCGCAAAGCTCTTTGGAGAATATTTGCGGGCGGAGAACGTACTGCAGAACTACGATGAATTTACCCGCCTGAAAGCCTTGCAAAATCTTGACATAAACGATCCGGATGCGGTTGAAGCCTTTAAAGCCACGCATTATGTGACCGATGAAGAACTGAAGGCTATGCAGGGGATTACCATGCCCTCGGAGCGCAAAATTCAAGATTACCGCTCCACGTACAACGATATTCGCGATTGGCTGCGCCGGCAAAAAGCCGCGGATCAAAAGGATGCCGCCGGCGTGAATTGGAATGACGTGGTTTTTGAGGTTGACCTGCTTAAATCACAGGAAATAAATTTGGATTACATTCTGGAGCTGATCTTCGAGCACAACAAAAAGACCAAAAACAAATCGGATTTGGTCGAGGAAGTGCGTCGGATAATCCGCGCCAGCCTTGGCAACCGGGCAAAGGAGAGCTTGCTGGTCGATTTTATCCATCAAACCGACCTTGACCAGCTTGGTGACAAAGCCAGCGTTATTGAAGCCTTTTTTATCTTTGCTCAGGGGGAGCAAAAACGTGAAGCCGAGGAATTGATCCGTTCGGAAGGGTTGCACGAGGAGAACGCAAAGCATTATATCGCCAACTCGTTAAAACGAGAGTTTGCCAGCGAGAATGGCACGGAGCTCAATGCCATTCTGCCGAAGATGAGCCCGTTAAACCCCCAATACCTCCCCAAAAAACGGAGCGTTTTCGAGAAAATCGCCGCTTTTGTGGAGAAATTCAAGGGTGTAGGCGGTAAAATATGATGCATGAGGAAACGGGAAAGAGCGGCCCTCGTATCTCCGGGGCCGCTCTTGGTGATTCATGGGGATATTTGCATATTCCTCAGCGTTTTTTTCGCAGCACCAGAGGTACCGCCATCAACAGCCATGCGGCACCGGTCCAGCCGGCGTTACAGCCGCCTCCTCCGCCTCCGCCTGCACCGGCAGAGGTCAAGTCGCTCTCGTAGGATCCTGCATCCACACCGTTTCCCTGAGGACGAATCTCTTCCCGCTGGTCTTTATCGGGAATGCGCACCCCCACGCCGATGACCGTATCCACCGCAAGTCCCGCATCCACGGCAGAGCTTCCCTGCTGCAGGGCGTAGATAAAGATCTCCCCGAGATTTGCGGGGGTATCGCCGTTTCTGTCCAGAGCCTCCAACAGGGGGTTCCCCGGGATCGTATCATTTTCGGTAACCTGCACATCCCCGGTATCCACCACAAGGTTCTGGATTCCTCCAGCCGGAAGAACGCAATGCCTCAGAAAAACTTCGGTGGTCTCCCCGGTTTCCGCCAAATTGTAGATCTCCTGCCCCAAAGGTGCGGTATTGCCCCAGAAGATGGAGTTCCCCAGCCTGGAATGACATCCCTGATTGAAGAGAGCTCCTCCTCTCTCGGTGGCGGTGTTTTCCGAGAAGGTGCAGTTTGCCATATCCAGCTCCGAGGAGACACCGATAGCCATGCCGCCTCCATGGGCTGCCACGTTGTTGGAAAAGGTGCAGTTCACCACCTTCGCACTCCCTCCTCCGAAGCCTCCGCCATAACCTGAGGCTTCGTTGGCCACGAAGATGCAGCGTCTTATCTGGGAAGTGGAATTGTCGTTGAATATACCTCCTCCGTTCATATCGGCGATATTTTTCGAAAAGGTGCAATCCGTCACCACCACAGCGGAGGATTCTCCGTTAAACATGGCTCCTCCAAAAAGAGAGGCATGATTTTCCGAAAAAATACAGGACGAAAAGGCCGCCGAGGAGAGGGCATTCGTTACGGCACTGCCGCCCTGGGCGAGATTATCCGCAAAGGTGCAGTTTTCCACCACGGGGTTTGCATGGTTGTAATTGATCATGGCACCCCCATAAAGAGATGCGGAGTTATCGAAAAAAATGCAGTTTTTCACGGTGGGGCTGGCGCTCTCGTTGTACATGCCTCCGCCGCACCCCTTTTGCAAGGTCGCTCCTGTGGCGGATCCCCGGGTAATGGTAAAACCGTCGATGAGCGTACTCAGCCCTGCCCCGGAAGCCACGGAAACCACATGGTGATTCACGTCGCCTCCGTGGAGAATCGTCTCATGCTGTTCCCAATTTCGCTGGGCCAGATCGGTTTCGCCTCCCTGAAAGCCGCCGTACAGCTTTACTCCCTCGGGTATCGTAAAGGTATCCAGAGGATCGGGACCGGGGCTGTAGGTTCCTTCGGCTACCCACACCTCGTCCCCGCCAGTGGTCCCCGCGAGAACCCCCGCCAGATTGCCCCCCGCCTGGGCCCAGGAGCTGGCGTCTCCGATACCCCCCTCTTTCACGTACTGTATTGCCGCCTCCGCGCAACTCCCCAGAAAAAAACACAGAAGGAGCAGAATCAAGATTTTCGTTACGCTTCGCATGTTCCTCACCTATCCTTTCCTCTTCATGATGTACCTTTTCTTACACTTTTTCGGACATAGCGCGCCATGCTCCGCCCCACAGCACGGTTTTACGGCAAGAAAGGCACATAGAAAGGAAAGATCGAGAAAGGAGTGTGGTAGATCGATTCGGGGATTCCAAACCTCCCCAAACTGCGGACGGAAAGAAGAGGACCTTTTCTCCGGCGGGAAAATACCGGAACCCGAAAAAAAAGCCATAAAACCGAGGTAAAGTATATCCCAAAAAAACGACATGGCGAGAGAATCCGCGCTCTTATTTCTACTCCTCCATGCCGGACCGGAGCCCCAAAAGAAAGGATCGGCAGTTTATTCCCAGGGATCGAATCCTATACCCCCCTTCCTGCACTACCAGGGAGGGAACCTTCAGAAAACCCACAGCTTTTCCCAAGGCGGTGAAATCCCGGGCTCCGAGACTCCAGGTTCCCGTAGGATCTCCTCTGGCGGTATCCAGGCCAAGACACACCACGAGATAGGCGGGAGAAAAACGGCGCATTTCCTGCAGCCCCTTTCGAAGCGTTTCCAGATAGAGAGATCCCTCCGCCTTTTCAGGAAGGGGATAGTTGTAATTATATCCTCTCCCTTCTCCCTCCCCCTTTTCGTCCGCAAAGCCGGAAAAATAGGGATAGGCGAAGCGGGGATGCCCGTGAAGAGAGAGTGTGAGCACATCGGAACGGGAGTAGAAAATGTCCTGCTGCCCGTTTCCGTGATGATAGTCCAGATCGAGGATGGCCACCTTGCCGAAGGCGCTGAGATAGTGGGCAGCCACGGCGGCGTTGTTGAAATAGCAGAAACCCCCGAAAAAACCTCTTTCCGCATGATGCCCCGGAGGACGCACCAGGGCATAGGCCATTTTCCGGCCCGAAAGAACCTCCCGGGCCGCGGTAAGAACGCAGTCCACGCCGCGCCGGGCGGCTTCGTAGGCCTGGCGGCTGATGGGAGTGAAGGTATCCATGCAGTAATATCCCGCCCGGACGGGAAGCTCCACGGGAGGCCTCGCCCGGTTGCGGAGAGGAAAAACGTAGGGATAGAGAGGGACGTTCTCGGGGATCTCCCGAGTGACCTTTTTGAAATAGGAAAGGTACTCCCGGCAATGCACCGCCGCAATATGCTCCTCGGAAAAATGAGAGGGCTTGATCTGCAGAAAGGCTCCCGTGGAGAGCAGTTCCGGCAGAATGGCCCGGATACGGGCGGGGGACTCCACATATCCCCGTTCGTGTACATGGTGAACCTGGTGTTGATCCGTCACCACCAGGGCGATTTTCTCCAGCTCCGCCGTACTTCGGGCGGACCTCTCTTCCACCACGCGAGCTTTGGCGTACCGGTAGGGCCGAAGCCGTACGGGGTTTTCGGAAATGGAATCCAGCACTTTCCGGACGTATTCGGGAGTGCAGAGATCCCCGTATTTTTTCTCGAGGATTCCCGCTACCACTCGTTTCAGATAGGCCGCCTCCAGGGGTTCCTTGCGCCCTAATCCGTCGTACACGAGGTAGGGCGGATTGTCCGCCCCGGGAGTCACCGGAGTTTCATAGGCGGTACCCGCAATGGGACGCGCTCCGTAACGCTCGTAAAAACGCAGGCGCTTTTCGTTCTGTTTGCGAATTTCCGGATCCCGGGAGAGTGCGGGATCGTCGGGAAGGCATTCCAGGAAGATCCCCGAGACGCCCAGAGAAAGAGCCTCTCTCCGAACCCGATCGTACAGAGCTCCTCCTGCCCCCCGGCCTGAAAACCCGGGATGGCTCGCAAGATAATCGAGAAAACAGAAGGAGAGCTCCGCATCATGATCGAGAAGGGCCAAACCGTGCAGATTGTGACGTTGATCCTCCGCCACGTAGAGAATGGTTCGGAAACCGTATTTGAGAGGATGCCGCAACACCTCGGGTATGCGGTCGATCTTGTATTGCTCCAGATCGCTGAACTGCCGTCGCAGAAGGGAATTTACCTGCTCCAGGGCATGTTTGTTTACCGGGAGAAGGTCGTCGAAAATTCTTCGAATCCGAAACATGGGAACCTCGCATTCCGCCTCGGAAGGCTTACATTACGAAGGCACACCGTAAAAATCATCCCGATAACACCGCTGGGGATCGAAAAAACCCGGAGTTTTCTTCGATCCCGAAAATTTCACGAAGAAACTACTCGAACCGGAAAGATCTCAGAAACCGCTCCGCCACGCAGTCGTAATTGCCCCGAAAAGAGAGGCTGTACCCGATCTGGAGCACGTGCTCCGAGGAGGCGGGATCCTCGAGAGCTCCCAGGGCGAGCACCTTGGACTCTCCCGAGGAGGCCTCTTCCTCCCGGGAGATATGAAACGTTACGGCACGCCCCGCCACGGTAACGGTACGGCTTTCGCCGGAATTCAGAAAACCCAGGAGAGATTGCCAATCCTCTCGGGTTTCCCGGGTTACCCCCACCACCGCATCGGGATTCTCGGGATCCCCGGTGTGCCATCCACCTTCGTCGAAAATCCAGCCCCGGGGGACTTCGAAAACCAGGCCGAACCGGCGTATTTCCTGCCAGGCCAGGCCGCAATCCGAGAGATTTCCCGATCGGGGTTCCGAAATTGGAGTCCCCTCGCTCTCCAGAGGGCTTGCGGTGGGCATCGGAAAGGGAGGCCCCGGAGGAGAGGGATGGGGAATCTCCGTGGGAACCGGAGGTGCCAGGGTAGGAGACGGCCGGGGAGCTTCCGTGGGCTCCGGTAACGGGGCCACAGTAGGTTCGGGCCGGGAAGGTTCTTCGGCCTTTCCGAGATACGTCTCCAACTGGCTCACATGCTCTCTCATCCGAGGATCCTCGTAGTATTCCAACCCCTGGCGGTATTTTCCCAGGGCCTCCTCGTAGCGTTTTTTCTTCTGGAGCTCCGCTCCCTCCTTCCAGAGCTTGCGGGCTTGTTCCTTTTTCTGCCTTTCCGTCTCCTCGGCTTTACGGAGATACTCCTCCAGCGTTCGGACATGTTCTTCTATACGGGAATCCGCGTAGTATCGCAGGCCTTCCCGGTACTTTTCCAGGGCCTCCCGGTAGTATTTGTGCTCCTGGAGCTTCGCTCCCTGTTCCCATAGTTCCCGGGCCTTGCGGTATCCTTCGGCGAACTCCTCCAGGGCCTCCAGGCGCCGCCGGGTTTCGGAATCCTCTTCATAGTTCAAGCTCTCCCGGTAAGATTCCAGGGCCTCTTCGAGATGCCCCTCCCGAATCTGCTCCTCCCCCCGTGTGCGGAGCTCCAAAGCCCGCTTCCGCTCCTCCTGGCGGGTCTCCAGTTTTTCCCGTACTTCCCGGATTTCGGGATCCTCGGGGTCCAGTTTTTCCGCCTGAAGAACGAGAGAAAGAGCCCGGGGATAATCCTTTTGCTCCCAGGCCTTCCGGGATTCTTCCAGCAGCTCCCTGGCCCGGGCGGGATCCCGGAGTTGTTTCACGTGAAAAACGTAGCTTCCCTCTCCCAAAAGATTTCCCCGGGGAGAGAGAATTTCCAGAGTGATGGCGGCGCTTCCTCCGTCACGGCGATAGAGAGCCACGGTTTCTCCCGAGGTGCGCCCTTCGAAGAGCACTCCTCCTTCCGCCTTCCAACGGTATTTCATACCGGGATATCGGCGGCTGGTCATGCCCTTGAGATGCACCCGGTCCCCCGCCATAATCTCTTGGGATTCTTTTTCGTGAGGGCTTCCCTGGGGAGAAAAGATCCCCAGCAGCTCCACCCGCACTTCCAAGGGAACCACGGCAAGGCTTCTGCGAACTTCCGCAGTTTTTCCCCTGCTGTCCAGCACGGTAAGGGAAATCGTTATCTTACCGGGGGCCTCCGCCTCGTACCGGGCGTTGGCACCGCTGGCCCGGAGATTTTCGCTCCAGGCATATCGATAGGGCGGTATTCCCCCCTGCACCCGGGCGGTAATCTGGAGCGTTTCTCCGGGTTGGAGCATTTCTTCCAGCCCTTCCAGCTCCACCGAAAGATCCGGCACCGCCGGGGTGGGCGTGGCGGTAGGTTCCGGGGTGGGCGTAGCCGTAGGCTCCGGCGTGGGTGTGGCGGTAGGTTCCGGGGTAGGCGTGGCCGTGGGCATCGGCGTGGGCGTGGCGGTAGGCTCCGGAGGGTCCTCGGAGAGGTCTGCAGAGGCTTCCCTAACCAAAGCCTCGGGATCTTCAAGGTTCAAAGAATCCGGATTACGAAGGCTTCCCTCTTCATCGAAAAGCACCTCGAAAACTCCCTCTCGGGTGGCAAGATCCCGGATTCGGGCCATGCGCTCCTGCAGGACAAGCTCTTTCGCCAAGGCGTCTTTTTTCACGGAAGAGCCAAAGTTCCCCGAAAGATCCAGCGGCAGGAAACTCTCCTGGAAGGAATGAGCCTCCTCGCCTTCCGGAGAAATAAGAGTCACCCCGAAATCTTCCGGGGAAAGTTTCGTTCCGGGAGTTCCGAGAATGTGCAGAAACGCCTCTTTCCAAAGCTCTTGAATCTCCTCCGCCACAGCGAAATCCACCCCGAGGACACCACAGCGGATCCTTTCCGAGGCTTCGGGATTCCCGGAATCTTTACGGGTCAAAGCCCCTTGTTCCGCCACGCCGTAAAGGCTCCGGGCCTTCTCGGGATGTTCCTGTACATATGTCGCAAAAACCTTGTTGCGGCTCTCCGAAAGGGCCTTTGTTACCATCTCCCGGGCAACCTCGCGCCGGGCTTCGATGCTTTTGGTATACCCCCCGAGCGGAGGAATCTGCCTCCCCCGAAGGGCCGCATCCAAAGCCTCCAGGGATTCGATAGCCGAAAGATCCGGGTTGGCTTCTTTCACCGAACCGAAAAGATCTCCCGGGCTCCGGCCATTCCAGTTCATCACCGCCTCCCCTACCTTAAAAAGCACCTCCGGAGGCGGAGCGGCGATAGCGGAACCAGAGAAAAACAAAAAGAGAAAAAATATCAGAAAAGGCAGAAAAAAAGGAATCCCGGTTTTTTGTTCACCCAAACCGTCACGGCAGCGGCACATATCTCTCATCCTCTCTCAAAATATCGCGATTTTTTCAAAAGGACATCTCTTCCATGCCCTCAAAAAGGAGCACCATTTGGTTAAGAGTATAGCATGGTAGAGCAATCTTGAAAGAAAAAGAAAATGCAAAAATCCCCCCTCCCCGCAATTTTGCGAGGGGGAAATATCCGGGAACAACGACTTCTTACAAGATTGCCTTATAGAACACCATATAGCATATAAGGTTAAGGGATATCCGGAGTGATCCTCTTTTAAATTAACGAACGCAACCGAAGTGTTCTTCCACAATTAAATTGAGCTGGGCAGCGATTTCTGCAAACTCACAATTCAGATCAAGTGTTTTCACGCTAATTTTATTTCCACTTATCTGATAGGTGCTATCAGGCTGAAGGACTTCATTTGTCCGGGCATAGAGGAGCATACCAGATACTTCATGAGGCAGGTCTTTCAGTTCCGCATTCTTGTTTTTCACGTAGGTGAAAATCTGATACAGGTTATTCGAGTGCACTGTATGCGCATCATACCGAACCTGGGTGGTGTGTGCGTAATACTTCGCATCGATAATAAGAACCTTGGCGCCATGAGATAGTGTAATATCGCTCTGCATAACAGGCAGCATAGCCCGTATGCCATCATCCAAGGCCCAGGGTATTTGTGACGCCCTCACATGCAGCATGGGAAACTCTTTGGCGTAATATTCCAGGATAAATTTTTCATAAAGCCGGCTCATCCTCTGCTCATCCAGAAATGAAGCCAGTCTGTACTCTCCCGCATCTGTTGTCAGGAGCATGCCTTGCAGCATGAGCTGGCAAAGGCTGAGGAGCATTCGGTACGTCTGATTATTGCGCTGGAATTGAAGAGACGACCACGGTATCGCAGCAGGATCCAGCGTACCCACATGAGAGAAGTAGAGCATTTTTTTTCTCAAATCGTCCTTGTGCTCCCTATCAACCTCCCCATGGCGCACAAGAAACATAGCGGTTGTCTTGAGAATTTGGTTGAATATATTGTCTTCCGATAGCTCGTCATACTCACAGGCCAAAACCTGCTTCCGGGCGATCCTGCTCCGAATAGTACCGCACATATCGATCTTGCCACGCATGACTGTTAAATTCTCTCTTTTATTCAAATACTCCCGGTACAGCCCCTGCTTGAGCTGCTGCCCCAAACCCCTGGCAAGAATTGCCCCGAAGAGATTGTGTATGTTATCAAACTCTTCGGTGGCTACGCTCTCAAAGTTCGATTGCTTGAGAGAGGTAAAAGCATAGGAGAGCATGTAATATATGTTCTTTATTAAAATATTTCTGTCTCTCATCATTGGAAGAGGCCACGCAACCTGTTCTCCCACTCCTGAAGCCTTGCACTGTCATCAAACCAGTATTCACCCAGCATGGGGAGAAGGTCGTACTCCACCACAGATTGCATCCATTCCTCCAGGCAGAGATCCGAGCAGGAATCCCTTTCACAAAAATAGCTATGCCCAATGCAGAAACCCTCTCCCAGGGACGCATCCCGAGAAATCTCCCGGTTTAACTCCTTTATGCGAGAGATTAACGCAACGAAGGTTTCGTCATCGAGAGCATCTTGATATTTGAGGAAGCCCTCGGAATCGAATCCTGGATCCATGTCGACGAAGCTGAAACGACGCCGGAGGGCATAGTCAATCATGGCAAGGCTACGGTCTGCGGTGTTCATCATACCGATGATATACAGGTTCTCTGGTACTGAGAAGGGGCGGCCATCGTATGCAAGGGTCACCTTGGTTCCCCGGTAGTCCCTCTCAATAAGCATGAGCAGCTCTCCAAAGATTTTGCTCATGTTGCCGCGATTGATCTCATCGATGACGAAGAAGTGCTCTTTTTCCGGGTGATTGGCGGCCTTTTGACAAAAACGATAGAAAATACCGGTTTTCAGCTCAAATCCATGATCCACAGGCTTATATCCCATCACAAAATCTTCATAGGAATAATTCTGATGGAATTGCACGAATTCGATACGGCTTTCATCCTTTTTACCCATCATGGAGTACGCCAACTTTTTGGCAGCAAAGGTTTTTCCCACACCAGGGGGACCCTGAAGAATGACGTTCTTTTTGTTCTTCAGAAGGTTCACGAGCATGTCATAACGGCTTTCGCTCATGTAGACCTCATTCAAAAAGTCCGCCTTGCCATACGTCTGGGCCTGTTCCTCCCTGGAAATCGGATTCTCTTCACGTATCACATCGAGGATGAAGTCGTACTCCCCTCTGGTCAGAGCAAACAGACTTCCCCGGGGATTGTTAAAATAATCCATGCGCTCCAGCTCCGGACAGTTTTTCAACGTGGCATAATCGATGGGAGAGACAAGTCCCTCAACCTTCTCAAAATGGATCTTCTCCCCATCCTGCTCTGCGCTGATCTTACCGAGAGCCACAACCTTTTTCACCGGGGTGGTTTCATACCCGATAACCATGTCGCCGGCTTTTGCATCCAGGAAATTCCGAAAAACCTGGCGTTTGTTTCCATTATCGTTATAAAGGGTATAGGATTGCACATCCCCCACAGCCATATCGGAAAAACTCCAGATTTTGGGATTGGCATTCAGCCACCAATACCCCCGCTCTTCTTCCCCCGGGGCGACAGGAGCGTAGAGCGGAACCTCAGATAAATCCACCTTATTCAGAGCCTCCGCCAACTCATCACGCAGTTTCCATGTAAAAGAACCCGCATCATCTTTGTCGGCCCTTCTTCCCACGTAGAGGACTGGCCACCAGAAAGAGGATTCGTCCTCTCCCGTCATGACGGGGCACCCTGTTTTCTCTGCTATGCGCTTCGCCAGGGTGGAGGAGCCTGCATTGTAGAAATTCGCTGTCTCCCCGTATTTGATGGCAAGCTGAGTACACGTAGCCTGCCCTCCATAATCCTTAATGCGCTTCATGATCTCGAGATTGTTGGCATGGAACACCTCGTTATCCTGAAGGAGATCTACCCACTGCGCAACGGAAAGCCCCGGGGAGTAATCTTTGGGCCACCATCCCTCTACATACGCATGGCTGATATAAAACCCCACATCAATGGTGAGGGTGCGCAACTCCGGATCGGGATAACAGCTCTCTGTAATCTGCACCTTCAACAGATTCACAAGCTCATGATCCGATTGCAATTCCGCACAGATTCCGTTGTACAGCTTCAGAAAGTTTCTGATGTTTTCAGCGTATGCCCCTTTTTTGAAAGTGCAGTCACTCTTAAGCTCCTTGCCCACCGCTTTGATTTCAGTAAATTTATATATATAGTATGTGTCTGGATACCGAAGCCATAAATATGTGCTTATAGAATTTTCATTCTGAAAATGTTGACCCGCTCCATTTCCGTACTTGCCGAGCAACTCTGCAGATTTCATCTTAAAGCTCTCCATGCGCTCATAAACCTCTGTGCTTTCATCGAAGAGTTCGAGAAACATGGCACGAACCTCTTCCGGGGCAACCCTCGCAAAATCCTGCATCATCTTCCCCGGAAAGTTATTCGCCGAAGCCAGCAGGTTGTCAGTTTTTGAGAGAGAGCGGGTAAGCATGCTCGCAAAATCTGGGGCGTTTACATTCCAGTTATCCTGAAAATTCTTTACCGCTTCCCATTTATATTTTTCGTCCGGCCACTGCCTCGTGACAAAATCTTCTTTGTAGCTTGCCAAGACTTTCTTCAAAATTTCTTTATCAAACATAAAGTCACCCCTTTATCGTGTCACCATCACATAAACATGCGGCACACTCCTATGCCCCATTGCCTCTTTCCGAGGGAGTGCTTTCCGATAGAATCTTGGGTGAAGATAAGCCAGATCCGCACGTTATCTGTGAGGAAGCTCCGCGAAAAAATTGGCAGCGTCTCCCCGGAAGAGTTGGCCCTCATCCTGAAAGGATTGAACGAAATTGTGGGAGGGTAGGAAAAACCTCGGGGGCTTTCATTCCGCCTTCCCGGCTTCAGTGAAATTCACCTGCCATCCCCATAATCTCAAGGGTTACCAATGCCGAAGGAATCTCTTCAGGACGCCATGCTCGCGTAATAGGGTGACGGCACCTTGGGGTACGCCCGAAATACATGGACGAAAACCGCTTCGGTTTTTTCACGCACCTCCGCCTCAGAATACGCCTGGGGCAACCCGGTTTTCTCGCTCCAGAGATAATCCCGGATCGTAAGCCGAACCGCATCACGAGTGGATTCCTTATGGCACCAATGGTTGATCCGCAACTTCTCCGCCTTCAGCGTTTCGAGAAGATCTACCGCAACAGCTTTGATGCGCTTGATATCGCGGGGCTCCAGATCCGGTTTTTTCAGGAGGTCGAACACCGCCAGGGATTCTTCGTCAAGCCCCTCCCGTACGGCCCGGCCCTCCTCGTGGTCCAGATCTCTGACGATCTGCAAAAGCGCCTCGAAGGTCTTTTCGATGGTCACCCGGTCCTTCTCGCGGTTGTACTCGGCGACTATCTTCTCGTAGTGTCTCTGAAAATCGGTCCGCAGGGGGTTCTGTTGCAATAAACGCTGGAGACGCTGCTCGATGGCGGTTTTCAGATTCTGCACGGTGGTACGTTTCGCGGGACTTCGCTCAAACTCCCGGCGCAGCCGCTCGAAATCGATCTTGCTGATATCGTAGGCCTCGGATTTCTCCGCTACCCGATCCGGCTGGGTTTTAATCGTCTCATCAACCACCTGATGCAGTTGCCGGATAATGTCGGCGATATCCGCCCGCTCCCGATCCTGTTGCAGGCTTTTGTAGATAATGTTGATGGCGTCGAAGTCCTTCCGGTAATCATTGACACCTTCGAGGCTGAAACAGGCCTTGAATTTCGAGAACACCGTCCGGCACATCACCTCGAAGCGCTTTCTCGTCTCGTCGTTTTCGTTCGCCCCCTCCTTGGCCGCCAGAATCGCCGCATTTCTGGCGAATCCGGTCTTCTGGATAATGTCATCCAAAGATGCCCCTCGCTCTTCCAGAAAAGACCGGACAAAGCCGATCGCTTCACGAAGATCCGCCAGCAACTCCTCCTTCGGCCTGGCCGGTTCGGTTTCGCCGCCCTCTCCGCCGCGCCCACCGTCGCCAACTCCTGCAAAGGTCGCCAGAGCCTGGCGCAGATTCTTAAGGATGCCGCAGTAATCCACGATCATGCCGTTGTTCTTGCCCTCATTAACCCGGTTCGCCCGGGCAATGGCCTGCATCAGCGTATGCGCCTTAAGAGGCTTATCCAGATAGAGGGTGGAGAGGCTGGGAACATCAAAACCGGTCAGCCACATGGCACAGACCAGGGCAATGCGAAAAGGGTGTTCCTCCGTCTTGAAGGCCTCTTCCAGCGAAAGCCGCTGCATATTTTGAAACCGGGGTTGTTTACGCATGGCTTCGGGCAGGGCGATGCCTTCCTTGATCAGGCGGCGGTGCGGTGTGATGTCCAGATCCCATTTTCGGAACTTTTCCATCTCCCCCTGTTCCTCGCTGACCACTACCGCCGCCTGGGTCTGGCGCATCCACTCGATCTGACGAAGGAGGTACTGTTCATCCTGCTCATCCCCAGCCGAGGGCAACTCCCTCTCCAGCTCCCGGATTCTCTCGTTCCAGTAGAACTCGATCAGCTTGTGCATGCGAAGGCAGGTAACCTTGTCGATGCAGACCAGCATGGCCTTGCCGGTTTCCCATGCCATGGAGTAGTGCCGCACAAAATCCCGGGCCACCTGATCGAGGCGTTTTCCCGCAGTGATGATGTGATAATCCCGCTTGAGTTCCTGCTCCAGGCGCTGCTCCACGTCGATAGTATCCGTCTCCAGCTCCTCCAGCTTCTCGGCGATCCGTTCGTTCAAATCCCCCACCGCCACGCCGAGCTTATCTCCCCGGGCGTCGTAATAGAGCGGCACCGTGGCCTTATCCTCCACCGCCCGCTGGAAATCGTAGGTGGAGACATAATCGCCGAACACCCGCCGGGTAATCTCGTCATTCTTGAAAAGCGGCGTGCCGGTAAAGCCGATATAGCTGGCATTCGGCAGGGCGTTGCGCATGTTCAGCGCCAGGGTGCCGTATTGAGTACGGTGGGCCTCGTCGGTAATGACGATAATATCGTCCCGCCTGGTGTAGGCCTCTCCTTCGAGGACGGTCTGGTTGAATTTCTGGATCAGCGAAAAAATATGCGATTTATGCTGGGACATCAAATGAACGAAGTGTTCTCCGCTCGCTGCCCGGCAAGGGTTCCGGTCATTATCCACCAGGCCGCACCCCGCGAAGGTCTTGTAGATCTGCCTGTCCAGATCCTCCCGGTCGGTGAGAATCAGGAAGGTGAAGTTACCCCCCAGTTTGCGATGAACCTTGCGGGTAAAGAACACCATGGAATAACTCTTGCCCGAACCCTGGGTATGCCAGAAAACCCCCAGCTTCCCATTCAAACGCTTGCGGGAGCGGACCGCTTCGACGGCCCGATTGACCCCCAGGTACTGGTGATTCCGGGCCAGAATCTTTCTTGATTCCCCCGCGGAGTCGTCGAAGACGATAAAATTCTCCACCAAATCCAGGAAATTGGCCTTGGCGCACACTCCCTTGAGCAGGGTCTCCATATCCACCGCACCCGGCTGATCCTCCTCCAGCCGCTTCCACTCGTGAAAATGCTCGAACCGGCTGGAAAGCGAGCCGAGCTTGGCATCCACTCCGTTGGCCAGCACCACTATAGCGTTGTGATGAAAGAGATGTGGAACGGTATCCTTGTAATCGAGAAAGTTCTTCTCGTAGGCAACGCAAATATCCTTGCTGACGTTCTTCAGCTCCATAAACAGAAGGGGCAGGCCGTTGACAAAACCCACGATATCCGCCCGGCGGCGGTACAGATCTCCGCGCACCCACAGCTCCCGCACGCAGAGAAAATGGTTGTTTTCCGGAACGTCGAAATCGAGAATTCGCAATCGCCGGCGCACCCGCTCTCCCCTGGAATCACGAAAGGGGACCAGTACGCCCTCCTTGATCAGGTCGTACTTTTCGTGGTTGGTGGCGGCCATGCTCTGGGAAGCGGAGACCGTGACGATCTGGCGGAGGGCATCCTCATAGGCCATGTCCGGCAGCCCCGGATTCAACTCCTCCAGCTTGGCCCGGAGGATACGGGTCAACACCACTTCCCGGTCCGATTTCCGCCCCAGCAGACTATCCGGCCCGAAATCCTCGTTGTTGTAGGCATACAGGGACTCCCAGCCGAGTTCCCGCTCCAGGTACTCCGCAGTGGTCCGCTGAACAAGGGTATCTTCGGTATAGGGTGAAGGGGTCATTCAATCACCTTCCAATGACCGGTTTTTTTGGAGCCGATCCGGCGAATGCGGTTTTGCCGTTTCAGTTTCTGAATATTGCGTTTTACTGTGGCCTCACTCACTCCAAGTCGCTCGGCTAATGCCGTATAGCCTGCGGAGGGATCGAAACGTAGTACATTTAAAAGGTCATTTATCGGGTCAGAACGACCGGATAAATCGGATCTTTGATCCGTTAACACATGTTTCTCCACCAACTCCAGCTCTTCCACAGGTTTGCGGTAAACCGTGGCGGTGAACAGACAGCCCTCGTGATCGTCGACAAAGTCGATATCCTCCCATTTTTCCAACGCCCGTTTGATGCCCGAACCCAGGCCATGATAGGGAAGAAGCCCCTTGGCCACATAGGAAACGAGGATGGAATTGCGGATGTTGGAGTTTCCGGCCCGGATCTTCTCCACCGTCAAATTGTCGGGCAAATGACCGGGACTGATGATCTCGATTCGGTCATCGAAAACAAAGAGTCGGATGGGGGCGCTGACCAGATAATCCCGATGCATCAGAGCATTAACCAGGAGCTCCTCAAAAACCGCCTCGGGAATCTCCGGTACCCCTGGAGCGTTCACTCCGCGCCCGGCCTGTACCTTGTGCAGATTGCGCATGACAAAGGCCAGGGCTCCCTCAAAGAGTTTCGGCAGCGGCCCCGCAAAATCCTCGGTATCGAGATAGTCCGTAGCGTGAATTTTATTACCGGGGTAGCGAATCGCCTTGACCACGAATTGCGGCACGATCCACTCGGGCTGTTCGGCGAACAGCAGCACTCCCGCCAGATTCAACCGGCCGTCATGGGTGGCCAGGTTCATGTTCTGCAATAATCGGGTCAGCTCGGAAGTGGAATCAGGATACTCCTGCTTATAGACATCCCGCAGAAAATCGCGGAAACGCAGCTTATCCAGTTTATCGATCCCCGCTTTGGTGGGCAGCTCGTCGGCGTGGAACTGGTGGGTAAACTGAAACAGGCGGCGCAGCTCTTCCTTGGAGTTTACCCGCCGCTTGTCAGCCCCCGCCTTGAGCCAGATCACTCCGTTTTTGTCGAAATAAGGTTTGTCGATTCCCTTGGGTACGGTCAGCACGATGATGATGCGATCATTCTCCAGCCCCACGTTCTCGGTCTGCACCGCCAAGGGGCTACGTACCAGATGGCTGGCGGCATTGCTGATGAGCTGATTGATCCGGGCCACATCATGCCCTGAAAGTCCCGGCGTCGAACCGTCATCGGCCACGCCGATAAAAATGACGCCCCCATTTGTATTGGCGAAAGCCGCCATTTCCGAGGCCAGGGAATCGGCATTCTTTACATCCACCTTGAACTGACGGGTGGAGTCTTCACCGAGGG
>DAIPKP010000062.1:0-16062 GCA_036769705.1 Synergistaceae bacterium
GGATAAAAATTCCTCAGAGGAAGTATATCTCATAATGCGATGGAAATGATAGAATTTGGTAAGAAATACCCGGCATTTTCGAGGTGCCGAAAAAAAGGAGGGATTCTGCATGGGAGTTCGCAGCGGCGAGGATACCCGGTATTTTCGGGGAAACAAGGAAAAGGTCTGGAAGGAAATACTGCAGACCTTGAGCGAGCGGAAGTTCTCCATCCGGTCCATCAACGAGGGAGCGGGGGAGATCGAGGCGTCCTCGGGGCTTTCCTTTCTCTCTTCCGGGGCCCGGTTGAACATCCTGGTAACTCCGGTAAATCGTGAGACCACGAGGGTGCGCGTTTCGGGAAAGGCCAAGGGTATCACCCTTATCGATTATGGCCGCTCTGCCCGGGAGGCCGGGGCGGTGCTCGCGGGGCTGGAAGAACGAATTCCTTCGGTAGATCTCCGGATGGAGCTCGAAGAAGAGGCTCCGTCTCCGGGAAGGAAGGAAACCTCTTCCGAAAAAACTCCCGGAGCGTTCTGTTCCCAATGCGGAGCTCCTCTCGAAGAGGGAGCCCGGTTTTGCGGTAACTGCGGCAACCCCGTGGAGAAATAGCTGTATTCTTTGGCTCTCAATGCGCTCTTTTCAGAAAATAAAAAACAAAGCAGGATCCCCCGGAAATTTTTGGGGGATCCTCTTCTTCCGCTATTCCAGGGGAAGCCGGATTTCCACGAGCAGCCCTGAAGGTTTCCCCTGCCGGGCCGAAATGGTGCCCCGATGCAGATGTACCGCCCGCTCCGCTATGGCAAGACCTAAACCGGTCCCTCCGCTTTCCCGGGTTCGGGCGGAGTCTACCCGGTAAAAGGGGGTGAAAAGCCGGGGAAGTTCCTCTTCCGGAACTCCCGGCCCCTGATCGCTTACGGTAATGCATATCCAGGGGGTCTTCTGGCTCTGGCTTTTTCCTTCCCGACGAAGTGCCAGAATGACCTTGCCTCCTTCGGGGCTGTGCCGGAGAGCGTTACGTACCACGTTTTCCACGGCGCTTCCGAGAAGCCGGGGGAATCCCTCAAGAAGGATCTCTTCTTCGGGAAGCTCCAGTATCACTGAAATCTTTCGGTGATGAGCTTCGAAGGAGGCATCTTCCTCCAGGTTACGAAGCAGTTCCCGAAGAGAAAATTTTTCCCTGGAGCTTTCCGTGGCCTCCGCCTCCATTCGGGAGAGGGCAAGAAGCTCTCCCACCATTTGATCCATGCGGTTCGATTCTCTTTCGATGCGATCGAGGATCCGGCTCATTTCGGGAGGGCCCTGTTTCCGGGCGATTTCCAGGGCTACCGAAAGCCGTGCCAGGGGAGAACGGAGCTCGTGGGAAATATCCCGAAGAAGCCGGCGCTGGTTGGAAAGAAGATGGTCCAGTTGCAGCGCCATGGCGTTGAAGGCATGCCCCAGGCTGCCGATTTCGTCGTGGCGTTTTTCCACCGAGAGAGGAGCCCGGGCGGAAAGATCTCCCGATCCAATCCGGAGGGCTGCCTGCTGGAGCTTGCGTATGGGTTTGGTGAGATGCCGGGTGAGCCAGTAGCAGAAAATAAGGGCCGCTCCCAGGAGAAGCATGGTTCGGAGAAGGGCGGTCTTGCTCTGGCTTTCGTCCAGGAGAGGCCGCAGCCTGGTAAAAACCACCAGGGCGTAGGAGCCTTTTTCCGTAGTGTAACGCCGGGCCACCAGGGCGGAGCGATCATCGAAGAAAACCTTTCCCTCTTCCGCCAGGGCAGCTTCTATATGGGGGTTCGGAGGAAAGGGCGGCCCGGAGGATTTTCCCGGCCGTCCTCTTTCGAAGAAGAGATTTTTCCCTTCCTCGTCAAAGAGAAGGGCCATGAAGCGGGAGTCCTGGCGAAAAATATCGTGAAGAAGGCGTCGGGTTTCTCCGAGGCCCTGTTCCTCGAAAAGGGTTACCAAATTTTCTCCGTAGGTATCCAGGTAGAGAAGCAGATCTTCCCGAGCCTGATTCTGTACCACCGTGCGGTTGATGAAATAGGCGGAGCCGATGACCACGAAGAAGATGGCTCCCGCCGCGAGAAGAAACCAGAAAAATATAGTGGTAAAAAGGCTTCGGGGAAAAAAGGAAAAACCCCCGGGGCGTTTCATCGCTCGCTCTCTTCCTTCAAAACGTAGAGATACCCCTCACCCCGAATGGTCTTGATGCGCTCTTCCCCCTCCGGAAGAGGCCCCATCTTTTTACGGATGTTACTTATGTGCACGTCCACGCTCCGGTCGAAAGGAGAGTAGGAGCGCTCCAGAACCTTTTGGGCCAGCGCCTGGCGGGAGACGATACTCCCCGCATTTTCCAGGAGCATGTGAAGAAAGCGGAATTCCACTCCCGTAAGGCGCAGAGAATTCCCTCCGCATGTGGCGGAGTGGCTTTTGCGGTGCAGCTCCACATCCCCCACGGCAAGCACCGAGTCGTCTCCATCGGAGTGAGAATTTCGAGCCCTCCGAAGAATGGAACGGATTCGGGCGGTGAGCTCCCGGGGATTGAAGGGCTTGGGAAGATAGTCGTCCGCTCCCATCTCGAGGCCCACGATGCGGTCCACATCCTCTCCCCGGGCAGTAAGCATGATCACCGGAATTTCCGACGTGTTCCGCAGATGGCGGAGCACATCGAAACCGTTTTGTTCGGGAAGCATGATGTCCAGTACCACCAAATCGAACTCTCCCGAAAGAGCTTTCTCCAGCCCCTCTTTTCCGTTATGGGCGGTTTGAATCTCGAAGCCCTCGGGTTCCAAATATTCCTGCAGAAGATCGCAGAGCTCGTAATCGTCGTCGATAACAAGGATTTTTTCCAAGAAAATCGCCTCTTTTCCCGGTATTTCCGGATTTTCCCCGGAGTTGATACGCATCGGTTTAGGGGAAAGTATAGAAAACCTTCCGAGATAACCATACCGCATTTTCCGCAAAATTTCCGAGACCTTGAATTTCTTTGCCTTTCTTTACATCCTCCAAAAGGCACCTTTACGAAAAAGAGGGTATTCTTACGCCGTGCCGAAGAAGAGCCTTGGAGCTCTCTTCATTCAAGAAGGATAAAAGCAATATCATTTTAGAGGAGGAATGTACGATGATGAACAAAAAAGGAAAGGTTTTTTCTGTGGCGGCTCTTTGTGCGGCGGGAATCCTGGCATGGAACATCGGGGGATCCGAAGCGCACCCTGGCAATGGAGCTTCTCAGGGCGAGGGTTTTCGGAAAGGCAATATGCTGAGCTGGAGCCAGCAGGAGGCCCTGCGGGAAAATCATGAGGCTTTGATGCAGAATCGGGAGAAACAAATGCAGGCCCTTGGAAAAACTCTTTTTGCTCCCGAATCGGCTCCCGGAGAAGGGCGGCTTTTTTCTTCCGAAGCCGTGCAGAAGGCGGGTCCTATGATGGAGCAGATGTTCCTGGATCATTACAAGGCTTTCGAGGAAGGCCGGAAAATGCTGACCCGGGATCAGCAGGAGCTCATGCAGGGAAGAATGAGAATGGGGCAAAAGGATGTGCGTAGCGGAAGACGCTTCGGCTATGGTTCTCAGGAAGTCTGGGGAATGGGATTTATGGGAGGATATTTTGAGAACGCTCTCGGATTGACCCCCAGCCAGAAGGAATCTTTCCGGAAAAATATGGAAATCGACGGAGTGACCCTGAAAAAACATGAGGAGGCCCGGGAAAAGTTCTTCCAGGCTTTGCGACAAGGAACTCCTTCGGAGGAGCAGCTTCGGAGCATGGCCGGTGAGAGAGCCGCTTTCTGGGGAGAGTGTGCGGAGAGAATGAACGGAGCCCTGGAAAAGCTTTATCCTACCTTCTCGGAAAATCAGAAGAAGGCTTTCGAAGAGATGCGGGGGCGCATGGCGGAGAACATGGAGGCAGGGCTTTTCATGACTCCCCGGATGGGGCATCCCCGTGAAGGCCGGGGCGACAGGGATAACAGAGATAACAGCATGCGTCCCCGGGATGGACGAGGCGGAGAAAAAGGTTCCGGAAAAGCTTCTGACTCGGGGAAGAATATGCAAGGTAATGCGCAAGGCGAGGCTTCCGGAGGCAGGATGTTCCGAAATTCCTCCAAAACCCCTCAGGGACAGTGAAAAAGTTGAAAGTACAATAGATTCTTTGAAATTCCAAAGGGAGCTCTTCTTCGAGAAGGGCTCCCTTTTCCGTTTCCAGAAATCCTGCGGGTGTAAATAAAATTATTTGCACTTCTTTGCATTTCCTGAAGAGCGTCTTTACGGAAAAGGATATATGTTGATCCTAAATGCGAAGGGGGATAGATTTTGCGATTTTTCGGAAAAAATCGTTTTTATCCAAAGAGAGAAAGGAGGGACATACTATGAAACGGCACGGTTTCGCTCTTTTCGGTACGGTTCTCGTAATGGCGGCAATCCTCGTTTGGGGTATTTCCGGAGCCTGTGCACGAAGCGGGGGGAGTTCGCCTCAGAAGAAATCCTTTCCCGCCAGCGGTTCCGGGGGGTTTGTAATTCCTGAAGCTCAGCAGGAAGCGCATCATCCGCATCCCTATCCGCATCCGCCTCAGCCGTATCCCTACAATCCTCATCCGCACCCCTATCCGCGTCCGCCCCAGCCGTATCCCTACAATCCTCATCCGCATCCCTATCCGCGTCCGCCTCAGCCGTATCCCTACAATCCTCGTCCGCCCTACGTGTATCCGAATCCGCCCTATCCGGAACCCTATCCGTACCGTCCGCATCCATATCCTCGGCCGCACCGGCCTCACCCGTTTCCGTGGAGTATCATCATCCACATTCCTATCGACTAGTTCCATGGAGAAGGTCCCTTTTTCAAGGGGCCTTCCTTGTTTTTTCATAAAAGGAGAGGGAGATCCGAAGAATTCCTGTTATAGTAAAGGGGATTTTTGTTTCACAAACCTCGTATGTTCGCCAAAGGAGAGGATAGGGTGCATTCCGAAAAGGCAAATCTCGGGACCGAGCCTCTGGGAAGGCTTCTCTGGAAACAGAGCTTTCCCTCCATGGTGGGTTTGGTGGTTCTTTCCCTCTATAATCTTGCGGATGCGGTTTTCGTAGGCCGCGGCATAGGTGTTTCGGGACTTGCGGGAATTACCGTGGTGTTTCCCCTCCAGATTTTCATTTCCGCCATAGCTCTTGCTCTGGGAATTGGGGCGGCCTCTCTTATTTCGCGCAGCCTGGGGGCAAAGGATTTCGATACTGCCCGGCGCGCTCTGGGAACGGCCCTCGGAACGGCGGTATTTTTAGGGAGCCTCCTTCTCGTGGGAGGCCAGCTTTACGAAGACTCCCTGCTTCACCTTTTCGGGGCTTCCCGGGAGATCTTTCCCCAGGCAAAAGCCTATTTTCACATTATTCTTTGGGGAGCTCCTTTTCTGGGATTTGCCATGGTGGGCAACTACGCTCTTCGGGGAGAAGGCCGAGCCCTGGCTTCCATGGGGCTTCTCGTTCTCATGGCAGGGCTTAACCTGGTGCTGGATCCCCTTTTTATCTTCGTCTATTCCTTCGGGCTCCCGGGAGTGGCTTGGGCTACCGTCATTTCTCAGGCCGCCGCAGCCCTGGGAGCCTTTCTGCTTCTCCAGAGAGGAAGCCTCGGGCTTTTTCCCGGAGCCCTGGTCCCCCGGCTTTCTCTTCTTCTCGGAATGGGAGGAGTGGCCTTTTCCTCCTTTCTGCGTTCCGCTTCCGGGAGTTTTCTCGTAATACTTCTCAACCTCTCTCTTGTGCACTACGGGGATCAATCCTGTCTGGCCGTGGCGGGAGTGCTTCTGAGGCTTTCCAGCTTTGGTATCACTCCGGTTCTCGGCATAGCTCAGGGAATGCAGCCTCTTCTCGGGTACAATTATGGAGCTTCGCTTTATTCCCGGGCCTGTAAGGTGATATGGCTTGCCCTTGGGTGGGCCACCTTTTTTTGCGTTCTCTTTGTTGCGGGAGTGTTTCTTTTTCCTCATGCGGTGTTCCGGCTCTTTTCGTCGGATTCTCTTTTGGTGGAGAAGGCTCTCCGGGCATCCCGCATCATGTATCTCGGGCATTTTTTCGTGGGATTTCAGGTGGTGGGAACCACGGTCTTCCAAGCCCTCGGTAAGGGTTTTGCGGCCTCGTTGCTTTCCCTGGGAAGGCAGCTTCTTTTCTTTCTGCCAATATTGGTTCTTTTCCCTAGAATATGGGGGATTTCGGGTATATGGGGGGTTTTCCCCGCGGTGGATTTCCTGACGGCTCTCTTGACGGCATGGCTTCTCTGTCGGTATCGGAAAATTTTGCCCGGGGGAATCTTGAAATGCGAAAGGAAGGAGAAGGATAATGCAACCATCTGAACGGGTAGCGGCTCTGGCGGAGGAACTGCAACGGAGAAATCTCGACGCGGTTTTTCTCGGAACCGGAGCGGAACTTCGCTACCTTACGGGGGTTCATACGGGGATCTGCGAGAGGTTGAAGGGGGTTTTCGTGCTTGCAGACGGTCGGGTTTTCGGCATAACACCTCCTGTCTATTACGAGGAGTTTCGAAACCAACTTTCCCAGGAATATCCTTTGTACGTCTGGGAGGATGCCACGGGGTTTCGCCCCTTGGTGCGGGATCTTTTCCGCACCTACCGCCTCGAAACGGGGCGATTGGGAATCAATGCGGATGTGCCGGGAGTGGATGTCCTGGAGATGCAGGAGGAGGGAGCTCTCGAACTGGTGAGTGCCCGGGGAATCCTGGATTTTCTTCGCCTCCGGAAAAGCGCGGAAGAACTGCAACTCCTCCGGAAAGCCCTGGAGATTACGGAAAATGCCCTGAAAGAGGCCCTGACGTTGGTAAAGCCAGGAGTTACGGAAGGAGAGTTGCGGCGCTTTTTGCTTCGGTATTTCGAGGAGGCCGGAGCCGAAGGGCCTTCCTTCGATCTTAACGTTTCCCGGGGAGTTCACACTGCGGTTCCCCATTACTTCGGAACCTCAGGAATTCTCGAATCTCCCGACATTATCCGCTTCGACATCGGCTGTCGTTACGGGGGGTACTGTGCCGACCTGGGGCGTACCTTCTTCGTGGGATCCCCGGGAGAGGAGGAGCGGCAGATTTTTCACACGGTACGCCGGGCTTTGGAGGCGGGGCAGGAGGCGGTGCGTCCGGGGGTTGCCGCCCATGAGGTAGATCGGGCGGCCCGAGAAGTTATCGAAAAGGCGGGATATGGAAAGTATTTCAATCATCGCCTGGGGCATGGCCTTGGCATGGGAGTGCACGAGGCTCCGGACATAGCTCCGGGAAAGGAAAGGCTTCTCGAAGAGGGCATGGTTTTCACGGTGGAGCCAAGTATCCTTCTTCCCGGGAGGTTCTGTGTGCATCTGGAAAATACCGTGGCGGTAACCTCCGGAGGATGCGAGGTGCTCAACTCCTTCGATCTGGAGCTGCGGGAGCTTTAGGGGATCTCAGGCTTCTGCGAAACAGAGTTTTTCCTCTTCGGTGAAGCCGGGTTCTTCGGACGCCAGAAGGTCTGCGATTTTCTGGCGTTCCCGGAGATAGCGTTCGCACTGCTGGATTTTATCGTATCCCAGAAGAATGCCGAGAATAAAATCCTCTTCCTCGGAGTAATCTTGAAGATTGTTTTTTCCGATATGACGGATGACCTCCACACAGGAGGCATTCCCAAAAAAGACATTGATCTTCTCTTCCCCCACGGGATAGATAACGTGGGGGATTTTCCGTTTGCGGAGCTTCGACATGATGAGAGGCAGTTCTTCCCGCCTCCCTGTATGGAGAATCAGGGATCGCACTCCTTTTTCGTATTCGTATACGTGATGGCAGAAAACTGCGGCGGAGTTCGAAAGAGTCATATCCTAGGGTCCTTCCTGTTCCTGCAAATCCGGGGTTTCAAAGGAGAGGTCGTCGGAAGATTGGGGAGAAAACATCTTTTCCAGGGCAGTGGGGCTTGTTTCTTTGAGGAGATGAAGTGGCTTCCCCTCCTTTTTGCAGATTCCCTTGGCAACCTTGAGGGCGTTATGAGAGTTGATGGAGGTTATAAAAACAACCCGATCCGAAGATTGGATCATCTGCTTGAGATTTTTCCCCCCCTGCTGGCAGTTGCCGCAATGATAGCGGCAGCGGGCTCCAAGCCGTTCCACTACGCCCCGGTACTGCTGTTCGAGCCTGGAAAGCCCCCCGATGACGGAAATGGTGGTATTTGAAAGCATGCAAAAAGGGCATTTCCCTGGGGAGTGGCATGGAGGCGTGGAAAAATCCGCCGAAGAGAGGGGGCCTGCTTTTGTTCGGGAAGTACAGGAAAAGGGCGAAGATGTACAGAATCTTTCAGAGGAAGAAGGAGTTCCTTCTACCGTTCTCGAAGAGCTTTCCTCGGGAGAATATTCCAGAAGGCGGATTTGGCGGCGGAGTTTGGAAATTTTTCCTTCATAAGCTGCTATGAGTTTTTCCTTTTCCTCTCCGAAAGAAAGCTCCCTCTTCCGGATTTCTTCTCCTTGAAGAGCCAGTTTTTTTTCGAGCTCCCTGTTTTTGCGGCGGAGCTTCTCCATTTCCTTTCGAGAGCCATCTGCGGTTTTCTCTCTGGAGAGGTTTTCTTCGGAAGAGGTCTTTTGAGAAACTGCCTTTTTCGCCTCCTGTCCCATCACTTTGGCTTGGTATTCCCGGAGAGCGTTTAGAACGATTTTATGAGCTCCGTAGATTCCCTGAGCCTGAACGGATTTGCGGGGGTCGTTAAGGGTAGCCCAAAGTGCGCCTCCCAGGGCTTTGGGATGGGGTTTCGGAAGAAACTCCGTAAGATTGAGAACGGAGTCGTCTTCGTGCTCTTCCAGAGCTTTCCGAAAAGCCCGGTATTTCAGGGAAAAATTTCTGCTCAGGAAACGAGGGACCGCACCTTCTTCTCCGTGACAGGCGTGATGGAGAGCGTAGAATCCCAGGGAGGGATCTTCCGCATCGTCTTCCGAGAGAAGCCCGTATTTGCTGCAAAGCTCTCCGATTTCCCGGTTTGAAAGGCTTAGTCCGAGAAGAGTGCATATCATAAGGCAGTCGTATTCCCAAATCTTGTTTATTCGTTGGTTTTCAAGAGGAGCATGTTCCATGGAAAAGCCTCCTTTTTGTTTTATTTAACTAACAAAATTTTTGCCGATTGTACCGGCTTGATCCGGGGATGTCAAGAGGAAAACGTCTTTATATTGCTTTCGTGGATTGTTTGTTAGAATCAAAAAGGCTATTGCGGCGGTTTTTTAGTTTTATTTTATGAACAAAAACACCTCGTTCCTTTCGAGAAAAGGAGTTTCGAGCTTTGAGGTATACTTTTTCGAAAAGCCTTTTCTCCCTCGATTTTTGAGGAGAACCCCGGACGGAAAAAAGCGGCAATGGAATGTTGCCCTTCAAGAATGGAGGATATGTTTATGGAACTGTACCCCCCTTGCGTTTCCTGTGTTATTCGCAACGTGTCCCGCATGGCGGAGAGGGTGCTTCCCGAGGATGAGGCCTTTTTTCGTTTTCTTCGGGAGCTTCTTTCGGATTTGTCCTCTCGAATCGGAGAAGAAGAGGCGGCACCTCTTCTTACGGAGCGGGTCTACGAAATTTTACGAAAGCATTCGGGGGTGGCGGATCCCTATGCCCGGGAAAAGCAGGAGTTCAACGATCTCATGCTTTCCCTGGAAGAAACCTACCGCTCTCTTCTTTTGAGCAAACCCGATCCCGCGGAAGCGGCCCTGGTACTGACGGGATCCGGGAACCTCATCGATTTCGGAGCCTTCGACGCGATTTGCAAGGAGACCCTGGTGGCAACTCTTAAAAAACATATGGAGGAAACCCGGCTCCCCAGGGAAAGTACCCGTACATTTTTTGAAGAGATCGAAAAACACCGAAAGCTTTTGCTCCTGGGGGATAACTGCGGTGAAATCGTGCTGGATAAGCTTTTTGCGGAGATGCTGCAGCGAAAATTTCCTGAAATCGAAATTACCGTGGCCCTTCGGGAACGTCCCGCTCTCAACGATGCCACTCTGGAAGATGCTTTTGCGGTGGGGCTTCACAAGGTCGCCAGGGTGATTTCCTCGGGGAGCGGCGCTCCCGGAACCCCTCTTCACCGCTGCTCACCGGAATTTGTGCGATTCTTCGAGGAGTCTCCGGTGATTCTCTCCAAGGGGGTGGGGAATTTCGAATGCGCTCCCTTGGGGGATCCGCGAATCTTTTTCCTCCTGGTGGTGAAGTGCGACGTCCTTGCGAAACGGCTTCAGGAGCCTTTCGGAAAGCTTCTTTTTTTTCAGGAAAAGCGGAGCCTTCGGAGTGTGGTCGCCCCCTAGGGCGAAAAAATATTTTTTGGAATTTCCAAGGAGGTCGTTTTATATGGATCATGAAAATCCCAGGTTTGGCTTTGCCCAAATGAGCCCCCGCTTTCTGGATGTGGAAAGCAACGCCTCCTTCATCTGCGATCTTTTGGAGAAGGCCGCCCGGGAGAAAACGGCTTGTGTTCTTTTCCCCGAGCTTGCTCTTACGGGATACGGCCTTTCCCGGGAGGCCTTGCCCGAAAAAGAGCGTCCTTTTCTTGCCCGGGAGGTGAAACGGGGATTGGAGCAGATCGCCCTTGCCACGGAGCGCACCGGAGTGGGAGCTCTGGTGAGTTATCCCCTGATGGAGGGAGATCGCCTCTACATCGCCGCAGCGTGTTTTTACGGAGGGAAACTTCTCGGAGAGCACCGAAAGGTAAATCTCTGTAATTATGCACACTACCGGGAGCACGAAATGTTTACCCCCGGAGAGGAGATCCGGGTAATCCGAACTCCCTTCGGCAGGCTGGGGATTTTGATCTGTGAAGATCTCTGGCATCCGGAAAATGCCATTCTGGCGGTACAGAGAGGAGCGGAATTTATTGTGGCTCCTTCGGCTCCCTGCGTTCTCGATCCCAAGGACGCCCCGGGAGCTCTTCTTCCCTGGCACCACATCGGTCGGGGCATAAGCGTTTCCCAGGTTTGCTGGGTGCTTTGCTGCTGCCGCACCGGCGTCGAGGGGGACGCTCTTTTTTTAGGAGGTTCCCATATCCTCTCTCCCGAAGGCGAACTTGCGGGGGAGCTTCCTCTTCTGGAGGAGGGCTATCTCTCCCTGAACATTTCCAGGAGCGCCTTGGAAGAACTTCGAAAAAAACGCCCTCTTCGGAGAAATCTGCGCCGCTCTCTTTGTGCCCGGTCTTTTCAGGAGCTTTTGGAAGAATCGGAGGAAAAATTTTTCTAAAAAAGCACCGATTTTGAAAGAAAACACGAGTTATTCTGCTAAAAAAACGGTTTTAGCCCTTTATATACTTTTTATTCCGAGAAAACGGGGATATGTCTTTGAAGGTCCTCTTGTCTGATCTTTTTTGACCTTTATAATGAAGGAGTATTTCAAATCGGTATGTTCACGTGGAAAAGCTCTTGTTTCCAGGGAGTTTTTCCGAGGAGGGAAAAGATATGGATCTTAATCGACTTACGCAGAAATCCCAGGAAGCCCTGAGTGAGGCTCAGAATCTTGCCATATCTTACGGACACCAGGAGGTGGACGGGGAGCATCTTCTTCTTGCCCTGTTGCAGCAGGAGGGAGGGCTTATCCCCCGGCTTCTGGATCGGATGGATGTGCCTGGGGCGAACCTCCGGGAGGCAGTGGAAAAGGAGCTGGCGAAACGCCCTCGAATTTCCGGAGGTTCTACGGAGCAGGGAAAGATGTACGTTACCCAGAGGTTGCAGAAGCTTTTCGTTCAGGCCGAAGCCCAGGCGAAGCGCCTGAAGGACGAATATATCTCGGTGGAACATCTTTTTGCCGCCCTTTTGGAGGAGGGGGATACCACCCGGGGCGGCAAAATTCTCCGGAGCTTCGGCATCGACGAAGCCCGGTTCCTCAAGGTGCTCCACGAGGTACGGGGACGGGTGCGGGTTCAGAGCGACAATCCCGAGGAAACCTACGAGGCCCTGGAGAAATACGGTCGGGATCTGGTGAAGATGGCCCGCACGGGAAAATTGGATCCCGTGATCGGCCGGGATGAGGAGATTCGCCGGGTTATTCGCATTCTCAGCCGGAAGACCAAGAACAACCCCGTGCTCATCGGAGAGCCCGGAGTAGGAAAAACCGCCATCGTGGAAGGGCTGGCCCACCGGATCGTCCGGGGGGACGTGCCTGAGGGATTGAAGGATCGAACCCTGGTGGCCCTGGATATGGGGGCTCTCATCGCGGGGGCCAAGTTCCGGGGAGAGTTCGAGGAACGCCTTCGGGCGGTACTGAACGAGGTGAAGGAGCAGAACGGCAAGGTGCTCCTCTTTATCGACGAACTCCATACCATCGTGGGGGCGGGCAAGGCCGAGGGCTCCCTGGATGCGGGGAACATGCTCAAGCCCATGCTGGCCCGGGGAGAGCTTCACTGTATCGGCGCCACCACCCTGGACGAATATCGGGAGCACATCGAAAAGGATGCCGCCCTGGAGCGGCGCTTTCAGCCGGTGGTGGTGGATCAGCCCACGGTGGAGGATACCATCTCCATTCTCCGGGGGCTCAAGGAGCGCTACGAGGTGCATCACGGAGTCCGCATTCAGGACAATGCTCTCGTGGGGGCTGCCACGCTTTCGAATCGCTATATTACGGATCGCTTTCTGCCGGACAAGGCCATCGATTTGGTGGACGAAGCCTGTGCCATGGTGCGTACGGAAATCGACTCCATGCCCGCAGAGCTGGATGCTGCTTCCCGACGGGTGATGCAGCTCGAAATCGAGGAGGCCGCCCTCTCGAAAGAAACGGACAAGGCGAGTAAGGACCGTCTCGGGGCACTCCGGAAAGAGCTTCAGGAGGTGCGTGCCCAGGCGGAGGTTCTTCGGGCTCAATACGAGAAGGAAAAGGAAGCCATTCGAGAGGTTCAGGAGCTTCGGGGAAAACTGGAATCCCTGCGCCTCGAGGTAGAGAGGGCGGAACGCCAGTACGATCTTAACCGGGCTGCGGAAATCCGGCACGGAGAACTTCCCCAGGTGGAAAAAGCCCTGGAGGAGGCCCAGCTCCGGATGGAGGAGAGAAGTGCCCAAAGCCTTCTTCGGGAAGAGGTTACCGAGGAAGAGATTGCCCAGATCGTGAGCCGCTGGACGGGCATTCCCGTCACCCGGCTCGTGGAGGGAGAGCGCCAGAAGCTGCTTCGCCTGGATGACGTGCTTCACGAGCGAGTGGTGGGGCAGGACGAAGCGGTGCGGGCGGTAGCGGACGCAGTGCTCCGGGCCCGAGCGGGAATCAAGGATCCTCGGCGTCCCATCGGCTCCTTTATCTTCCTCGGTCCCACGGGAGTGGGAAAGACCGAGCTTGCCCGCACTTTGGCGGCGGCTCTCTTCGACAGCGAGGATAACATGGTGCGTCTGGATATGTCGGAGTACATGGAAAAGCATGCGGTCTCCCGCCTTATGGGAGCGCCTCCGGGTTACGTGGGATACGAGGAGGGGGGGCAGCTCACCGAAGCGGTGCGGCGGAAGCCCTACAGCGTGGTACTTTTCGACGAAATCGAAAAGGCCCACGGGGATGTGTTCAATATACTGCTCCAGATTCTCGACGATGGGCATATCACCGACAGCCACGGCCGGAGGGTGAACTTCAAAAACACCGTGATTATCATGACCAGCAATATCGGGGCTCCCTATCTCATGGAGGGCATTACTCCGGACGGGGACATTACGGACAACGCCCGGAACGGAGTTATGCAGGCCCTTCGAGGGGCCTTCCGCCCCGAATTTCTCAACCGGGTAGACGACGTGGTGCTTTTCAAACCTCTGCGGATGGCCGAAGTGGCTCGCATCGCGGGGCTTCTTCTGGAAGAGTTGGGTCATCGCCTGGAAGCTATGGGGATGACCTTCAAGGCCACTCCCGAAGCCTTGGAGTTCATCGCCCGGGAAGCCTATGATCCCGCTTACGGAGCCCGGCCCCTGAAACGTTATCTTTCCCGGAACGTGGAAACCAAGCTGGCCCGGGAGCTTGTGGGAGGAGAAATTATGGAGGGAGCCGCCATTGCCCTGGAAACCTCGGGGAACGCCCTGGAAATTTTGTGGAAAGAACCGGAGCCCGAAAAAGAGCAGGCCAACGGGGATGTGGTGGAAGGGGAAATCGTGGAATAGTCCGGGAAGCCTTTCCCGTGAATCTTTTCCGGTAAAACGATCGAAGCTGTTTCATATACGAAAGGAGCTCCCCGGGGAGCTCCTTTCGTATATCTTTTGCCCGTGAAAACTACTGGAAATTTTCCACGGTTTCCCGGAACGTTTTTTCCAACTTCAGAAAGGCCTCTACCACCACGGGATCGAACTGGGTTCCCTTCCCCTCCTGAATGATAGCCACCGATTTCTCGTGGGAAAAAGCGGGTTTATAGCAGCGTTCCATCCGGAGGGCGTCGTACACGTCCGCCACCGCCATAATGCGGGCGCTTAAAGGAATGGCTTCTCCCGCGAGCCCTTCGGGATAGCCCCTGCCGTTCCACCACTCGTGATGAGATCGGGTGATTTCCATACCCATGCCGATGAAGGCGTTGTTGGGATAAGCTTCCCGGACGGTCTGGAGGGTTCGGGCTCCGATGAGAGTATGATTTTTGATCTCCCCGTATTCCTCGGGAGAAAGAGTTCCGGGTTTTTGCAGAATGCTGTCCTTGATGCCTACCTTGCCGATGTCGTGAAGAGCGCTGGCGTGATAAATGTTTTCCACAAAGCTTTCGTCGATTTCTCCGGCGTAGGGAGAGGAGTTCCGCAGTTCCCGGGCGAGGTTGCGGCAGTGGATTCGAACCCGTTCGATGTGTTTGCCCGTATCTCCGTCCCGTTCCTCCGCAAGTTTTGCCAGGGCGATGATGGTGGAAATCTGAGCCTCCGAAATTTCCCGTATCTGTTTGCGTATCCGCTCCTCGAGGTTTTCGTTGTGATTTTTCAGGGTTTGCCGTATCTGCCGCAGTTCGAGGTGTGTACGCACCCGGGCCAGCACCTCTTCGAACTGAAAGGGTTTGGTTATGTAATCCACCCCTCCCAGGGAAAAGGCCCTGGTTTTATCCTCGGTTTCGTTCAGGGCGCTCAGAAAGATTATCGGAATATCCGCAAGGGAGGGCTCCTGCTTGATTTGCTGACAAACCTCGTAGCCGTTCATCTCGGGCATGTTGATATCCAGCAAAATCAGATCCGGAGGGTTTTTCAGGGCTCCCCGAAGAGCGAGGGATCCCTTGGGAAAGGCAAAAACCCGGTATCCTTTGCGGCGGAGCATGTTTTCCAGAAGCCGCAAATTTGCGGGAGTATCGTCCACCACCATGATGGTGTTCATGGAGTTTTCCCGTTCCATCATATGTAACCCTCCTCTCTTTGCTTCTCTTTTAAGGTAGCATACTACAGAGGGGGAGTCAGGACAAGAGAAAAGCCTCTTTTTTAATTATATTTTTGGGTTCTTCGGATTTTGAAATAAGTGGGAAAAGCCGGATTTTTCCACGATGGAAGTCTTTTCCGATATGCTCTATCATATGGTAAGGTGGAAAGGGCCTATAAAACCCTCTTGGCCTGAGAGAATCGAGAAAAACAAGGACTTGCATGACAATAAGAGTAAAGGTTTGGGAGAGAGATCATGCACACAGGAGCGAAAGAAAAAAGCTCGTTTGATATGCCTCAGGGAGAGTATTTTTTTTCTCGCCTGGGAAAGGCTTTCAGTATGGTGCTTTTCGTCAATTCTGAGGGAATGGTGGAGAAATGGCTTGCTCCTTCCCGAAGATATGGAAGTTTTCTTTCTCCCTTGGGAAAATCCTTTTCCTTGGAAGACCTTCCTCTGGAGGATCCGCCTCTCGGGAAACGTCTTCTCCATAGCCTTCGGAAGAATGAAGAGATTTCTTTTTTCTGCTCCTTTCCACGGGAAAACGATCAGCTTCATGCTCAGGGATGGATATACTGTTTTTCTTCCGGCTTGCGGGTAATTGCTTTCCAGGACCGTACTCGACAAAACAGGCTTGCCCGAAAAACATATTTTCTCTCTCAGAGAATACGGAATATCCTTGTGGCGGTGCAGAGCGCTTCCATGGGCTTTTGGGAGTGGGATCTCGAGTCCGGGATTTTTTCCGTATCCGGAAATGGCGGGATGTGATGGGGTTTTCCACGGAATCGGGAAAAGGGAAATGGTTGTTTCCCCTTT
>DAIPKP010000164.1:0-2833 GCA_036769705.1 Synergistaceae bacterium
ACCAGGACCTCGTCCCCCACGGTATGCCCATGGACATCATTCACCGTCTTGAAATAATCCACGTCGAACATGATTACCGAAAGAGGACGATCATAACGCCGGGCAAGAGCAAGGCTTTTGTTGAAGCTTTTTACCAGGGCGTGCCGATTTTGCGCTCCCGTAAGAGGATCCACCGTGGCAAGTTTTTCGAGCTGCCGAAGATAGCGCTGGCGCAGAAAAACCACGAAAAAGACAGCCCCCGCAAAGAGCAGAAGATAGAAAAGCCGGAGAAGATAGCTTTTCTTGAGCACCGTAAAGGCGGGACTTTCGTAGTAATACACCACGTAACCCACCAGAAGGTTTTCAAAATTCCGGACGGGAAGGAATTTCACGAGGATACAACCCTTTGAATGAGGATAGCAGGGCACGATAAAAGGCTCTCCCCGGGGCATCTTTTTTTCCGCCACCTGCCGAACCGCATTGTCGATGGCCTCCAGATCCATGGCGGCATCTTCCAACTGCCCCGTAAACTCCTTATCCACCATATAGTGGGAGGAGAGGGAAGAAATCCTGTAATGATCCTGATCGCTTTCAAAAACCGTGGATTCCACGAGATCTCTCTGGATCAAAAAGAGGATTACCGGAGCAATTTCTCCACGCTCCACGGTGGCGGAAAACTCCCGTACCACCGGAAAGAGAGAGATGCTGGCCTCCACGCTTCCCACATGCTCATCCTTCCAAAAGAGAGGATAGACGAAACGATAGCCGTTGAAGATTCGCCCCTCCTCGAACCCCACGGTTTCCTGCAGGTTTTTGTTGGTAAAAGCCACGGTTTTCCGAACTTCCGTGAGATTGTCCCCGAATTTTTCCGGGCGATGGAAGCGGAGGAAGCTGGTATTGTCGGGAAAATGAAAATGAAGCTGCCGAAAATCGTTCTTTTTCATCTCTTCGTAAAGAGGAGAAAGCCTTTCCAAAAGCTCTGTCCGCAGCTTCTGGCGCACCTGGGGGTCCGGATTTTCCCAGGCCTCTTTCATAATGCGGGGAATCTCTTCATTGTGCGTTATGGTAGACACGATAAGAGAAGAGGCCCGCTGGTACACCGAAAAAATGGCATGGGAGGCCCGGGCGGTACGCTGTATCTGCTCGGCGAAGAATCTTCCCTCCTCAAGCTTCCAGCTACGAAAAATGAAAAGCCCGATTCCGAGAAAGAGAAATCCCAAAAGAACGTAGGTTCCGTATTGCGCATGTCGAGAGATTTTCCGCACTTTTTCAGCCCCTTCCACGATCTGTCGCTCCAAATTTAACAAGCTTTTCCCGAAGTTGCAATATAAAGCCGGAAATAAAAAAAGAGGCCCCTCTCGAAGGAAGAACCTCTTTACGAAACGATTTTCTAGCGGATAATCCCCAGTTCCCTTCCTGCGGAAGCGAAGGCATCCACCGCAAAGTCCAGATCTTCCTGGCTGTGAGCGGCGGAGATCATCACCCGGATCCGGGCGGTATCCAGGGGCACCGTGGGGAAGGCGATGGCCTGGGCGAAGACGCCCTTTTCGAAGAGAAGAGAGCTCAGTTTTCTCGCGAGAGTAGCTTCTCCCACGATCACCGGAGTAATGGGGGTATCGCTTTTTCCCGTATTGAATCCCAGGGAGGCCATTTTCTTCTTGAAAACCTCCCCGTTTTTCCAGAGCCGGGAAACGAGTTCGTCGCTCTGCTGGAGAATTTCCACCGCCGCCAGATTGGCCCCCACGTCGGGCACCGTCATGGCGCTGGAAAAGAGGAAGGGCCGGGATTTCTGGTTGAGATACTCCACCAGCTCCCTGCTCCCCGCCACGAAGCCTCCCACCACGCCGAAGGCCTTGGAGAGGGTGCCCACCTCCACCTCCACCTTGCCGTGAAGGCCGAAATGATCGATGATTCCCCGGCCGTGGCTTCCGAGAACCCCTTCGCCGTGAGCATCGTCCACCATGAGCATCACGTCGTAGGCTTCGGTTACCTTCAGAAGTTCCGGCAAGGGAGCCACGTCCCCGTCCATACTGAAGACACCGTCGGTAATCACCAGCTTGCGGCAGTTCTGATCTTTATACTCCTCCAGCTTCTGCCGGAGAGATGCGGGGCTGGCGTGATCCCACCGGACGATCTTGGCACGGCTCAGCCGACAACCGTCGATGATGGAAGCGTGGTTCAGCTCATCCGAAAAGATCAAGTCCTCTTTGCCCACCAAAGCGGGAATAACCGCCAGATTGGCACAGAATCCGGACTGCAGCACGATGGCCGCCTCGGCGCCTTTGAAGGCCGCCAGCTTTTCCTCCAACTCCCGATGGATCGAAAGAGTTCCCGCGATGGTACGCACCGCTCCGGGCCCCACGCCAAAAGAGTCGATAAGGTCCTTGGCCCGCCGGGAGATACGCTCGTCCGCCGCCAGGCCGAGATAGTTGTTGGAACAGAGGTTCAGTACCCGCTTCCCCTCGATCTGCAGCCACGCCCCCTGAGAGCTTTCGAGAGTTCGGATCTGGTTATAAAACCCCTCTTTTCTTAGCCGGGCAAGCTCCTCGGTAATAAAGGCCATACGGGTCGTCATATTTTGCCACCTCCACACATCGGTTTATTCGGCGGTGCCGAATTTTTTACGCAGATTATCGATCATATCCCGGGACATGGCGTCCAGATCCCATTCGGGAGACCAGTTCCAATCCTCCCGGGCGGCACTGTCGTTCAACTTTCGAGGCCAGGTATCCGCGATTTTCTGGCGCTCGTCGGGAACGTAGGTGCAGGTAAAATCCGGCAGGATCTTCCGAATCGCCTCGGTCATCTCTCCGGCGGAAAAACTGAGGGACCCCACGTTGTAGGTACAGTAACG
>DAIPKP010000165.1:0-2794 GCA_036769705.1 Synergistaceae bacterium
GGGATTTCTCTTTGCGGTTCTGTCGGCCTGTGAGGCTCGTGAGCATATGACCAAAGCCTTCAGCTCACGAGCCTCACAGGCCGACAGAACCGCAAAGAGAAATCCCGGAAAAGACCCGCTCGCTCCGATGGCCACCAGATCCCCCTTTTGCAGCTACAGCTCCTCGAAACATTCCCCGAGGGCCACCGCAAAAAGAGGATGAGCGCTGGTACGCTTATCTTTTTCATCTCCCAGCGTGGTGGTCAGAGGCGAAAACTCTTCTCCCACGAAGCCGATCTTGTAAGGATCAAGCTCTTTTGAAAAGACATATCCCCTTTCGAGAAATGCCTCGTGAAGAGAAAGAAGGATCCTTTCCATAACCTACCCCCCGCATTCCAAAGCCCGGGAGCACCAGGGAAGAAAAGAGAGCAGAACAGGATTTCCCAGACAAGATATACAAAAAGCCCCCCCCGGAGGGGGGATTTCAGAGAACGAAAAGTCATGGTTATTGCTTGGGGTTCCGTTCCAGAGGACCGTAACCGACGAAGCTGTTCCACTCCTCGGGATAGCCCGTAGTGGTAAAATTCCGGTATCCCAGGGCGTAGTTCCCCAAGAGGTGATCCCCGAACTTAAGCCAGAGCGTATTCCAGGACACTGCGCTATCGTAGGCAAAGAGAGAGACAAGATCGATGGCCTTATCCTTTTCACCCTTATTCCACAGCTTCGCCGCACCGTCCTGAATGAGGTAGGTCGCCCGGAACTGGGTGGACATCCGGGGATCCCGAAGGGCGTAGAGCTCCTGGATGGCCTCACAGTATCTCAGGGTGGCCATCTCCTGCACGTAGGAGTTGACCCACCAGCCGGAATCCCGCCGGAAATCCTCGAACCGGGACCCCACGGCGTAAAAGGTGGGAAGCTCCCTCATAATGGGCCATAGGGGGGTAAGATAGGTGGTATCCGGAGCACCGTAGCCAAACCAGCTTATTCCCTTTATCGGAGCGGGCAGATTGGGGTTGACCTCACCGATATGTACGTAGCAGGTGCGATGCATATTGATGGAACGCTCCCAATCTCCTTTTCCCTTGTTGGCATGGCGAAGAGGATTGCCCCAGGGGCCTGCGGCGGGACCCTGAGTGAGGTCGAAAGCGGTTCCCTGATAGTAGTCACCCTTGATCTTGAAAATATCCCATACCGAAAGAAGTTTGTCGGGCTTCACGAAGAGAGGATAGTTGTGTTCCCCCGGATCCTGCTTCAACGAGGGAGCCACCAGCTCCTGGGCTCTCCACACGCGACGGGTGGAGTAAAGCCGCTCCTCGTGGGGCGCATACACCTGGGCGGGGCTGAAATTCTTCTCGTCCACATCCTCCGTCTTGATCCATCCCTTCTCCACGCCGTAGGAGGTAAGATTCGGGGAGTGCATAACGTTCTCTTCGTCCGTGAGGTCGATGCCCCGAAACCGGGCCCGGTTGGCGGCCACGAAGAACATATCATCGGGCATACGCACTGCGCACCAGAGATCCCGACCGTAAAACTCCGCAATCCAGACTTCCTTTCCATCGGTGACGTTGATGGTCTCCCCGCTTCCAGCCCAGCCGAATTCCTCCACAAGACCGCCCATAATCTTCACCGCTTCCCTGGCAGTGGCAGCCCGTTCCAGGGCGATATCCTGGGCAAGCCAACAATAGATAACACCGTCGCTGTCCTTGATGAGATCCTGCTTGATGGCGGCGTTATCCGTGCCGAAAGTGGATTCGCCCATGGCTACACCCATCTCGTTCATGAAAGAATAACGACTCTTGAAGTACCGATAGGTATGCTTGGCCTGGGGAATTCTTCCCATAACCTCGCCGGGCTCGTAATCGTGGTCGTTCATGATGAGATCGCGCTCGGAACCTTCGGGCCAATCTTTCTCCTCGATGATCCACAGCTTGAAATTCGCACTGGCGGAGTCATCGTTGTGAGTGATGATGGCAGTTCCGTTGGTGGTAGCCTTATTTCCCACCGCCACAACAGTGCATCCGAAAGCTCCGAAAGCCAGAACCGCCACGAAAAGCAGCGCCATAACCATAGACAGCATTTTTCTTGTTCTAATCACCGCATACACTCCTTTGCATCGTTATTCTTTCATGTTGCCGAATATTCCCTCCGTTTTACGCGAGAATCTCCCTCACGCCCTCCCTTCTCGGATATGATCGGTAACGCAAAAAACATATATGGATCAGTTCCAGAAGAGCCTGCCCTTCTCCGCCCGAGACGGATCATGAAGATAGGCTCCGAAACCTTCTTTCCATGAGGTCGTTGAATTCCAGCCAGGAGAGAAAGATTTCCTTTTCAGGGAAGAAATCGTTCACCTGACGTACCAACTCCGCGATGGAGGAAAAATGACGCCCCACCCGGTACTTCATGGGAGCTCCGAATTCGATGTCGTACTCCGGAAGACAGTAAAGCAAACCGTGTTCCGAAGCGGTCTGGAGGAACTCGTCCTTCCCTTCCATCATGAACTCTTCGGCAATCTTTCCCGCCACCCGGTCGATAAAAGGTTCCAGAGTTTCCATGAGTACCGCCAGGGTTCCCTCGCCCCCCTCCTCGGGGAGGGGAGCGAAATCCCCTACCTCCCGATGAGAAAGGCCTCGCAAGCTTTTGGGGCTGGCTTCGCACTTCATGGGAAAATCCCGGGCACTCAGCTCCATGGCAGCCATCATGGCGACATCCAGGGAATCGGTCCCCCGGTTTCCGATACGATAGGCTTTGGGACCGAAGGAGGTTTCCACGTGAAAGAACTCGGGATAAGCGTTTCCAAGCATTCCGAGCTTGG
>DAIPKP010000063.1:0-15475 GCA_036769705.1 Synergistaceae bacterium
GGAAGAGCGCTTCCTTCACACGGAAGAGGTCACAGGTTCGAACCCTGTGTCGCCCACCATTGAAAACACCGGGGTTTCGGCGAAAAGCCGAAACCCCTTTTTTGTGCTTAGACGCCACCGAGACGCCGCCAGAGAACAGGCCGGCCACTAAAAACACGAAGCATGTGTCCATATATAAACATGGCCCCGTAAATCTTCCCCGCAACGTGTACGTGCCCCTCCCAAGAATATTCACGCACAGGAAATTCCGAAAGAAAAATGCTATCATCTTCAAAGGTTAGGAAATCTTCCTTTTTGTGCAACATAAATTACGGAAACGGGAGAAAATCTCATGAAAAAACACGAAAAACCGAAGCTCGGCCTGGCCCTGGGAAGCGGAGCCGCCCGGGGACTGGCACATATCGGCGTGCTGCACGCTCTCAAAGAGGCGGATCTGGAACCGGATATTCTCGCGGGCACCAGCATCGGCGCTCTCGTAGGAGGAATTTATGCGGCAGGAAAACTCGAAAAACTGGAAGAAGTCTTTCTGGAGCTCGATTGGAAAAATCTCGCTCATTATTTTGTGGAAGTATCCTTTCCCCGTTCAGGATTGATCGAAGGATCCAAGGTAACGAAACTGCTCAGGGAAATCGTGGGTGAACAAAACCTTGAAAATCTTGCTCTTCCCTTTCGAAGCGTGGCTACGGACATTATGAATGGAGATGAAGTGGTCATTCAGGATGGAGATCTTGTGGAAGCCATTCGGGCAAGCATTGCGGTCCCAGGAGTGTTTACTCCCGTCAGGCGGGAAAAGAGATTCCTGGTCGACGGAGGCATGGTGAATCCCGTCCCCGTCAGCATTTGCCGGGCCATGGGAGCGGAACGGATTATCGCCGTTGATCTCAACTACGGGCGTACGAAAGAAGCTCTTGGAGAGGCTTCCGAAAACATAAACGAAGAAAAGAAGCCCCTTCACCAAGAGAGCAAAGAGGCCAATAAAATTCTCGCATGGCTGGAAAACAATACGAAACAGTTCGATGCAAACTTTTTGGATCCCGTAAAGGAATGGATGGAGAGGGAGCCCATGCCGAATATTTTCGATGTCCTCGGCAACTCCATACGTATTATGGAAGAGCAAATCGCCACGAACAGGCTGAAAATCGACAATCCGGATTTGCTTATCCGCCCCAAGGTAGGTTCTGCTCGTTTCCTGGAATTCACCCTTGCCAAAGAGATGATTACAGAAGGCTACGAAGCTGCCAGAGAGGCGCTTGAGAATTGGGATTTCCCCGGAAAATAAGAATCGCCGGAAGAGGGTTTCCTCCTCCCGGCGCAAAGGCAAGTCATAAATCAGAGGTTTCAGGACAAGAAATAATTATTCCGAAAAAGCCTGGAAAAGGGGCTATGCTTTACGGTAATACCCTACCCCGTCGTAAAGAAAGCCCGCCTGCAGAGCCGCCTTACACGGAATAAGGTTTCGCAGATCCACCAAAATAGGAGATCTCATGCTTTTCCGAGCTCTTTCGAGATCGAGATTACGGTATTCGTTCCATTCAGTGACGATTACCATGGCATCCGCCCCCTTCAGGGCTTCGAACTCGTCCTCGTAATACTGCACCCGGCTCCCGAAAAGAAATGAAAAATTCTGAAGCCCCTTGGGATCGTGTGCCCGAACCCGGGCTCCCTTTTCCAAGAGACACTCTGCCAGAACGATGGCAGGAGATTCCCGCACGTCATCGGTCTCCGCCTTGAAGGAGACTCCGAGCATGGTCACGGTTTTTCCCTTCAACGAACCGAGCAAATTTTCCACTTTCTTGACCATACGCTGTTTCTGCTCTTCGTTCACCCGAATAACGTGTTCCACCAGAGTCACGGGAACCCCGAAACGATCTCCCACTCTTACCAGGGCCTTGGTATCCTTGGGGAAACAGCTTCCTCCGTACCCCGGACCGGGTTCCAGAAAATGAGGACCGATACGGGCATCCATGCCAAGAGCCTTGGAGAGCTGGTGCACATCGGCTCCCACTTTTTCGGAGAGCTCCGCCATCTGGTTGATAAAGGAAATTTTGGTCGCCAGAAAGGCGTTGCTGGCATACTTGATCATCTCTGCGGTTTCAAGGGTACAGAACACGAAAGGAGTATTTTCGAGCTGCCGGGATCGGTAGACCGAGCGCATCAGGACCTCGGCTCTTTCGCTTTCGCATCCGATAACCACCCGATCGGGAGCAAAAAAATCGAAGACCGCCCGCCCCTCCCGGAGAAATTCCGGGTTGGAAACCACATCCACTTCGCAGGCCGGATACTCCCGGTTCAACAAGTTTTGCATGGCCCGGCAGGTTCCCACGGGAACCGTGGATTTGATAACCACCACTTTATACTCGTTACAAACCCTTCCAAGAGCGCGAATCACTTCTTCCACCTGGGAGAGATCCGCCTCTCCTTCGGGGCCTTCGGGAGTTCCCACGGCAATGAAGATAGTCCGGGATTCCCGCACCGCCCGCTCCATATCCGTAGTAAATTCCAGGCGTCCCCTGGCAAGATTGCGTTCGAGATACTCTTCGATGGCCTTCTCGTAGATAGGGGATTTTCCCTGTTGGAGGAGAGCGATTTTGGAGGGCATCTTATCCACTCCCATTACGTGGTTCCCGAAATCCGCCAAGCCCACGGCAGCCACAAGTCCCACGTACCCCGTTCCGATTACCGCTATTCGTTCCGACATTCCTCAAGACCACCTCGTTTTTGCGGTTTTCTCAGTAAGTAGAACATGCAAAAGTTTTCCGGAAGTTTCAAAAACCTTGCGATTCTGTAAAGCCTCTCCCTCTTGAGAGGCCCCGTTTCCGGCACCGCATGCCACTTGCATTTCAGTCTTCCTAATCCCCGAAACAGCTTCCTCCTATGAACTCCCGCAAAATGGAGGTGTTCGGCACGTTGTCCGAGGGAATGGCGGGAACGAAACGCAGCATGGTAAGCATACGCTGGGCTTCTCCGAAAGCGGGAGACGTTTCGGGGATCCGCCGCAAGAGAGGTTCCGCATATCCCTTGAGCACCGCCAGTTCGTATACCAGGGCAGTGTTGAACATGGCATCCGCCCGACATTGGTAAGGAAAAATATATTCGAAGGCTCCCCGGTTCACTCCGGGCCACTGAAGAATGGTGGTTTCCGGAGTTTTTCCCCGGGTACGGTAATCCCGCACAAGCCTGCGGAAAAAACGATTGTCCGTAGTGCTGGTGCGGTTATGGCGATCCAGGCAGACCCCCGTAAGAGGAGAAACGAAAATGCCGAATTTCATCTCCTCCGGAACGGATTCGGTAATACGTTCGTTCAATCCGTGAATTCCTTCGACGATGAGCATATCATTCTCTCCGAGGCGCAAAAGGCGCCCCTTCTCCCGCTGCCCCGTAATGAAGTTGAATTTGGGAAGCTGCACCTCTCGCCCCTCCAGGAGCCCCGCAAGATGTTCGTTGATAAGAGGAAGATCCAGGGCTTCGAGACACTCGAAGTTATACTCCCCCTTCTCGTCTCGGGGAGTGTTTTCCCGGTTTACGAAATAATCATCCAGAGCGATGGCCACGGGATTGAACCCCATGCTCTGAAGAAGCACACAGAGCCGCCGGGAGGTGGTGGTCTTTCCCGAAGCGGAGGGGCCCGCCATACTTATCAGGCGCACCGATTTACGTCGCACAATTTCTTCGGCTATACGATTGAGTCGCTGGTCGTGAAAGGCCTCGGAAACCAACATTACTTCCAAAGCCTTTCCTTCGACTATCTTTTCGTGCAGATTTGCCATGGTGCTGACTCCAAGGATGTCAAGCCAGGAGCGAAATTCCTTGAACACCGAAAGAAGCTTTGACGTAGGCTGGTAGGGAGGAAGGCTCCGGGGAAACTCTTCCGTGGGGAAACGCAGCACCATGCCTCCGTCCTGAGGGATCAGATCGAAAACGGGCACGTACCCCGTGGAGGGAGCCAGGGGAGCGTAAAAAAGACCGTAAATGCCGTCGCATCGGTACAGTTCTACGGGATCCTGTACGGCCCAACGCAAAAGTTTGGCCTTATCCTCATTTCCCTGGGAAAGAAAAATCTTCACCGCCCGGTCGAGAGAGTGAATCTCCCGGCGGATGGGAACGTTTCGGCGAATGAGATCAGCCATGAAGTTCTTTATCTCCTCCACCTGGGAGGGAGTTATCTCTCCGGAGGGGGCTTCGCAGAAATAGGCCTTGCTCAGGGAATGTCGGATATCCACATCTCCGCCTAAAACCTTGCGGGATGCAAAAATGAGGAGAAGCGAGAGAGTACGCCGATAGACGTTCAACCCCTCCCGGCTCGTGGTATCCACAAGCTCTATCTCCGCATTGTCATCCAGGGTCCAATGAAGGGAACGGAGATATCCGTTTACCCGCCAAGCCACGATTTCATCTTTCAAAGACAATCCAAGAGATTCGAGAACCTCCTGCCCCGTAATGGTTTCTCGGAAATGCAGGCATCCCTTGTTCATGATACTTACACAAAAAGACATGAAATTCCTCCTCTTCGCTCATGGGCTCTCGCATGTCGTTTGGTCCATAACATCTGGTCTTAAAAATTTTCGTGCTTTTGTGCTTTTGTACTGTTTTTTCGGTATTTCAAAAAAAAGCCGAAACATGGCATAACATCCTTATATTGTACCTCCTCTGCCATTCTTGCCAAGAGAGAGAATTTTTTGTCGGCTTTCGCCCGGGCGGTCCGCCAGTATACACAAAAATCTCTCTTTCGGTTCGACCAAAAGCAAGAATTTAAATTTACAAAAAGCTCTTCTCCACAAAGAAAAAACAAAAATTCTCCTTTGCTTACAAGCCCTTAAGGGTTTTTATCAATTTAATGAAGTAAGGGGCCCCGTCAAATTGCGCACAATTGCAAGACTTTTTGATAACCCTTGCACAAAGAGGCCGAAAAGGGTATAAAGTGCACTAGGTGGTCCAGACAGGAGGCGACGGGATGACCGAGAAAAAAGTACGCCAGACACGCATATACGAAAAGGTGGTGGAAGAGCTTAAAGGGCTTATCAGCGCAGGCTCTCTCCGCCCGGGAGAACCGCTTCCTCCGGAACGACAACTTATGGAAGAGATCGGGGTCAGCAGAAGTTCTTTACGAGAGGCTTTTCGGGTACTGGAGCTTATGGGACTTATCGAAAGCATTCCCGGCAAAGGACGCTTCGTTCGCAAACCCCGCAAGGAAACGGGGACTCCCGTACGGACGGAACAGCTTGAAGATAACGCCATTCTGGAACTTATGGAAGCCCGAAGGATTCTCGACCCCGCCATTGCCGCCGAGGCGGCCCGTCGGGCCTTTCCGTCAGACCTCACGAAACTGCGACGGCTTCTCTCTCCTCCTCCCCAGGAAGACATGGAGGAGATTGAATTCCGGGCCAGGACGGACTTCAATTTTCACTACGCCCTGGCGGAAGCTACGAAAAACTTCGTTTTCGTCAATATCGTGAAGATGACTTTCAACCTTATCATGGCCACCCATGAGCGCATCTACACGCTTTTGAGCGACAAAGAGGCCTACATCAACGAACACCGCATAATCTACGAGGCCATTCTGGATCACGACCCTGAAAAAGCCTCCCAGGCGGCACATCGGCATATCGAGAGGATTTACCGAAACCTTCAGGACTCTATAGCCCTGGAGGAGTCGAGCAAAGCGGCCCCCTAAAGGGGAGCCTCATCTTTCCGAGGAGGGATTGTATTATGAAAGACCGTATCAGAGAGTGTTTGCCGGAAATCGAATGGATTCAGAATAAGGATCTTCAGGAAAAAGTGGTGGTTACCTTCGAAGATGCCCTGAAAATGGGCGGATGGGAACCCGAAGACATGGCTAAAATCCCCTTTACCCTTCTCATCAAGGATTGCCCTGCTTCTTTCCTTACCCATACCCGGGGAGTGACCCGGATCTGCAAAGTCTCCATGGATGAATACAACGCCCTTTATAAAAACGAAGGGGGCTTTCAGCTCGATAACGACATCCTCATCGCGGCGGCCCTGCTCCACGACGTGGGTAAGCTGGTGGAGTACGAACGCAATACCGAGGGTAAGGTAGTTAAATCCAAGCTCGGTAAGGATCTGCGTCACCCCTTCTCGGGCACCGCTCTGGCTATGAAAAACGGTGTCTCTTCGGAAATCTGTCACTGCATCGCGGTACACGCCGGAGAAGGTGACGGAAGGCATCGCTCCCCCGAGGGCGTCATGGTAAACAAAGCGGACTTCATGAACTTCGAAACCATCAAGTCCTTCATGGGGCTTCTGTAAAGAAACCGGTATATTTTCTCGCTCAAAAAGCAGCTGTCTATTTTATTCAGGAGGTGTCGGCATGGGTAAGACGATGATCGAAAAGATCATTCAGCGAGCATCCGGAAAGGATGCGAAGGTAGGAGACCGGGTGTGGTGCAACATCGACCTTTCCACAGCTCGGGATTTCGGCGGCCCCAACTGCGTGGTGCAGTTCGAGGAAATCACCGAGAAGAAAGGCAAGGTATGGAATCCCGAAAAAATCGCCTTTACCTTCGATCTCCAGGCTCCGGCTCACACGGAAAAGGTTTCCAACAACCAGAAAATCATCCGGGAATTTTCCAAAAGACAGGGAATCACCAAAGTTTTCGACGTTAATAACGGTATCGGCCAGCACGTACTTCTGGAGCATGGATTGGTTCTTCCGGGAGACGTCATTCTCGGCACGGATAGCCACATGAATCTTCTGGGCTCCGTGGGGGCTTTCGCCACCGGGGTGGGCAATACGGATATCGTAGCTTCCTGGTTCGAAGGCACTAACTGGTTCCGGGTTCCCGAAAGCATGAAGGTTGTCGTAAAGGGCTCCTTCGGGAAGGGAGTCTGCATGCGGGATTTCCTCACCTTCCTGGTGGGAGAGCTCGGAGCGGCGGGCATGTTCTTCCGGGCCACCGAATTTTCCGGCCCCACCATCGAGAAAGCAAGCCTGGCGGATAGAATTACCCTCTGCTCCATGGTCACCGAAATGAGCGGCAAGATTGGGCTCATTCTCCCCAATGGAGACGTTCTCGAATGGCTCGCAGGACGGGCGGGAGACGTGGTCCGGGAGCGCGTGGAAGCCATCAAACCCGATGCGGATGCGGTGTATGTGGAAGAGCTTTCTTATGATGTGAGCGATCTGGAGCCCATGGCATCCTGCCCCGACGCTCCGGATAACGTGAAGAAAGTCAAGGACGTGGCGGGCAACCGTATCGACCAGGTGCATATCGGCTCCTGCTCCAACGGACGCTACGAGGACATCAAGGCGGCCTATGAAGTGCTCAAGGCAAGCGGCTTCGCCCCGGTGGCCCCCACCTGCCGCACTATCATCACCCCCAGCACCACCGAAGTGATGAAACAGTGCGCCAAGGAAGGGTTTATCGGAGCCTTCCTGGAAGCGGGTATCGTCTTTACCAACCCCACCTGCTCCCTCTGCACGGCGGAACACTACGGAGCCCTTCCCAGCGGAGACGTGGGCGTTTCCACCACCAACCGAAACTTTATCGGCAAAGTCGGCAAGGGAAGCCACACCTACCTCATGAGCCCCATGTCTGCCATGGCTTCGGCTATCCGCGGAGTCATTACGGATCCCCGGGATATTCTCGGTTAGGATGGAAGAAGGAGGAACAATAATGAAAGATACGATCCTTCGCGGACGGGCCTGGGTTTTCGGAGACGACGTGGATACGGACCTTATTTATCACAACAAGTATCTCGCCGAAACGGATCCCAAAGAGATGCCCCAATACTCTTTCGAATACTATCCCGGCAAGGAAAACTTCGCCAAGGAAGTAAAACCCGGAGACATCGTGGTGGCGGGACGCAACTTCGGCTGCGGCTCCTCTCGGGAACATGCGGTGTACTGCCTGAAGTATGCGGGAGTTCCCGTGGTACTGGCGGATTCCTTTGCCCGAATCTACTACCGTAACGCCGTGAACAACGGTTACCCGGTGCTCTTCGCTCCCGGAGTGGCCAAAATGTTCAGCGATGGGGACGAGATCGAAGTGGATATGGAATCCGGCACCATCAAAAATCTTACCACCGGCAAATCCATGCACGGCGATGCCGTGGCGGATCTGGAAAAAGATATTATGGCTGCGGGTGGACTGATCGAATATCTCAAGTCCAAGGCCACCGAGTAGGAGGCACATGATGGGCAAAACCTTCGCTGAAAAAGTTCTCGGCAAACATGCCAAAAAGGACGTGGTAGCAGGAGAGGTCGTCACGGTGGAACCCCATTTCTGCATGAGCCACGATAACGCCGCCCCCATCGCTCGGAATTTCAAAAAGATCGGGGTAAGCAAGGTATGGGATCCCGGACACATCGTTTTTATCCTGGATCACGCAATACCCGCTCCGTCGGATAAGCATGCCATCAATCACTACGAAATTCGGGAGTTCGTGCAGGAACAGGGGATTCCCAATTTCTACGACGTCACCAGCAAAGGCGGCGTCTGCCATCAGGTAATGTGTGACGAAGGTTTCGCTCTCCCGGGACTCGTCATGGTAGGCAGCGACAGCCACACCTGCACCTACGGAGCTTTCGGAGCCTTCTCCACCGGCATCGGCCGCACCGAAATGGCTGCTACCTGGGCCACGGGGAATATCTGGTTCAAGGTTCCGGAAAGCATGAAAATCACCGTAACCGGCACTCTCCCCAAGGGAGTGGCTTCGAAGGATCTCATTCTGAAGATCATCGGAGATATCAAAGCGGACGGAGCGGATTACATGTCCGTGGAGTTCCACGGCCCCGCCATCGAAGCCATGTCCGTGGCGGAACGCATGACCCTTACCAACATGGGCATCGAGATGGGAGCCAAAAATGCGGTATGCCCTCCGGATGCCAAGGTTATGGCGGCCATCGAAGGCAAGCAGAAAACCGACGCCTGGGAGGCTCTCTGGGCGGATGAGGATGCGGTATACGCCCAGGAGTTGAGCTATGACCTGGGGGATCTCGTTCCCTGCGTGGCAAAGCCCCACACGGTAGATAACTACGCTCCCATCGACGAAGTAAAGGGGCAGAAGATCCATCAGGCCTTTCTGGGAAGTTGCACCAACGGCCGAATCGAAGATCTCCGGGGAGCCGCAGAAGTCCTGAAGGGGAAGACCGTAGTGGTACGTACCGTGGTTATTCCCGCTTCCTGGAAAGTCTATCGTCAGGCCATGAAGGAAGGGCTTCTGGATATTTTCCTCGATGCGGGCTGTGTCATCTGCAACCCCGGTTGCGGCCCTTGCATGGGGAACCACGAAGGAATTCTGGCCCCCGGCGAAGTCTGTATCTCCACGGCAAACCGGAACTTCAAGGGACGCATGGGGAACAAAGAAAGTTTCATCTACCTCGCCAGCCCCCTCACCGTGGCAGCCTCGGCAATTAAAGGTGAATTTGCAGATCCCCGGGAGGTGCTGTAATTATGAAAATCACTGGAAAGGTCTGGAAATATGGGGATGACGTCAACACCGACGTTATCTTTCCCGGCAAATACACCTATACCATCAAGGAACGCTCCGAGATGGCCAAGGTGGCTCTGGAAGATCTCGACCCGGAGTTCACCAAAAACGCGCAACCCGGCGATATTATCGTAGGCGGCAAAAACTGGGGCTGCGGTTCCAGCCGGGAGCAAGCGGTAAGCTGCCTCAAGGAACGGGGTATCGGAGCCATCATCGCCAAGGGCTTCGCCCGAATCTACTACCGCAACTGCCTCAACGAGGGTCTTCCCATCGTGATAAGCCCCGAGGCGGTAGATGCTATTCAGGCGGGAGAAGAAGTTACTGTGGATTTCGATACGAGCAAGGTAGTTACCTCCAAAGGTGAGTTCTCCTTCCCTCCCTATCCGGATTTCGTAAAGGGACTCATCGAGGACGGCGGGCTCATTCCTCACGTGCGGAAATCTCTGGGCCTCGAATAACGGCAGATACACATCAGAGCAGATACGCTTTTCCTAATACCGCGGGGGGTTAGGATTTCCCCGCAGAATAACCGAGGAGGTTATATCCTATGGCTGAGAATCGCAATGTTATGCAGGTAAAGGAAAAAAAGGATCGCTATAAAGTATGCTACATCCCCGGAGACCATTCGGGATTCGACGTCATGGAAGGGTGCATGATCGTCATGGAAGCCCTGAATCTGCCCATCGACTGGGTTCGGGGCGACATGGGCTGGTGCATGTGGGAAGATTCCTGCGAGAAATATCCCGAGGGCGACGAACGGCGCAATACGGTGCCCCAGGAAACCCGGGATGCCATCCGTAAAACCGATGCCACTCTCATGGCGGCCATCACCTCCAAATCCGGCGTGAAAGGCTTCAAATCCGCTATTCTCCAGATGCGGCAGCTCTTCGATCTCTACATCAACATCCGCCCCGCCAAGCTTATGCCCGGCATCTCCTGCCCTCTCAAGGGAGATCCCAAAATCGACCTGGTCTTCTTCCGGGAAAACACCGAAGATCTCTACTCCGCCGTGGAGTGGCGTCCTCTTCCCAAGGAGTTCTACGACCTGCACCCCGGCATGGAGCGCTTCAAGACCAAGGGTGAGACCGCGGTTTCCTGGCGGGTATTCTCCGAAGAGGGATGCGAGCGCATCATCCGGGCGGCCTTCGAATACGCCAAGGCTACCGGCAAAAAACGGGTGACCAATTGCAACAAGGCCAACGTTATCCGGGCCACCGACGGCATGATGAAAGAGATTTTCTTCAAGATCGCCAAGGATTATCCCGAGATCGAAGCCAACGAAGAGAACGCCGACGCCACCGCCATGTGGTTTATCAAGAATCCCCAGAACTACGAAGTCGTGGTAGCCTCCAACGTCTTCGGGGACATTCTTTCCGACGAAGCCTCCCAGCTCATCGGAGGCCTGGGCTTCTCTCCCAGCGGCAACATCGGCAAGGAAGCGGCTCTCTTCGAGCCCAGCCACGGCTCCGCTCCCAAATACGCCCATACGTACAAGCTGAACCCTTGCGGGATCCTTCTTACCGCCAAGATGATGCTGGAATATCTGCGCATGGACGACAAGGCAGCGCTTCTCGAGAAGGCCATCGGCGAAGTTCTCGTGGAAGGCAAGGATCTCACCTACGACATCTTCCGCGACCGGGGAGACAAGGATTGGGAAACCAAGGCAGTCTCCACTCTCGAAATGTCCAAGGCCATCGCCCGGAAGATCGATCCCGAGTTCGACAAACGGGCAGAGGAAGTAGCGGCCAAAGCCAAGGAGATGTGCGCCTGGCAGCATCTCAAGGGACAGGAAGCCTACTAGGAATTACACGGGAGGAGCTTTTTCAAGCCCCTATCCCGTTGCGGGAAGACCTCCAGGGGGCCTTCGGGCCCCCTGTTTTGTGACACCCCAAAGGTTAGAACAACACAAAGAGGAGGATGCGCTATGAAAACTACGTCCGCCGGGACCATCGAATCCATGGACTGCCTGGTAACCGTAAGCGAAGGATCTCCGGGAAGTGGCGTAACGGTTGCCATCACGGGTTCAAGTGCGGCCCGGTTCAGCACGGCCATGAAAAAGACCGTGCTTGCCACGGCACAGGAGCTTGCATGCTCCGGAGATATGACTATCGCGGTTCAGGATAACGGAGCCCTGGATCTCGTTCTCGCCGCACGTACCAAAGCCGCAGTTCTGCGCTTTACGGGAGGTGCCGCCTAATGCGTTTACGTCGAACGAAACTCTATCTTCCCGGGAACAATCCCAACATGCTCCTCCGAGGACATCTTTTCGGCTCCGACGGAGTTATCCTCGATCTCGAGGATGCGGTGGCCCTCTCCGAAAAGGACACCGCCCGGATTCTCATTCAGCAGGTGCTCAAGCGGGGAGAGTTCGGAGAATGCGAAGTAACGGTACGTATCAACGGTATGGATACGGATCTCTGGCGCCAGGACATCGAAGCGGTGGTTCCCTTCGGAGTTCACGGAGTTCGGGTTCCCAAGGTGGAAAACCCCGGGGACATGCAGCTCCTGGATGAAGCTCTCTCGGAGATCGAGGACAAGGCCGGCATCGCCCAAGGAAGCACCCTGATTTTCTGTCTCCTTGAAACGGCCCTCGGCATTCACCGGGCCTACGATATCGCCTCCTCCACCAAACGTATCGCGGGAATCTGCCCCGGCGGAGAGGATCTTACGGCGGATCTCCACACCAGCCGTTCCGACAGCGGGGTGGAACTCGTAGGTCCCCGGCGCATGGTGGTTCTCGCAGCCCACGCTGCGGGAGTCTGCGCCCTGGATACGGTCTTCTCCCGCATCACCGACGAAGAAGGACTGCGGGAAGAGACGGAATTCGTAAAACAGCTCGGTTTCGAAGGCAAGAGCGTGATCCACCCCAACCAAATTCCCATTATTCACAGCGTCTTTACCCCCACCGAAAAGGAGATCGACAAGGCCAAACGCATCGTCGCCGCCGCGAAGGACGCCGCCAAACGTGGCCTCGGAGCGGTACAGGTGGATGGCAAGATGGTGGACCGGCCGGTAGTGAAGCGTGCGGAATTTACCCTTCAGCGGGCGGGTATTACCCAGGAGGAGGTGCAATAGCATGATTACGAACGCTCTCGGACGCAAACTCCCCGAAGAAATTCCCGGGTACGGCAAGGTACGCCCCTACGAGGGATGGAATCTCCGGAAACCCGAGGGACACCGGGACGGCCCCCGGATTCGGGCCACCTTCAACGACCGGACCGACAAGGTGCTTCCGGATATCAAAACCGCCATTAAAGCCTCGGGGCTGCAGAGCGGCATGGTAATATCCTTCCATCACCACCTTCGCAACGGAGATTACGTGGTAAATGCAGTGCTGGACGCCTGTGCGGAAATGGGCATCAACAATCTCACCCTCTTTCCCACGGCTCTTTTCGGGGTGCACAAGCACTTGATTCAGCACATCAAAAGCGGAGTTATCACCAAAATCTGGGGATCCGTAAACGGCCCCATCGGCCAGCTCGTTTCGGAGGGAGGCATGGAATATCCCGCCATTCTCCGGAGCCACGGCGGACGCCCCCGGGCGGTAACCAGCGGAGACGTACATATCGACGTGGCCTTTATCGCCTCTCCCACGGCGGATCGATACGGTAACCTTTCGGGAGTGGGTTCCCGCTCCTCCTGCGGCTCCCTGGGATACGCCCATACGGACGCTCTCTATGCGGACGTGGTGGTGGCCCTCACGGACAATCTCCAGCCCTACCCCATCGCCAATATCGGCATCTCCCAACTCAACGTGGATTTCGTGGTGGATATGGAGAGTATAGGAGATCCTGCGGGAATCGTCTCCGGCACCACCCAGGTAACCCGGGACCCCCTGCGGCTTCTCATCGCCAATCATGCGGCGAAACTCATCGAGGCGAGCCCCTACTTTCACGACGGGATTTCCTTTCAAACCGGAGCGGGAGGCATCTCCCTGGCGGTGGCAAAGTTCGTGCGGGATGCCATGAGGGAACGGAAGATCAAGGGAAGTTTCGGCCTGGGAGGTATCACGGGCTTTTTCGTGGATATGCTTAAGGAAGGGCTTTTCGAGCGGCTTATGGACGTACAGTCCTTCGATCTCGACGCGGTGCGCTCCATCGCGGAAAATCCGAACCACGTGGAAATTTCCGCAGACTGGTACGCCAATCCCTGGAATGCGGGATGCGCGGTGAACATGCTGGACGTGGTGGTACTGGGAGCCACGGAGATCGACCGGAATTTCAACGTCAACGTGAACACCGAAGCTACCGGAGCCCTGCTCCATGGCATCGGAGGCCATCAGGATACCGCTTCGGGAGCCAAACTCACGGTAATCACCCAGCCTCTTCTTCGGGGTAGAATCCCCTGCGTGGTGGATAACGTCTACTCCGTTACCACTCCCGGAGAAGTGGTGGACGCCCTGGTTACGGAGTACGGAGTCACCATCAACCCCAAACGGGGAGATCTTATGGATGCCGCCAAAGAGGCGGGGGATGTTCCCCTTATCTCCATGGAGGAACTGGTGGAAAAGGCTCACGCCCTTACGGGCCCCATGGACCCGGTGGAAGTGGAAGACCGGATCATCGGCGTTATCGAATGGCGGGACGGCACGGTACTCGACGTGGTACGCCAGTTGAAAGGATAACCGCAAAACAGCTTTCGATATTCTAGCTTTTTTGAGGACCGGGCCGTAAAAGCCCGGTCCTCTTTTTTGGCCCCCCTTTTTTCGCAGCATCCAAAAAAGGGGGAGGCTTTCTTTTCTTTTTCCCGTCATGGAAGAAGGGCCAACATCCCCCCCTCTTCAAGAGCGACATAATGACTCCTCCTTCATCCCGCCACATTGGCAGTTGTTTTTTTCTTTTTTTTCACGTACTATGATGTCCTGGATTTTTGGATTCCTCTAACAAATCAAAGCGTCTTTGCTCCTCGACATGGAGAAACCTTTCTTTCCGCCTCAGCTGAAGTTTACATCGTAAAAGCACCTGGCTTTACCAAAATTTTTTCTTTATTTTTACTCTGGGAAACGCTACGAAGGATACGTGAGGAATGCAGTATTATCGAATTCCATTGGCGAGATTTTCATGGCACACTCCTAAGGAAGTATGCCTATTTAATACCTACAAGGAGATCCTCTTTTCCGAATGAAAAAGTCTATTTCTCTTCAGAAGGCGGCCCAGCGCAAATACATGGCCCTCACCCTCACCCTTGTCCTGGTAACCCTGGGCATCGTGGCGTTTTTTTTCGTGATAGGGCAAATCCAGTTCTCCACCTCCTTCGAAGATTTTGTCATACGCCAAACCGCCACGGTGCTCGGCTATCATGACGAACATACGGCGGAATTAGAGGAAAACGAGAGTCGTTTTCTCGCGGTCCTGCTCCGGAAAATCGCGGAAAAGCGGGAAATCTCCCCGGCAAAACCCTTTTCGGAACTTCTTCTCGAAGGAGTCGAAAGGTTTTCTCCCGAAACGCTTCGCTCTCTTTCGGGAAAAGAGCTGCACCTTCATCAGATATCAGCGAAGGGAATCATTACGAACAGCACTTTTTCCCGAGAGATAGGCCTGGATCTCTCCAGCTACCCCAAGTTCTGGCAAACGCTTACCTCTCTTCAGAAAGAGCAAATCCTTATCGAAGACCCCGTACCTTCCACACGAAGGGGGGAGCTTACCTGGTATGCCTATCTGAAGCAAAAGAACGGATCCTTCCTGGAATTAGGGCTCTCCGCAAAGGACTATAGCATTAATGGAATGCTGGGAATGCTGGAAGACCTTCCTCTCGTTTCAAGAGTATCTTTATATCACTATCCCACCCTTCTGGCGGCCCGGACAGACACTCCCCCTTTAAAGGAAACAGACATCCTTTTTCTCCGGCCTCTCCTGGAGAAAAAAGAGAAGGTCCTGCGCTTGAAAAGAGGCTTTTTCCCCCGGGAGCTTTTCTTTCTCTGGGAAAAGGAAGAAGCCTCGGGAATTGCGGATATTCATCTCGAAGGAGAATGGCTTGTACATCTGCATCTCGATATCCTCTGGATCCAAGGAGCTTTCCATTTTTTCCT
>DAIPKP010000166.1:0-2746 GCA_036769705.1 Synergistaceae bacterium
TTCCCGCATCGGTCTTTACCGCCTTGTCTCCCCCGGTCGTTGATGTCGAAGCACCGTATATCCCCTACCTTACGGACATCCCGTACCTCAAGCTGGCATATTTCTTCAATTCTCGCTCTGGAATAGAGGGCTAGAAGAGGTACCCCGTAGCGTTCCGGGCGTTTTTTCTCCAAAATCCGAAATCCTTTGTCCCTAAAAAATTTCTGGTATCTTCCGGTGTAAAAACTTCCCGTTCCTGTCGGGGAAATTTTGTAAACCTCAGCGTAAGGATGTTGAAAATATTGTCGGGTATGGCATATCCTTCCTAATTTTGAACTTCTCTATTTTTGAGACAAAATAAAGGTCAACTAAAATCAATAAGCACGAACTCTATAAAAATATTTTCAGCTTCTAACTTCCCATAAGGTAAATTATGGGAAGTTGAGAGCCCTCTTTTACCTTTCTCACACTTTTTAAAAGAAAACAAGGCTAGCGAAACTTTTTTATGGCATATAATCACCGTAGGGCTAAATGGTTTTTAGCAAATTTTTTCTGAAAGGGCATTTTAAATTAAACTGGCACAAATTTTTAGGATGGGAAACACATAATTTTAAGAAATGATTGGCAGATAAACAAAAATAAGAGGCTGAGCCCAGAACATAAGGAGGGATATGGGCTCAAGATACTCATTTACGCACTATCTTGAGCCCGTCAAAAAACCTCGTGAAAAACTGCGGAAATCCCGAAAAAATATTCCCGGAATTCCCGCATATTTTACAAAAAAATCCAAATCCAAAAAGGGGGGTCTTACAAAAAGGAATTAAAGCTTCCCCTCTTCCATAAGCTTCATGTTAACCCCTCTGATTTTCCGGAATTCGTGTTCCGCCTTCTCTCCTAAGCACCTTACAAAAGAGGGCAAATATTCCCGGACTTCCCGGACATCCAGAGTGTTATAAATCCCGTTCTCGTAAAGTATCTTCCCCTCAACAGCAGTAAGAAGTACTTCTCCACCTTGGCAACCATACACTAGATTAGGCACCAAGTTTCTCATGGGGTAAGTATGCAGGGGCATCATCCCAGGAGTATCAAGATTCACTAGGATGAAATCTCCCCGCTTTCCTTCTTCCAGAGAACCTATCACATCTCCAAGCCCCACCGCCTGTGCCCCCTCGATGGTAGCCATTCGAAGAACCCGCCAAGCGGGCATGGCTTCGGGATCCGAAAAACGAATTTTGTTGAAAAATGCAGTACTTCGCATCTCACGGAACATGTTATGGTTGTTGTTCCCCGGAGCTTGGTCAGACCCAAGCCCCACGATTCCTCCCGCATCTTGGAAAACCTTTGCAGGAGGCACTACCCCGTCTATAATGCCGATAGAGTTCGAGCAGAGAATCATGGAAGCACCACTTTGAGCTACGGTTTGAGTCTCTTGGTCTGTGGCATCCGTAAGGTGTACTGCTATAAGAGATTGATCCAAAAACCCCTGTTCCTCAAGCCATGGAATGGTACGTTTCCCATAACGTTGCATCATCTGAGCGGTTTCCCGATCTCCTTGGGCCACATGGAGATGTACTCGGGTATTTCGTTTTTTCGCCAGTTCGAACACCCGGGAAAGGGTTTCCTGGCTCACGAAATCGGGCCCCATAGGACCAAAAAGGATATGAATTCGCCCATTAGCTTTACTATCCCATCGATCAAAAAGGGTTAACATGCGCTCCACCGCTTTTTCTCCCATAGAACGGTCCACTTCATAGAGTTCCCCCGGGAGATAGACCCGATCCGGCACCTCGCGAAAAAGCTGAGCAAGATGCCCCCGAATCCCTATCCTTTCCACTGCCTCTGCCTCATCCTCCATTTCCGTGTCATAATTGCTTACCGTGGTAGTTCCCGCCGCAAGAGCCTCCATGACTCCCAAAAGAAAGCCTATCCGGCGATCCTGACGCTTCAAATGTCGTGCAAAAGGCACCAAACCGGACATCATCCAATCAGCGGTATCTTGGGCCAATCCTCGAAGAACGGACATTTCCATATGACAATGAGCGTCAATAAAACCGGGAAGAAGAAGCGTGTTTTCTCGGAAAATGATTTTTTCTGGAGCATAGGTTCCTAAAATCTCACCCAATGGCCCCAGAGCTTCTATTCTTCCTCTATCCACCACCAAAGCATGCCGAGCTCTATATCCTACTCCATCGCCCGCCATAGTCAGTACGTGAGGAGCCGCTACAACCAAATCTACGCTTCGCATACTCATATAGAACTAATCCTTTTCCCGAACAAGGGGAAGGGAAGAACAGTGAACCCCTCCACCATGCTTGGTACATTCTTCCCAAGAAACGGGAAGCACCGTAACGCCATTCTTTTCGAGAATTTCCCGGCTCCAGGTTCCTCGATCATCCATAATCACCACTCCAGGGCGTATAGTGAGAACATTCACCGCATACCCCACGTCCCGGTAATCTGCAAAAATCATCTCTATGGACAAATCTTTCAAAACATCTAGGAACCAATAGGGAAGACGTTCCACGTTGACTATGGCTTTACGGTGATCCACCATAACAATTCCTCCGTCAAGGTGCATGGCAAATCCTGGCAATGGCACTCTGATAAGCTTGATTCCCAGAAGCTCGAGAATCTCCTCCACCTGATCCGCCCCGCTGTCATTTCCCCGGAAACTCATGCCGATAGCCGCGTGAGTTTCGTCCAAAAGACAAAAGCTCCCGCCTTCCATAAGCCCCTCTCCCGCTATGGTACGGTATACGGGCATACC
>DAIPKP010000167.1:0-2714 GCA_036769705.1 Synergistaceae bacterium
TGTTAGAGATGTGAATTTAGCTTATTTGTGCAACAGGCTCTTTTCTAGTTTATTTTCAAAAAATACTCCAATCACTTAGCTCCTACATGTTCCTTCGAACACAGAGGTTAAATTAAAAACACAAAAAATCGACTCTGAAAAACTTTTCAAAGTTGATTTGATAAAATCATTTCAACAACTTATAATTAGCAATAAAGTGTGGCAATAAAGCATCGTAAAAGTTTGCGACTTCACAAACCAAGGTGTTTATCACTGGTCGAAGATTTTTTCGTTTAACGCTGATGTACAGATCAGCTTTATTTTTATATAAACGGTGGTTACTCTCAAGAAATGGCTCATCGCGCTGTTTTTTAATTTTTTGAAGGATAGAATATATTTCTACTTTCCCCAATTCCGGGTCATCGTATCGGGCCAAATGCGCAATTCTATTACGCATTTCACGATATGGCTCCACTTTTTTTTCAATGGCCCGAAGATGTTTTCTAACTTTAGTATCTCGTAAATGCTGATTGTTTATCACTGTTCTTGCCCCGCATTCCCGGGGAGGAAGTCCCAGGCAAAAAACTTCATTTGTGAGCCTCAATGATCGATCTGGAATCATAAAAAAACGAAGATAAAGATTTTCTAGTTGATAGGCTATATAGTCCGATCTTGTAATTATTTCCCCACCAAAAGTTTCACGCGATTTGTACCCAGAAAGATATGCAAATGCATAGTGCAATTGATCACATGCTGTGCTAACTTGAGATGCCACGAGCAAACATGTTCTAAGGTATTCCTCTTGGATAGTGAGAGGACGATTGAAAGATCCAAGATGTGGATTTTCGGAATCTACAGTTTCTTTTATTAATCTGCTTGCCATTTCACCAAGGGTTCGAAAAAATTTAGTCTCATCTAAAATTTTCATTTCACATCTCAACCAAAATTATTATTTTGCAAGATTTCCATCTCGGCACAAAATACAGCCATACATTAATCAACTTACATTACACTATACAATGCGATTTTTAGTGTGTCAATTTAAGACGCGAACCCCCGGCGACCTTTTCGGCTGCCGGGGGTTGGCGTCTATGCTCTATCTCGAAGTCTTCCTTATGTATTCTTCTCGAAAATTTCGTTCGGAATCTACGGCTCTACGGCTTTTTTGAGGCTGCCCGCAAACGCTCCAACCTCCTGCAGAAGCGTCTCCCTGTCTCCGTGCCGTTCAACCAGCTTCACCAACGCGCTTCCCACCACCACTCCCTCGGCGTATTTCGCTGCCTCCGCGGCCTTTTCGGGGGAGTCGATGCCGAATCCCAGGGCTACGGGGAGGTCCGTGGCTTCCTTCACTCGGCGGAGGTAGCCCTCCACGCCGCTCCGGGGGCCCCGGGAATCTCCGGTCACGCCGAGAAGGGAGACTCCGTAAACGAATCCCCGGCTTCGAGCCGTTACGGTTTGCAGGCGTTCTATCCCCATGTTGGGGCTTACCATGCCGATGGGGGCGATTCCTGCGGATTCCAGAAGGGGGCACCATTCGGGATCTTCGTCCAGGGGAAGGTCCGGTACGAGAATGCCCGCCACCCCCACCGAGGCGGCCCGCTGGGCAAAGCGCTTCTTGCCGTAGCGGTAAACGGGGTTGCAGTACCCCATGAGCACCACCGAGGCTTGCAGCTTTCCTTGCAGCGATTCAAGCAGGGCGAAGAGAGATTCCAGGGTGGTTCCTCCCTCCAGCGCCCTCTGTCCCGCCGCCTGAATCACCGGTCCGTCCGCCTGGGGATCCGAGAAGGGCATTCCCAGCTCCAGCACGTCCGCCCCCGCCTGATCCAGCCGGAGCAACATTTCCCCGGTGATGTCGAGAGAGGGATCTCCCCCCATGATATAGGGAATAAAGGCGGTTTTATTTGCAAAGGCCTGGGTCAATCGTTTCATGCCGCATCTCCTTTCCCGGCGCTGCGGTATTCCCGCACCGTATGCATATCCTTGTCTCCCCGGCCGGAGAGGTTGATCACCAGCAGGGTTTCCTTTGTATATTCCTTCGCCAGATCCTTCGCCCGGGCCACGGCATGGGCGCTTTCCAGGGCGGGAATGATTCCCTCGGTACGGCTGAGGAGCTCGAAGGCCTCCAGCGCTTCGTCGTCGGTGATGCTGCAATACTCTATTCGACCGGAATCTTTGAAATAACTGTGTTCCGGCCCTACTCCGGGGTAGTCCAGCCCCGCGGAGATGGAGTGGGCCTCCTGAATTTGCCCCTCTTTGTCCTGCAGCAGGTAGCTCAGGGCTCCGTGAAGTACCCCGGGAGTTCCCCCGGTAAGGGTGGCCGCATGATAGGGGGTATCCACGCCCTTTCCCGCCGCCTCCACTCCCACCATGCGGATGGAAGATTCCTCCACGAAGGGAGCGAAGAATCCCGCGGCGTTACTGCCTCCTCCCACGCAGGCCACGAGAACGTTCGGCAGGCGCCCTTCTCTTTCGAGAATCTGCTCCCGGAGTTCCTCCCCGATGATGCGCTGGAACTCCCGCACCATTTTAGGATAGGGATGGGGCCCCACCACGGAGCCGATGACGTAGGCGGAGTGCTCCACGTTGGTCACCCAATCCCGGATGGCCTCGCTGGTGGCGTCCTTGAGGGTGCGGCTTCCCGCAGTGACCGGGCATACCCTAGCTCCGAGGAGCTCCATTTTCTCCACGTTCAGCCTCTGGCGCACCGTGTCCTTTTCTCCCATGTAGACCACGCA
>DAIPKP010000168.1:0-2710 GCA_036769705.1 Synergistaceae bacterium
AAAAGGCCCTCCTTGCATTTTTTGGTGCGATCCGTATATGGGAAAGCATGGTAATCCGTTCCGCTGAAAATGTAAACGCTTGTCGCTTTTTTGATTGAATAGTAAAACACCTTCGGCTTTCTCTCGTGTTTCCCGGGCAGATGGAGATAAGCGGAAGGTGTTTTTTTCACTGCTTCTGTTTTTTTGTGAAAACTCAGGAGTTGCCGCTTCTCCCGGAGAGCATGATACGCAGAGAGGAGAAATTCGTGTTACAGATGATCAATCCCAGCAATATAATTGCGCTCCCCAGCCATTGAGATGCGGAAAGCCTTTCTCCGAGAACTACCTGCGCAATGAGCAACCCCGAAATGGGAACCAGCAGGGAAAAGGGAGCGATGCTTCCCGCAGGGTGTTTTGTCAGCAACCGGCTCCAGCATGTGGAACCTAAGATGGTTCCTCCATAGGCCAGATAGGCGATGGAAAAGATGGCGGATCCCTTGATATTCATCAGTGATGTCCACAGCGTAGCGGGGCTGTCCATCAGCAGAGCCATGGCAAGCAGCGGCAAGGGGGGGACCAGGCTCGACCAGGCCACCAAGCTCAGAGTGTCCAGTTTTTCTCCCCGGGAAGCCGCCTTATGGGACGCAAGCCTTACGATGACATTGGAGATTCCCCAGAAGGCTGCGGCGGCAACCGTCAGGAAGAGTGCGAATCCGGGAATGGAAAACACCAGGTTGACGTCGTTGATGCCTCCAATATAGTAAAGCCCAAGAAAGGCCACGAAAAATCCGAGCATTTGCCGTGCTTTTATGGGTTCCTTCAAAAGAAAAAAGGCGAAGATGATGGTGAAAAACGCCTGGGATTGGAGAATCATGGAGGCGATGCCCGCAGGCATGCCTATGGTCATGGCATAGAAAAGGCAGGCGAACTGGCCGAATCCGATGGTTAACCCGTAAGCCAGGATATAACGCCATTCAATCGCCGGTTTTCGGATAAAAAAGATTAGGGGCAGAGCTGTAAAGGTATACCGCAGTGCCGCGAGAAGCATGGGGGGCATGTCGTGCAGCCCGATTTTGATAACCGTGAAATTGCCGCCCCAAATCGTTGCTATAAGGAATGCCAGAGCCACATCTTTTTTGTTCATGCTTGAACCGTCCTTCCTGTAGCAATAAGGCCTGAAGTTCGGATTTTCAATCTTCCAGGAGAAGGCCTTGTATTTTTACCGGAACCCAGGGAACCTTTGATTTGAAAATCTGAGCCTTTTCAGCAACCTCGGAAAAGCTCGGGCTTTTGATTTCTTTCAGGGGATATTCCCTGCCGAGATGGCGGTACGTATCTATTCCCAATCGATGGTAAGGAAGAAATTCGTATTCCTTTATTTTGGGGAGATCCTTTACGAAGTCCGCCAATTGTGACAAGGTCTCCTCGGAATCGTTGATTCCGGGAATGAGAGGCGTTCGAAGTACCAAGTCGAAAATATGAGAGGAGGCCGCCGCTTTTTTGATGTTTTCGAGGATGAGTTCGTTGGATACTCCCGTAAGGCGGCGATGTTTCTCCGAATCGGGGTGCTTGAGATCTACGTAGAGGAGGTTTATCCAGGGAAGCAAAGACTCGATGGTTTCCCAGGCACCAAAAAAACAGGTTTCCAGAGCTCGATGAATACCCCGGTTTGCGCATTCCCGAAGAATGGCTTTTGCGAATGCCGCCTGCTCTAAGGGCTCTCCTCCGCTCAACGTAACGCCTCCCCCGGAATGGAAATAAAAAATTTCATCCTTTGAAATTTCCCGAAGAACCTCGGAGACGCTCATGGAAGAACCGTATTTTTTTATAGCTCCGGAAGGGCAGGCCCGGAGACAGGCAAAACATGCTTCGCATTTGCTTTTGTCCGTAACGATATGGGTTCGATCTTCGGAAAAGCTCAGAGCCCCTTTGGGGCAGGCTTGCAGGCAGGCCCCGCACCGGGAGCACTTCTCCTCTACGTATCCCCTTTCCGGTAAGGAGTGCTGGGATTCCGGAGTGGAGCACCATATGCAGCGAAGAGGGCAGCCCTTGAGAAAAACCACGGTCCGAAGGCCTTCCCCATCGTGAATGGAAGTCCTTTCGATCCGCAGCACCATGCCGGATTGCTCCCGCTCGGAATGGTTCTTGGTATGGAGGTTCATCTTTATCCTTCCTCTCGAAACGATCCAAAAAGCCTGATTCTCGAAAAACAAGGCCCTCGGGAGATTTGCGGGAGGGCCTTGCGGGTCTGTCGCAACCGGTTCAGCAGGATATTTTCGAGGATGTGGCGGTCTGAACCGTTCGAGCTATGATTTCATCCTGTACATCCTTGCCCAGCTCTACGAAAAAGGCGGTATATCCCGCCACCCGTACCAGAAGGCCTTTGTATTTTTCGGGGTTTTTCTGGGCTTCCAGAAGTTTGGCCTGATCCACCACGTTGAACTGAACGTGATACACTCCCAGGCTGCAGAGGCTTTTCAGCAACGCCATGAGCTGGGTAATGCCGTTTTCCGTCTCCAGCATCTCGGGGTCGATCTTCATGTTGAGCAGGGTTCCCTGGACGAATCGGTCGTGAGGAATGTTCGCCACCGATTTCAGCACCGCGCTGGGGCCGTTGCCGGAAGCGGGCGAGCGCGGCCCACGCGACCTGCTCACCTCCGGGCAGGTCGGCGTGCTGGTCCCGGAAGCGCGCACCGTCCTGGCGCGCCACGCCGAGGCCGGCACCGACGTG
>DAIPKP010000064.1:0-14672 GCA_036769705.1 Synergistaceae bacterium
TCGGAGGTTTCAAAATCGTCTTTCTCGTTTTCAACTTCACTCCCTGGATAGCGCTTCTTCTCATGGGATCGGGAACCCCCTAGAAAGATTCCCGGAAATCGCACCACCACCACCACAACATCTCTCTACTTTTCCAAGGGGAGTTCTTCGGGCTTTCGTAAAGCCCTGTGCTTGAGCACAGGAATTCCCAGCTCCTCTCCCAGTTTCCGGCATTGATCCCGGTAGGGCCCCTTGATGCCGTTGTGATACACCAGGGCGCTGATCCCCGAGGGGATACTCTCCGCCGCCCGCAGCATCTTTTCCCGTCCCGAAGGTTGTTCGTACTCCCCCGCAACGAGCCATTGGTTTGGGAGAATGTGCGTGATTCCCAGGGGAACGCTTTTCTCCAGAGCGGCTCCGGCGAAGGAGGGCTCCACGTGTACTCCTCCCAGGCATAGCAGGTTGTGAAGTATCGGAGAGGGGCGGAAAACTTCTCCTATTGCTCCCGCAAGAGCCCGGACAGCTTCGGGGTGTTCCCAGCACTCCGGAGTGCTGCCGATCTCCATATCCACCATGGGCACGGGAAAGGAGAGGAGATCGTCGGGGTTCTGTCCCTGAACGGAGCCGGACCAGTGCGTGGCTTCGGTGGTGACGGTGTAGTTCTCCAATTCTCGGGAGAGACGTTCCTCCTCGAGAGCGTGCAGCAGATTGCGCATGTATGCGGGAGCTGCGGGACAGAAGATCCCCCGGGTGACGTCTCCCAGGGAGTGTACCGTAAGAATCCGGTCCGGGGCGTTGGTTCCCGCATGCCAGTTCACTTCCACCGCCATATCCGCAGATCCGAAATGTTCCAGAAGAAGAGGAAGATACCGGGCAAAATCGTAGCTGATGAGGTTTTTCTGCCGCACGAAGAGGAGAGAGTTTCCCCAGGCATCCTGGCCCCGGAGAACCGGAAATCCGTCGATTGTAACGGAGGTGTTTTCCGGTTCGTAACGCCGGAGAACCTCCTCGAAAACCGGAGCCGCCACGTGGTGGAGCCCCGGCTCCATGCAGAAAAAGAACACTCCCGAACGGTGCTGGCTCATTTTTATATCCCCCTTTGTCATTCGCCAGGCCAAACGGCGGCAGCAATTTTTACGGATGGAGAAAACCCGGGAGAAGGCCGAAAAAAATTCTTCTCCATAGTTTCCTGGTGCCTCGTTTCTACAGGGCTTCCGAAGTTCCCCGAACCCGGAGTCCCGATTTGATGGTGTCTTCCGGAGCCACGATCACCGGGTCTCCCGGAAGGAGCCCCTTCAGGATTTCAACCCTTTCCTGGTTCTGCATTCCCGGAACGACCTCGATCTCTTCGGCCTTTCCCTCCCGGATAACGAAAACCCGCCAGCTTTCCCGGGGGCCCCGAAAGAGGGCGGTTCTCGGGATGGTAAGAGTCTTTTCCCTGGAAGCGGTGGTGATGCGCACCCGAACCCGGTATTCCAGCCCCAGGGTTCGATGGTACTTTTCCCTTAGATTTTCGAGCTCCCCCTCGTCGAAGCCGATGATCACATCCACCCGCTGCTGTTCCACTCCCAAAGAAGAGAGCTTGGTGTATCCCTGGGGTTTGATACGGAGCACCCTTCCCTTGAGAGGTTCGGCCCCCACGGTCTCTCCGAAGATGCGCACCGGATCCCTCGGCGCTATCCGCACCGCCTCTTCCGTAAGGATGGGGGCGGTAATTTCCAGCTCCTCCAGATTGCCCAGATCCAGCAGAGGTTCTCCCGCGGGAAGCACTTTGGTGTTCCATACGTATCGGCGCAGAACGGTGCCTTCCCTGGGGCTTTCGATGACCGTGCGCTTGAGGCTGCGGTTGATGAAGATGGGGAGGAGCTTGCTGGTGGAATCGATGGCGGCATAGGCGTAGGAAAGGGCCTGGTTCCCCTCGGCATCCATGGCGGATTCGAGATAGTCCGTCTTGGCCTCCCGGAAAAGTTGTTCGCTAACCGCTTTTTTGGAGTAGAGATCTTCCCGGGCCTCCGCAAGCCACTTCAGATAATCCCGCCGGGCCTTGCTCGCCTTTACCTGGGCTTGGGAGGAGAGCACCGTGTTCGCCATGGCCTTCACGATGGCTTCCGCCTCTTTCAGGGCATCCTGAAGATCCACGTCCTCCAGCCGTGCCAGGATCTCCCCTTTTTTCACCCTATCTCCCTCCCGGAGAGAGATGGGAAGGACCCTTCCCTGCTGGGGCATGGTGATGTGTATTACCTGGGGCAGGCTGGTGTGAGCCCGGTCCTCCACGTACTCTTCCAGGGCCGTCTCTTCCGCCCGGGCGCTTCGCACGTCCACGACTTCCGTGAGCTTGGCGTATATGCCCCAGGCTCCTCCCGCTGCGAGAAGCCCGAAAAGGCCGATCCAGAAGAAGGGAATTTTCTTTCGGTTCATAGCATCATCTCCTTTATGTATGGTCTTTCGAAACTCCGGATTTGTTGCATCTTCCTCAAGGGCTTTATTCCTTCACGTTCAAAGCCTCCCGCCAGGGAAGCTTGCAGAGAGAGCGGTAGAGAATGCCGTAGCTGAGGAGAACGAAAAGAAAGGCCAGCAGCAGCGTCCAGAGATAGCTCAGAGGAAACACCACCCCGGGAAAGGCGTAGATGTCGTTCTGAAAAGTTTTTACCAGCAAGGCAAGACCGAAATAGCCCAGGGGCATGCCGAGAACGGCACCGCTCAGATTGGTGATCAAAATTTCCCGGAAAAAAAGGGATCCTATGGCGGCGTTATGATATCCCAGAACCTTGAGTGTGGCGATTTCGCGCTTGCGCTCCTCCAGGGAGATGAGGGCCCCGTTGAGAATGGAGCCGAAGAAGATGATTCCCGCAAAGAGGATCATCACTATTGCGGTCCCCTTGAGGGAACCGTCGAACTGTTTTTTGAGAATTCTCTTTTCCCGCCCGATATCCGAGATGGATTCGATCTCCGGGCGTTCTGCCAGGGCTTTCAGCAGCTTGGTACGCACCTCCGGCCCGCTTCGGGGTTCCAGAAGAAGGGCGGCTTCCGTAACGGTCTCTTCCTCCCGCATAATTTTTTCCAGATATTCCAGGGGCGCGTACACTCCCAGCCCCAGGGCGCTGTAGACTACGGAAGTTACCGGAAGAAGGCGTTCCCGCTGCTCTCCCCGGACGGGAAGAAAGCTCACGGAATCTCCGGGCCGAAGACCGAGATCCCGGGCCATGCGATCCGTCATGAGAAGTCCCTCCGACGGGAGAGGAACCCGGTTCCCCCGTTGGTTCCGGGGAACCAGGAGATCCCCCTCCGGAAGAATCCCCGTAATGCTTCCCCGTTTCCGGGCGTTTCTGCTGGTGAAGGTTCCTCCCACGGAGAAGAGGGGCTCTCCCCGAAGCACTCCGGGAAGCCGGGAAAGTTCCTGCAGAGCCTCCCGGGGTACCGGGTTTTTGAAGGTGAGCCGGTAATCGCTTCGAAGGACCTTTTCGAACTGGAACGACATCATGTTATCCATGGAATCCACGAAGCCGAAGGCCAGGAGAAGAATCGCCGCTCCCAGGGAGGAGGAGAGAAGGGCGATGAAGCTCCGCATGGGCTGGCGGAAAATGCTGCGGAGTACCATCTGCCAGCGGAATCCCAGGGCTTTCCAGAGAGAGGCGTATCGCTCCAGGAAAAGGGATTCCCCCCGGGGAGGCGCGGGAAGACGCATGGCCTCGGCGGGGCGGAGCCGGAGAATGTGATGGAGCCCCCGAAGGGTTCCCAGGGAGGCGAAGAACACGGAAATTCCCAGGGCCTCCAGAAAGATGAAGGGATAGAAGTCCGCGTAGAGCCGGGGAAAGGTGAAGTACATACGGTATATCACCGTGAGACCCTGGGATGAAAAGAATCCCAGGATGCCCCCCAGAAGCCCTCCGGTAATGCCCGCGAAAATGCCGAAGCCGAGATAGTGCAGCACCAGCTTTCCGTTGGAATACCCCAGGGCTTTCAGGGTTCCCACGGTGGTACGCTGCTGTTCCGCGATGCGGGTCATGAGCACGTTGAGAATGAGGGCGGAGATGCCGAGAAAGACCAGGGGCAGAATAATGGACATGGAGCGCAGTCCCTCGATCTCCGAATCGATGAGAAGGGCGGAAAACTGCTCTTTCCGGGAGTAGGCGGCGTATACGCCGTAGGGGGCGAGCTCCTCCGAAAGCTTCCGGAGCAGATACTCCGACTGGCGTCTCCCTTCCGGAGAAAAAAGCCCCGTAATATTGTTGCAGGCTCCTTCGTAGTTGAAGAGGTCCTCCGCGAAGTCCTGTTTCACGTAAAAAATTCCGTAGCTTTCGGGATCGTCCACCATGCTTCCCGGAGCGGTGAGATAGATGTACTCCGGGCTGTCCGCGGTGCCCGTAACCACGAGCTCTTTCCGTACGCCTCCGGTGATGAGGGTGAGAATGTCTCCCGGTTCGATTCCCCGGGCCCGGGCGAATTTGTCCGAGCAGATCACCTGGTTGCGCAGTTCGTAGGTGAAGTAGCTCCCCCGGCGGAGGGCGATGCCGTTGATGGTGGAATCCTGGTATCCCGGAAGAGAGAGCACCATGCCGTTTACCGGCTCCGACGCCTCGGGTATATCCACCCGGGCGGGAAAGACGATGCGCTGCCGTACCCGGGCGATATCCGGAAAATCCGCGAGAATCCGGCTTGCCTCCTGGGTGGGGCATTTCTTGAGCTCCACCCAGAAATCCGCCATGAAATACTCCCGATAATACTCGTTTTTGGCCCGGCTGAGATTGAAGTAGGAGGAGAGAAGTGCCACGAAGCAGGTATTTCCCGCGGTGATGACGAGAATTACCGCCAAAAGCATGCCTCGGGAGCGGAGGATATCCCGGAGAAGTTTGCGGGTAAGCACCTTCACCAGGGGAGCTCCCGGGGAGAGAGAGGATTTTCTACGGTTTGGGCGGATCGAACCACTCCGTCATCCAGGGAAAGAAGCCGATGCCCCATGCGGGCTATGGCGGAGGAGTGGGTGATCATGATAACCGTGCTTTCCTGCTCCCGATTGAGATTTTGAAGAAGCTCCAGGATCTTGACGCTGTTTTCCCGGTCCAGGGCACCCGTGGGTTCGTCGCAGAGAAGAAGCCGGGGCTTTTTGGCCAGGGCCCGGGCGATGGAAACCCGCTGCTGCTGCCCTCCGGAAAGCTGGCTGGGAAAATGGGAGCCGTAGTCTCCAAGCCCCACGATCTCCAGAGCTTTTTGAGGATCCAGAGGTTCTTCCACGAGTTCCGCCGAGGCTCCCACATTCTCCAGGGCGGTAAGAGAGGGAATGAGATTGTAGAACTGAAAGACGAAGCCCACCCGGCTTCTCCGGTATCGGGTGAGGACTTTTCCCGAGGCGGCGGCGAGATTTTCGCCCTCCACGATCACCTCGCCCTCGTCGGGGCTGTCGATTCCTCCGATGATATTCAGCAGGGTGGTCTTTCCCGATCCGGATTCTCCGAGGATGATGGTGATCTCTCCGGAGTGGATTGCCGCATTCACCCCCCGGAGCACCGGCACCGAAACTTCTCCCATGATAAAGGTACGGTGCACGTTCCGGAGCTCCACCAGGGGAGCGGAGAATTGCGTTTTTTGCGTCATGGAGCTGCCTCCTTCAGGGAATTTCGTCATTCCGGGGATATTCCGGGGGCTTCCTTTCCCGTCATGGGAACGAAGCGTACTCCGAAAATTTCCCGGCATTCCAGGTTTCCCCGGAAATCTTTATCTACCACCACGAGCTCCTGCCGGAACGTTCCGACAGGGAGTACCAGCCTCCCTCCGGGAGCGAGCTGTTCCACCAGCCTTTGAGGAAGCTCTTCCGGGGCGGCAGCCAGGAGAATCCCGTCGAAAGGAGCTTCCGAGGGCCAGCCTTGCCAGCCGTTTCCGGAACGGCAGACGATATTGTCGTAGCCCAGGGATGTCAGGCGCTGCCGGGCGTTTTCCGCCAGCTCCGGAATGATCTCCAGGGAGTAGACCTTGCGGGCCATCTCCGCCAGTATGGCCGTCTGATAGCCGCAGCCCGTGCCGATTTCGAGAATTTTGCTCGAGGGAGAGGGGGAGAGAAGCTCCGTCATGATCGCTACCATGTAGGGTTGGGAAATGGTCTGATCGTATCCGATGGAAAGAGGAAAGTCTTCGTAGGCCAGAGATCGGGCTTCAGGAGGGACGAAGAGCCCCCGGTCCACCCGTCCCAGGGCCCGGAGAACCCGGGGGTCTCGAACCCCCCGGGCTTCGATCTGGGTGCGTATCATAGATTCCAACTGTTCGTTCATAATTTTCCCCCATGGCTGTTTTCGCAAAAGCCCTGAAAACCGAAAAGGGAGAAGCCGCCTGAGAGTGCGCTAACCTCCCTATTGCTTTGCCCGATAGGCCTCCAGGGTATTGAGAAGAAGCATGGCGATGGTCATGGGGCCGATGCCTCCGGGAACCGGGGTAATCCAGGAGGCTTTGGAGAGGAGAGCCTCGAAATCCGCATCTCCCACCAGCCCCTCTTCGAGGCGGTTGATTCCCACGTCCACCACCACCACGCCTTCCTTTACCATCTCCGCCGTGAGAAAACGGGGTTTCCCCAAGGCGGCTACCACGATATCCGCTTCCCGGGTGTGCCGGGAAATGTCCCGGGTTCGGCTGTGGCATACGGTTACCGTGGCATTGCGGCCCATGAGCAGATGTGCCACGGGTTTGCCCACGATATTGCTGCGTCCCAGCACCACCGCGTTTTTTCCTTCCGTTTCGATGCCGTATTCTTCGAGGAGATAGAGAATCCCCTTGGGAGTGCAGGGCTCGGTGCAGGGAAGTCCCGTTACCAGGTTTCCCATGTTTTCGGGAGAGAAACCGTCCACATCCTTTTCCGGAGCGATGGCGCGGATGATGGCGGTGCCGTCCATATGTTCCGGCAGAGGAAGCTGAACCAGGATGCCGTCGATGCCGGGATCGCCGTTCATCTCTTGGAGGAGATGCAGAAGCTCCTCCTGCTTCGTCTCTTCGGGCAGGCGATGGAGAAGGGAGCGGAATCCCACGGCGGAACAGGCTTTTTCCTTTTGCCCCACGTATACCTTGGAGGCGGGGTTCTCTCCCACGATTACCACCGCCAGACAGGGAGGGCGTTTCCCCGATTTCTCCAGGGCTCCTACCTCTGCGGCGATGTCCTCCCGTACCCGGGAGGCGGTCTTTTTTCCGTCGAGAATTTGAGCAGTCAAGGATAGAACACTTCCTTTCTTTTTTAAGATTTTTCGTGCTTTCGTCGATTATAACCCAATGACGTGGCCAGGCAACTCTAGCCTTTTTCCGAGCCTTTCCGTAAGATGTGAAGAGTTTCGGGGGGGCGGTTTTTTCGGGATTCTCCTTCCCCCTCGGAGCTGCGGTTCTCTCCGGCAATTCCGGGGAGATCGAAAAATTCTGCAAAGGCGGTGATGGTCATGAGCAGTACCGGATTTGGAAGAAAATGCAGGGGATGCGGCATGATTCTGTTTTCTCTCGGGATCCTCTTTTTTGCAGTTCCCCTCTGGGGAGAAGAGAGCCTCGTGCCTCGTCTCGTTTCCTCGTTTCCCCTTTCCGGAGCTTCGGGGGTATCCCCCTCCGTGGGGCTTTGGAGGCTTGTTTTCGATATTCCCATGGATACTTCGAGCTGGACGCTCTGGAAAGCTCCGGATGCTTCGGGAGACGTTCCTCCCCTGAAAGATCCGGGAAAAAACCCCTGGATCGATGAAAAAACCTGCGAGTTCGCCCTGGGCCTTCTGAAGGAAAACACCACCTATGCTTTGCAGTGCAACGCCCCGGGATACGAGGGGTTCCGCTCTTCCCGGGGCGTTCCTCTGGAAGTCACCCTTTTGAATTTTTCCACCCGGGGAGAAGAGGAGAAGGCGGAAAGCCTTCCTCCTTCCGGCAGAATCGGGGGCATCGTGTTTCACCCTTTATATGGCACCTGGAAGACCGAGATTTCCGGAAATCCCGTGGAAATTTATTTTTCTCCCGAGGGGACCTTTCGTTATCTTCTGGCAGGAGAGGAACGGAGAGGGACCTACCAGGTTCTGGAGGGGCAGATCTTTATCTCTCCGGAAGGAGAGGAGCTCTATTCCATGCGGCTTCACTGGAGGGGGGACAATTCCGTGATTCTGGAGGATTCCGAGGCCCGGCTCGTTCTGGAAAGATCGGTTTCCCCGGAGAGGAAGGAAAAGATGGAAGAGAAGATACCTATTCCGAAGACCGGCGAGAAAAACCTGTACTTTCCCGAAGGATTCGATCTCTATCGCTGTTACGACGTGGAGGGATTCCGGGATGCTTTGGGAAAGCCCCTGGAAGTCTTCTCCATGCTTCTTCCCCGGGGATGGAAGGCGGAGGGCGGGGTTTCCTGGAAAATCCGGGGTAAACCCGTCTCTCTCATCGATAGAAACGATCTTATGCAGCCTGTGGAGCTGCGCTTTCGGACCTTCGCTCCCGATGGAAGAGCGGGCATACGGTTTTTCCCCGAGGTATGGTTTGCGGATCTTACCCGGGTTCCCGCGGCGGAATTCTTTCCTCCCGGAGCTCCCTACGGAGGCGTTACCTCCATGCCCGTCATGGACCCCGTGAGCTATCTCCGGGAGTACGTAGCTCCCTTCCAGGCGGGGCTTTCCGGGGCCTCCCTGGTGGATGCCCGGGAGCTTCCCGATCTGGCCCAGCGTTTCGATGCGGAAATGGCGATTTTCAACCGCATCGGAGGTATGGCGGGGGTGCGGACGGATCATCGGGCGGGCATGGTGACCCTGGAATATCCCGGCAAGGGGGAGAAAATACGGGAATCCATGGTAGCGGTGCTCCGCTATCTTTCCCTGCCCGGAATGGTGCTCTGGTGGTCCTGTTCGTCCTTCAGCGCCTATGCTCCCGCAGAGGAGTTCAACGCCTGGCAGCCCTACATCGCCACGAGCCTCAACTCCTTTCAGCCCAACCTTACATGGCTCGTCAAACTCATGGCCCTTCTCGACCGGAATTTACAGGGGATTGCGGATGTGGATGCCCGGGTACGCCAGATCGATGCGGAAATTACCCGGAATCGGGCGGAGACGAACGCAAAGATTCACCGGCAGATGTACCCTCTTCTCGCTCCCTTCGCGGATTTCGTGGGCCCCGACGGAAAGAGCCGCTTTCTTCCCACCGATCGGGATCATCAGGTGGATCCCGACGGAAATATCCGGAGCGGCACGGACCTTAAGGAAGATCCGGGATGGGAAAAGCTGGTCCCCCGGGAGCATCAATAACGCATGCCTTCATGTCAATGATATGAGTAGGCTGGAAAGCTGAGGCGAGAGAGAAAAACCCGGAAACTTTTCGCTTCCTCCGGAGGAAGACGAAGGCTTTCCGGGTTCTTTTTCTTTTCAGGAAAATCCGTGTTCAAGAATTTTCGCGGTTATTTTTCCTCCTCCAAAGCCTGATTTATTTTCTGGATTATCTCGGGGTTGTCTATCCAGGCTTGCCAGAGCTCCGGGTTCGTTCGCAGAAACCAGATGGCCCCCTTGTCCGGATTGTTGTCGTGAGCCTCCATCCAGGCCAGAACTTCGTTGGTTTTATCCAGGCCCATGAAATATTTTTCCAGAAGAGGCACCACTTGGGGATGTTTTTCCAGCCATTGTACATTGGCCGCCTTTTCCACCGAAAAGGCGGGGCTCTGGCAGAGCTGGGTCTCCTTAAATATCTTTTCGTCGTACTCCGGTTCCTTCAGAAGAATCATGTCCAGCTGCCCCAGAAGAGGCGTGGGTTCCCAATAGTAGGCCACCATGGGCTGTCCCTTCTGGTAGGTCCCCTTGATGGCCGCGGAGAGAGCGGTCTGGGATCCCGGATCGAAGAGGTTGAAGTATTCTATGAGAGGCTTTCCCTCTACCATGTATCCCTTGAATTTCATCTCGTGCCGCTCGTTGGCCTTCCAACCGGAAACCGCATTGTAAACCCGTCCCTTGGAGGGATCTTCGGGATCTTTGAAAAGATGCTGGTATTTGGGAAGATCGAAAACCGAAACCAGATCCGGTGCAAGAGGCTCGATTCCCCGCTCGGGATCTCCCTTCACGAGATAGGCGGGGATGTAGAGCCCCGAAGGTGCGTCGGGAAAAACCTTGCCGAACCCCCGTACTTTTCCGGAATTTCTGGCCTTGTCCCACCATTCCTGGCGTGCCTCGGTCCACACCTCCAGGATGATATGGTTATCTCCCCGCTCCAGCCCGATGAGAGAGGGCATGGATTCGGAAAAGTTGAAGGCCGGTTTCATGCCGTAGCCGTGTTCCAGGATATAGGCCATTACCCTATGATGAAACTGGATGCTGTCCCAGGATTGATCCCCGAAAATTACTTCCTCCCTGGGGGCTCCGAAGCCCGCCGTCGCCACGCCGCAGAACAATACCGCCCAAAGCAGCAAAACCGCAACTCTTTTCATGAAAATCCTCCTTTTGTGAGAGTGTTCTTTCGGGAGCGTGCCATATATTGCAACATTCTCCCGGAGCAATTATAAGGGAGGGGGAAGTTTTTGTAAAATTGCGAGGAAATATCCGCTAGAAAGGTTTTACGTCGTAAGTTTTTCTTGGAAAGGGGGGAGACGAAGGAGGGCAGACAAAATCCTGGAGGCGGATATGTGTATCCGCCTCCAGAGAAAAGATCGATCTGAAAGAAACTGCCGGTGCTACCCCCCTCCGAGAAGGGGAAAGAGAGCTACCGTATCGCCCTCCTTCAGGGGAGTGGAAGCACCTCCGGTGTGGGCGATATGCCTGCCGTTCACCATAAGGATCGCTTGAGAGGAGAGCGTATTCCCCTCAAAGACGTGGCTTTCGAAGGCGTCTCCGTATCGGCGGCCGAGAAGACGGAGAAGCTCCTCCACCGAAGTGACTCCGTTGGCGGAAGTTTCCTTCTCTCCCGTGTATTCCCGGAAGGTGGCGAAGAAGAGCACCCTGATCATAAAAAGGCCTACAGGCCGAGGCTGTCCAGTTTTTCCCGGGTGGGAAGGCCTTCTTCGCTCCAACCCCGAAGTTTGTAGTACTCCGGAAGCATTTCGGGAAGCCGGCTTACCATTCCTTTGGAGGGGCCATCGGGAATGGGCTCTTTCAAAAGACGCTCCGGAAGCGTATCTTCCTTGGGTTGAATGCCCTCTCTGAGATTGAAGAGCCGCTCCAGATTCCAGGTACGTTCTCCCGCCTGGAGGACCGCGTCAGCGTCGTAATCGAAGCCCGTGGCGGCCTTGAGAAAGGCGGCGTAGTCCTCGGCTCCCAGGGCGAAGGACGTGAAAAGGCACATCCCCGAGGAGTCGATGGCGGCAGTGAGATCCTGAAAAATTTTTACCCACAGGGGTTTGTTCTCGATCTCCACGGGGTCGAGTTTCTCCGGAAGGCCCAATACCTCCGGAGAGATGGTATAGCCCCGGACATGACAGCCTCCCCGGTTGGACGTAGCGTAGTTGAGGCCGATTCCCTGAATGGCCCGGCCGTCATAGGCGGGCATCTCCTGCTTCTTTACGGACATGGAAATTTCCGGATGTCCATAGCTCTCACAAAGTCTCCAGGATCCCTGGGCGAGTTTTTTGCCGAATCCTTCGAGAAGCCCCATCTTTTTCGTCCAGTAGGTGATGGCCTCTCCGTTTCCGAAGCGCAGCTCCGGGCCTCCCTCAAGCTCTTCCTTGGAGATGGAGCCCTTTTCGTAGAGTTCCATGGCTGCCGCAAGGGTTACTCCTGCGCTGATGGTATCCAGCCCGTACTCGTTGCAGAGATAGTTCGCTTCGATGATGGGTTCCAGGGGCTCCACGCCGCAACAGACGCCGAAGGCGAAGATGGTTTCGTACTCCGGCCCTTCTCCGTGGCGCTCTCCCACTTTGGTTATCCGGCCGCAGCCGATGGGGCAGCCGAAGCAGGCATACTTTTTGATAAGAAAGTTTTGGGCCAGGGTTTCTCCGGATTGGAGATCCGCATTGGCCATATGGGAGCTCGCCCAGTTTTTGTAGGGATATGCTCCGAGCTGATTCAAAATATTTACCAGCACCGCGGTGCCGTAGGCGGGGAGTCCCTGGCTCGTAACGGGGTTGGCCTTGATCTTTTCCAGGGAGCTTTTGAGAAGGGATTGCATCTCTCCGGCATTTTCCGGAGAGGGCCTGGAGCTTCCCCGTACTACCAGGGCCTTGAGATTTTTCGAGCCCATCACGGCTCCCACACCGCTTCTTCCGGCGGCCCGATTCTTGTCGTTCATGATGGCGGCGAGAAGAGCGCCCTTCTCTCCCGCCGGGCCGATACAGGCTACCCTGGCCTGGGGTTCTCCCACTTGTTTGAGGAGATTGTCCGTAGCTTCGTGGCTGTTCAGGCCCCAGAGAGACGAGGCGTCCCGAATCTCCACTTGATCGTCCTTAATCCAGATATACGAAGGTTTTTCCGCTTTGCCTTCCAGAATGATCATAAACCATCCCGCTTTGGCGAGCTCCGCTCCCCAGAAGCCTCCGGAATTGCTGCTGGCCACGGTGCCCGTAAGAGGACTCTTGGTTATCACCATGTAACGTCCCGCTGCGGGAGCTGCCTGCCCCGTGAGGGGACCGTTGACGAAAAGCAGCTTGTTCTCCGGAGAAAGAGGATCCGTTCCCTTTGGAAGCTCGTCGTAAAGGATTTTTGTGCCGTAGCCTCGTCCTCCTACAAATTCTTTCGCCGTTTTCTCGTTGACCTGCTCTCTGGAAATGGATCCCGTGGTGAGGTTGATGCGCAAAACCGACCCGAATGCGTTCATTCTCTTTGTCCCTCCTTCAATTTTTGACTCTCTTTGGCGGTACGAAAAGGTGGATAAAAAAAGAAGGACGATAACCTCGGGAGGTTTTCGTCCTTCTTTGCAAACACGGCAGGCAAAGAAATCGCTTTCTTCACCTAATGCCTCCTTTCGCTTCAAGAGTGAAAAGAGGTCGAAGGTTTCTCTATATTCTCTCTGTTTTTTGCCTGTGCCCATGAGGCCCGGGAAGTTCTTCCATGCTCCCGGCAGTTTCAGAATATTCCGGGAAGATGCAAAAGTCAGGCACTCGTGTGTGATAGTATTTTATCATAGTATGAGAAAATTGAAGCGTGTATATTTTATTTGATTGTGCGAGGGCGTGATAAGAAGCGGAAGAACCGAAAAATTTTCGGCAATTTACAGAAGTTTTTTTGCGGAGAAACAAAAATGGAGCAGTTTTTGGATAGAAATTGGGAGTTGCCATTTACCCCGGTTATTGCATAGAATATGCAGAGAAGAGTTTATGAGGTTTTCAAAGGCTCCTTGAAATTTGAAAGGTGCCTTCTTTTGGGAGAGCGTTTTTTGCGTTTTTCCAGACAGACAGCGGGTTTTTGTGACCACCATGGAGGAGGAGATTGTACGATGGCCATAGCCTTTGCGAAACGTACCGAACAGATGAAACGTTCAGAAATCAGGGAGATCCTGAAGCTTACCGCCCAGCCCGAAATGATTTCCTTTGCGGGAGGATTGCCCGCCAAGGAGCTTTTCCCGGTGGAAAATATGCAGAAAGCAGTAAAGAGGGTACTCGATACCATGGGGCAGGAGGCACTTCAGTATTCCACCACCGAGGGGTACGTTCCTCTTAGGGAGAAAATCGCCGCCCGATCCAACAAGCTCTGGAAAACCAACGTTACCGCCAAGGAAGTTCAGGTTGTTACGGGTTCTCAGCAGGCTCTGGATTTTATCGGCAAGGTCTTTCTCGATCCCGGAGATGTGGTGATATGCGAAAGCCCCACCTATCTCGGAGCTCTCAGCGCCTTTCGTGGGTACGAGCCCCGCTTCGTGGAGGTGGATACGGACAAGGATGGCATGGTCCCCGAGGATCTGGAGCGTAAACTCCAGCAGGAGAAAAAGGCCAAGCTCATCTACGTGATTCCGGATTTCCAGAATCCCACGGGGCAGAGCTGGTCTCTGGAGCGTCGGAAAGCCCTGGTGGAAGTGGCTTCCAAGCACGACATCCCCATTATCGAAGACAATCCTTACGGAGAGCTTCGTTTCGAGGGAGAGCATTGCCCCTCTCTTTCCACTTGGGATGCCAAGGGATTGGTGACTACCCTGGGAACTTTCTCCAAGATTCTCGCTCCGGGGCTTCGGGTAGCGTGGATCATCGCCCAGGAAAATGTGCTGGAGCGCATCATCCAGGTAAAACAGGGGGCGGATCTCCAGACTCCCACCATTACCCAGATGATGGTGGATGCCTATCTGGATATGTTCAATATCGAGGAGCACGTGAACCTCATTATCGAGCTCTACCGGGAGCGGCGGAATGTCATGGCCGAAGCCTTTACCACTTATTTGGGAGATGCCTTTGCCTTCAACGCTCCCAGCGGAGGACTTTTCTTCTGGGGCAGCTTCACTTCGGGAATCAACAACCGCAAGGTTCTGGAGCGTTGCATCGAAAAGAAGGTGGCCTTCGTTCCCGGAGATGCCTTCTATCCCAACGGAGGGCATGAAAATACCCTGCGCCTCAACTATTCCTGTATGGCTCCGGAGCTTATCCGGGAAGGAGTCAAACGCATGGGGGAGGCTCTGAAAGAGCTGCAATAAAAAGAACCGCAGTGCCTCGAAGGAAGAAATCCCGGCGGTTTTTTCCTTTTCATAGATTTTTGTGACATCATAACCATGATGCTTCGGAAAAAATTCGCTTCCGGAGTATCATGGTTATTTTCTGTTTAACCCATAAGTGGCAAGAAATCCTCCACCTCTAAGGTGGCGGGATGAATTGC
>DAIPKP010000169.1:0-2664 GCA_036769705.1 Synergistaceae bacterium
GCAGTTGCATAATTCGCGCCCCCGATGGAAACGGGGAAATCTCCCGCCGGCACGATAACGCCCTTAAAGTCCGATATTTCCGCGGAAGCCGCCATCTCCCCTCCGAAGAGAGCCGCCGCATCTCCCGTCATGCTCTCCATACGGAAGGTATCGAGACGGTCTTCGCCCTGTAACACCAAGAGGGAATTGGTGCCATCGGTTTTTACCTGGGCGAAAATACCGGGGATTTTTTCTTCGATAATGGTTCCTAAAGCCTCCAAATGGCTTACACCCAACAAAGTCGCCTTATCCGCCACTTCGGTCTGGGTAAAGGTTGCCGTATCGATCTGGCCGTCTCCCCATTCAAAGGTTATGGAACCTCCCTCCGAAGCGGTCCAGCCCGCATTCGTGATGGAGCTGAATACGGCGTTGGGCTGATCGGGATAGCTTGCCTCGGGAGTCTGGGCGTTTTCGGAAGCCCATGCGGGGGAATCCGTCTCCTGCCAGCTTGTAACCCGAACGTTTTCTCCGGTGTGGCTCTTGATGAAAAGCTGCTGGGTTCCCGTGGTTTCATCCTTGAAGACTTCTACCGAGACCAGCTTGCTTACATCCCCCATGTTGGTGCTGTTCCGGATAATGGCGGCTATTTGGTCCAGATTGTATCCGTCCAGCTCGCCGCAATCCCGGAAGAGATTTTGATCCTGGGGATCCAGAATGCCGTTGGTGTTGTCATCGGTCCACTGTTCGGGGATACGCACCTTGACGGTTTTCTCCCCCACCTGGATCTGGATTATTTCGTTGCGACCCTTCCATTCGAAATCCGTGGGAACCTCGATGCTCCGGAGACTGTTCTCGGCGAACTGCTCGGGAAAGACATCTCTTCCGTTGAACGAAACCCGCCCCACAAAGGCACGTTCCATTTCGAACTGCACATTCCCGAGATTTCCCTGGTACAGGATATTGCCCTCCGCATCCTTGAGGAAAGGAGTGGTTCCCGTGGCAAGGCCTCCGAAAAGATGACGCCCCTCCACGCTGTAGTTGGCGGTCATCATGAGTTCGTCCCGGAGCTGCTCTATTTCAAGGGCAATGGCTTCCACATCCGCCTCTTCCAGGGCTCCGTCCCCCGCGTAGATGGCAAGTTCCCGAACCCGTTGCACCACCCCGTTGATCTGATCCAGGCTCTGATCCGTGTTTTTGAGCCAGGTGATGGCATCGTCCATGTTGCGGATGTACTGCTCGTTTTCGTAGATGGAGGTGCTAAGGCTGAGATCCCGCACCACCGCCACAGGGTTGTCGCTGGGACGTTGATAGAGCTTTCCCGTGGAGGTCTGGCGCTGGAGATCCGTAAGACGCCCGAGGTTTCTGTAAAGATCCGAAAGATAGGTGTTGGTCATCATATTATTGGTTATACGATATGACACGGATATTCACTCCTCTCTAGCGTCCCACGATGCCCATGCCGTTGATGATTCTATCCAGCATTTCGTCGGTGGTGGTAATCATGCGGGACATGGCGTTGAAAGCCTGCTGGAACTTGACGATATCCACCATTTCTTCATCCATGTTGACCCCCATGACGGACTGACGCTGGTTATCGATCTGGGTCACCAGATGTTCCTGGTTTGCCAGCATGGTGGCCGCCCGCTGTCCCTGAGCGCCGAGTTCCGCCACGTAACCTTCGTAAAAGTCGTTTATGGTGTAGCTGTTGCCCCCCAGGATTTCCGCCTGCTTGAGCTGCGCCATGTTCAGGGCATTCGATCCGTCCCCTTCTCCCGCAGTTTCTCCTTTACCGTTATCTGCGGCAAATCCGAGAAGCCCCGTATACTGGGAAAGCATTTCGTTAAAGTTAAATTCCCGGGAAGCTCCGTACTGCACCGAAAGGGGAGTGAAAAAATCGGTTCCCGTAACGTTTTCGTAGTCCCCGGTACCGTGCCCCGCATAGTGCACCGCGTTCATCTCGGAGACGAGGCCGTACACGAGTTCGTCGAAGGTGCCGATGCTCTCCAGCAAAAGGTCGTCCCGGCTTTCGAGAAGGCCGAAAATCTCTCCGCCCTTTACGTGGTGCCGGCAGGTAATTTCGGTAGTTCCGGTTCCCTTGAGGGAGAAATGGATTCCCGCCACTCCCGGAGAAATCTGGGGAGGATAGTCGTAATGATCCGGAGGACTTCCGGCGATTCCCGGAGAGACGATCTCCAGAATAGCCGCATCGTATCCGTCGGAAGGGGTGATTCTGCGGGCCTCGGTAAATTGGTTGCTCGCGGAAAGATAGTGCACGTTGTCGTACACGAAGTAGGCATCCTGGGCCATGGAAGCGAAGGTGGTGCTTTTATCGTCGCCTCCTTCGATGAGCCCCAGGCGTTTGAGCACCGTCAGATTGCCTTCGGAATCTCCCCGAAGATTGATGCGGTATTGTTCTCCCACAGTGTTGCTGGTGAGCTTGAGGTGAAACTCTCCGTTGCCGTCCTCCTCCACCGATGCGTGAAGCCACTCTTCCGGGGAACTCGGCGCCTCTCCAGAAAAGGTGATTTCGCTTTCTTCGGCTTCGGTAAAGTTATAGGCTCCGTTTATTTTGTTGGCGATGGTTTGAAGGGTGTCCTCTTCATCGATCTGGATCGTTACGGTTTTGCCCGTATCCGCCAACCCCGCATTTTCCATGAGGTTCCCCTTGAGATCCGTGATGGAGAT
>DAIPKP010000065.1:0-14628 GCA_036769705.1 Synergistaceae bacterium
TATCTTACAAAGATTCCACAGACAATTCGCCTGATTCTTTGAGTACTGCTTTTTTGAAAATCACTGGTTGTTTGCCCGCGCTTGATTCCGTGCCTCCGTAAAGGCCGGAATCTTGTCGCACATATTCACTTTGTCAAGGTCCCTGATACTGCTCCCGACGTACTTCTTCTGCGTCCCTGTTACCTGTTTGTTACCCGCTTTCCGTCAGGCGCAGGGGGGATAATATCACCTATCCACAACCCCGTCAACCCTTCTTCCTCTTTTTTTTTGAGGTTTTTTTATTTACCTTTCGAAAGCTTCCCTTTGTTTCATGCTCTTTGCCGAAAAAGTTTCCCGGAATCCCATTATGACAAGCCTTTCCCAAGCCTTTCCATACGCATCTTTTTCTCTGATTTTTCGAGAGGATTACGGAAAGTCTTTCTCTTGAAAGCATGATATACTGAGCTTTGTAAAGCTCCGGACCCCGGAATTATGCTTTTCTGCAGAAGTAAGGGGAGGTGTTTTTTCCATTTTTTACATTGAGGTGATAGGTTTATGAGGTGTTCCAAAAATCAGTGTTGTTTCATAATAATGTTGCTGTTTCTTTTTGCGGTTTTACCGAGAACCTCTTTTGCAGAGAAAGGGGATATCCTCGATTATTCTCTCTTCGATATAACTCCGGGTTTCCAAGAAAATGCTTCGGGATTATTTCAGGAGCCCTACGACATACGCCATCTCAGGTGGGGCATGTCCTCGGAAGAAGTCCTGATGAAAGAGGAGATCGAGACTTACGGGAAGGTCCTCCACAAAAACTTTCTTCAAATTACCGTTCCGGAAAGACGGATAGTGAAAATACCCTGCACGCTTACCTACACGTTTGCGGAAAATCGCCTTTCCAGTATTCTTTCCTCTTTCCATGCCGAACTTTTCCGCCTGAACAAATATGTGGATAATTTCGAACGCCTCGAATTTCTGCTGGTAGAAAAATACGGCTCTCCTTTGGAAAAGAAAGTCCTCTGGCAAAACCCTGAAAGCCCTTATATGGATGATCCAGAATCCTTCGGCATGGCAGTGGCTTTGGGAGACCTTCTTTACCGCACCCATTGGAATACGGGAACCACCATTATCCACCTCAGCCTCGAAGGAGAGGCGTTACGTTGCCGCCTTTCTCTTCATTACCAGAGTTCCGCCTTGGCATCCCGGGAAGAAGAGGCCGCGAAAGAAGCCCTGCTTTCGGAACTATAATTGATTTTCTTGATGGAAAAGAGTTTTTTTCATGAGGAAGCAAGATTTTTGTCTGTGTGAAGAGGTGTTTTTTGCATGACTATCAACGACGAAAGATCACAGCGCCGTGTTTTGCGCATTTTTGCGGGAGTTCTTGCAGTTCTTTGCGTTTTCGGAGGTATTATCTATCTCGGGAAACGCACTTCTCCCATTCTAGAACCTGCCCCCTCCTCTTCGAAGGAAGATCTCTCCGGGGAGAAAAAATCTCTGCTGGACGAACAGTATCAGGAACTTTTCAAGGCTCTGAGCGAAGACGATATTGGCCGGGCCTGCACACTTTGTGATACCATTGTTCCGGATTTGTCCGGGGATCTTTCTTCCGGAGATTCTTTGGAAAGAGAGATTTTCCTCCTTTGCGAGAGCGCTCGGGAGCGGGACCTGGCAACAAAAAAGGCCCTTATCGAGAAAAGAATTGCGAGCCTTTCCGAGGGAGCTCTCGTAAAACGGCTGGAAGAATATCGCCGGATTCTTTCTCTGGATAAAAACGATCGGAATTGCCTGGAGAAAGTTCGCGCTCTGGAGGAGCAAATCCTGCAAACAAGCCAGGAAAAACTTGAAAAAGCTCTTGAGGAAAAGGACTTTTCCAAAGCCCATTCCCTTTGCGGAGAGTTACCCCAATTTTTTCTTGTTTCCCCGGATGTCCTCGATCCTCTTTGTGATCAAGCCTCCAAAGAATGGAAAAAACGGAGAATTCAGACCATCCTGGCACAAGTGAAGCCTCTCCCCGCATCGGATTATCTGGGAAATCTCCGAGGTTATCGGGAGCTTGCGGTATTGGATCCCACGAAGGAACTTTATTGGGAAAAAATCGAACGCTATCGGGCAAGTGCGGAAAAGGCCCGGAGCAGAAGCCTCCGGAGAGCGGAAGCCCGGATGACTTACGACGTGAATACCGGAACCTTTTGGTATTTTCCTTCCATAGCGGAAAAGAGGCATTCCCAGGAGGGGGCGCATATCTATTTTTACATAGGCCAAAAGGACGACGGTACGACTCCACGTCTGAGGCTCGTCTGCCTTCTGAACCGAAAAGAACCTTTTTCTGCGGATCAATTGATTCTTTCCTTCGAGGGGGGCAAATACGCTTTTCCCCTGGAGAAAAAATGGGTACATTTTACGGAAGGCTTTATGTGGTGCGATATTCTCATACCGGAATCCGGGAAAATTCTGGATCTCCTGGAACGTTTTTCCCAGGCCTCCAAAGGCAGTTTCGCTTTTGCGGGTTCCGGGAAGGAACCTTTGCTGGGATGGACCCTTTCGGGAAAAGAATTGCAGGGGCTTCGCCGTATGCTCGGCTTGTACGAAGATCTTCAGAAGTAGCGTAAAACCGAGTTTATCGCTTTGGGCGGAACAGCACAAAGGGAAAAGGAACATAGTGTAAAAGAAGGGTTTCCAAGAAAGGAGCGATTCCTTTATGAATGATGAGATGAAAAAACTGATCGAGGACTTGAACAAGGATCTGGAGTGGGAGTATGCTGCAGCGATTCAGTACGTACAGCATGCGTCGGTGATGAGCGGAGCTCAGTACGAATCGATTCTCGGAGAGCTGATCATTCACTCCCAGGAAGAGATGCAGCATGCGGTAATGGTGGCGGAACAGATCGATTTTCTCGGAGGCGTTCCCACAATAAACGTGGAGAAACGCGAAGTCTCCACGAACACTCTGGAGATGCTGAAGCAGGATCTCGCAGGAGAGGATCTCGCCATCCGCCGCTACAAGGAACGGATCGGCCAGGCGGAAAAACTCAAGGAATACGGCCTCCGCCGGGTACTCGAGGATATCCTGATCCAAGAAGAGGAGCACAAACGGGATCTCACCACGGTAATCGAAGATTAGCATTCATGGTATGGGATTCGGGATTCTCCCCGAAATTCCGAAACCAGGGAAAGCATATAATGCAAAAAGCAGGAGCCTCCGCCCAGCTCCTGCTTTTTCTTTATCCGGTTGCTTTTCTTCGAAAAGCTTTGAATCAGTAGGATTTTGCGAAAACCGCCAGGGAAGCGTTTTCCTTTCCCGTAAAGACGCAGTTTCCGCGTTCCTCCTTGTTTGCCAAGGGGAAACACCGTACCGTAGCGCCTCCGGTAACCTCTTTGATTACCTTTTCGTCTTCCGGAGATCCTCCGAAAAAGGCTTCCACAAATCCTCCCTGTTCCGAGAGAATGGCCTTCATCTCCTCCAGGGAAGAAGCCCGGGAGGTATGTTTTTTGCGGAAATCCAGAGCCCGGGTGTAAAGTTGCCGCTGGATATCGTCGAGGATTCTGGGTACTTCTGCCGTAAGGTTTTCCAGGGAGATGAACCCCTTCTCCCCATTGTCCCGGCGAACGAAACGGAAGCTTTTCTCCTCCAGCTCCCGCTCGCCCAGCTCGAGCCGCAAAGGGACCCCCTTCTGGAGGTGTAAGAAAAACCGATCTCCCGGCCGCATGTGAAACTGCGTGTCCACCATGGCCATCCGGGGGCCGAGAATTTTGTTCAACATATCCGCCACATGCTTTGCCAGAGGGAGCATCTCTTCGTCCCGCCGTTTTTCGTCGGTACAGATGGGCATGATAATGACCTGCACCGGAGAAACCCGGGGCGGTAGAATAAGTCCGTCATTATCGGAATGCGTCATGACAAGGGCGCCGATAAGCCGGGTGGAAACGCCCCAGCTGGTGGTCCAGGCATGTTCGAGAGAACCTTCCTGGCTCTGGAAGGTTATGTCGAAAGCCTTGGCAAAGTTCTGCCCGAGAAAATGGCTCGTTCCCGCTTGAAGTGCCTTGGTGTCGCTCATCATGGCCTCGCAGGTGAAGGTGCGATCCGCACCGGGGAAACGCTCTCCTTCGGATTTTTCTCCGGGAAGCACGGGGAGAGCGAGCTTGTCCTCCATGACTTCACGATAGACCTCAAGCATGAGAAGCGTTTCTTCCATGGCTTCCTCCGCCGTGGCATGAGCGGTGTGCCCTTCCTGCCAAAGAAATTCCGAGGTCCTCAGAAAGAGGCGAGGCCGTTTTTCCCAGCGCATGACGTTGGCCCATTGGTTGATGAGCAAAGGAAGATCCCGCCAGGATTGAACCCATTTGCTGTACATGTGCCCGATCACGGTTTCCGAGGTAGGGCGTACCACCAGAGGCTCTTCAAGCTCCTCTCCTCCGGCATGGGTTACCACGGCACATTCCGGAGCGAAGCCCTCCACGTGCTGGGCCTCTTTTTCCAGAAACGAGTTGGGTATGAGCAAAGGGAAATAGGCGTTTACGTGCCCGGTTTCCTTAAACCGCAAATCGAAATGTCTCTGGATATTTTCCCACAGGGAATACCCCGTAGGACGCATGACCATACATCCCCGGACAGGAGCATTATCCGCAAGTTCCGCCGCCTTGATAATATCCTGATACCATTGGGAATAATCCTTTTCTTTGGGTGTTATGTTTCGAGCCATAAAAATCCCCCCATCCAAAATTGTAAAAAACTCGTTTTGTCAGATTTTGCGAAAACAACCCTTGGGAATTCCGGAAAGAAGACGCTTTGGCCCCTCATTCGGGAATATGAGAAAATCCCTGGAAGGGACCTCCTATTTCAAAACCAAAGGTAAATTCACCTTCATCATCATACACTACAAAGACCCTTCCTCCGAGTAGCCGGCCGGGAATAAAAGCGGCCACACCCGTTTCCCAGGAGTCTTCCTCCCTGCTCCAGGATGAGTCGAAAAGATACCCCTGAGTAAAGAAAAGCTCTCCATAGACAGGAACCACCCCGTTTTTCCAGAGAGCTCTCTGAAGGCCGAAACGACCCCAGAGGAGATTGGCTCCCATATAAGGAGTATCCATGAGATGCAAGAAGGTTTCGCTGCCTCCGAGGCTTGCCGCATGGGGAGGCATATCAGGATCTCCTCCCATGGCTCCGAGCTGGAAGGAACAGCGCACGCCCTCCTGAAGGGGAAGGTACCACACTCCCTTGAAATCCCACAGAAGCTCCTCCAAATTTGCCCACCAGAGCCGGGCAACTCCTAAAAAGCCCTGGCTGGGATCCTGGAAATCGTCGAGCAAATCGTACTGAAGAGAGACGTAGGGGCCCCACCAGAAAGACTCCAACTGTTCGTCTATTCCGGAAAGCTCTTCCCCCACCAGACCGTAGCGCACCTGAACGTCCCCCTGCCATTTGCTTCCGTAAAAACCCATGGCGTAGCGTTCCCACTCCATGGAAGCCGCATTTCGAGGATTTACATGCCACTTCCGGGCCTGAAGCATAAGCTCATTTCTCTCGTAGGCAAAGGCGGGGGAAAAATATCGGGCATCCAGGCTCCAGTCTTTTCCCACGAGAAGCTCCGCCTCAAGGATGTCTCCTTCGGAAAAGAGATTTCTCCGAAGCCCCGTAAAGCCAAGCCAACGATGTTCACTGACGTTGGAGGTGTATCCAGTGAAAAGAAGTTCGTAGGGAGCCAATGCCAGGGATTCCACCACCACGTTTACGGCTCCTTCTCCTCCGGGCTCCAGCCGATATCCTACCACACCCAGATCGTCCCGGGCTTCGATAAGGTCGCAGGTATCCAAAATATCCTTGGTATCCAAGGGTTGTCCCTTCCATCGGGCCAGCTCTTTCGAGAGAAATTTTTCGGTGATTTCGGGAAATCCTACCAAAGAGACCTCCGCCACGAGAGGAGGAGACGATAAAGGCGTTGCGGAAGGTTCTTTTACGACGCTTTCCGCCCCCCGGGCAAGCTTTTTGAGCTCTCCCAAGGCACTTTCCGCAGCCAAAGCTCCCGCATGAACGACATATCTCTCTTTTCCCGTGCCGAGAAGGGAAAGATCCCCCACTTCGGGACGCAGCACGAGATCCGCCTCTTCGAGATCCCGCTTCATGTTCTGCTTCGTAAGAATAGTGGTCATCTGTCCAAGCACGTCCATGGGGCTCCGGATCTCATTCCGCTCTCTCAGGCCCCCGCTGGTCATGACCGCCACCACGGGGTAACCGGGATAGAGTTCTTTTGCTACCCGTACGGGGATATTCGCCACAAGTCCTCCATCCACCAAAAGGCGCCCCTGGTATTTCCAGGGCTCGAAAATTCCAGGAAGCGACATGGAGGCCCGCATGGCATCCGCAAGATTCCCCTCTTGAATAACCACGGCCTCTCCCGTAACGAGGTCCGTAGCCACCGCAGCAAAGGGAATGGGAAGCTTCTTGAAATCTGCGGTGCTTGCTCGGGAGGCATACCGGGCAAGAGCGTTATAGAGTTCCCGCCCGGAAATGAGCCCCAAGGGGCCTACGGGATTTCCCTCCAAATCGAACTGAAGCGTATAAATCACTTCACCGGTACGACTTTTTCTCCCCCGGGGCAGAGTGGTGCTCTTGTCTCCCATGAGAGCGGAAAGATCGATCTCCTTCGTCATGATGTGCACGAGCTCCTGAGAAGAATATCCCGCCGCATAGAGCCCTCCCATAATGGCCCCCATGCTGGTTCCCACGATGGCATGAATCGGAATGTTCTCCTTTTCCAGCATTTCGAAAACCCCGATATGAGCGTATCCCTTCGTGCCGCCCCCAGAAAGGGCCAGCACGATGCCTTCCGAGGCCTCTACCGAAAGAGCCCCGTTGAAGAAGACCGTCATGAAAAGGAAGATCCAGCGAAAATAGCATTTTTTCAGCAAAACAAACCCTCCTTTAAGGCAGGAGTTTTTCTTTATTGAGGAAACGCCATTGAATATACTGTTTTTTTCCTCTTTTGTCATTTTCTTCTCTCGCATTGCCAACTTTCTTCTCAAGGGCTATGCTTTTTCCAAAAGCTGGGAAGGAATATGGCATCTATGCCCAAGGAGGTTTTCGACATGCAAGGAAAAACCGCTTTTATCACGGGAGGCACCGGCGGCATCGGAGAGGCCCTGGTCCGGTCCCTTGCGGCAGCGGGAGCAAGCGTAGGGTTCATCTACCGCCGCAACGAGGCGAAGGCTCAGGAACTCGAAAAAGAGCTCTCCCGGGAAAATCTGCTCGTCCGAGGCTTTCGGGCAGATCTCGGAAACTACGAAGAGATCGCAGCTACCATCGTCTCCGGAGCATCTCTTTTCGGTGGTTACGACTATCTTGTAAACAATGCAGGAATTCTGGGAGAACATACTCTCATTCTCGACATCGAAGTGGAAGATTGGTACCGGGTGCTTCAAACCAATCTCACCGCCCCCTATCTCGTGACGAAGTGCATTCTCCCCTATATGACGGGACGCTCCGGAGCTGCCATGGTAAACGTAAGCAGCCTGGCGGGGAAAAACGGAGGAACCATGGGGGTGCACTACGCCGCAAGCAAAGCGGGACTTCTCGGTTTTACCTTTCATCTCGCCCGGGAGCTGCAGCCCCTCTCCATACGGGTCAATGCGGTGGCACCAGGGCCCGTGGATACCCCCATGCTTTCCGAAGAAGACCGGCAACGTCTCAGAGCCCTCTCTCCCAACGGAAGAATCGCCACCCCCGAAGAGATAGCCCGGGGCATCCTTTTTCTGCTTACCCATGAGTACATCAACGGAGAGGTTTTGGATATCAACGGAGGCCGTCTGATGGATTGAACCTTTCAAAAAAGAAAGGCTTCGGAAGAAGTTTTTCTTCCTCCGAAGCCTTTCGGATACATTCTGCCGGAAGAGAACGTGCCCGGTTTTGCAACCCTGTATCAGGAGAGCCCCTGGTAGAGGAGGAAAAGAAACAGGAGCACCGCCGAAACGAATAACAGGAGAAGCCCCCGATTTTCCTTCCACCAGGGAGAGGCGTCAAACTCTTTCTGATCGGGATATGTGCGCACCTTGACATCTCCCGGCGCCACGTAGCGGAAAAAAGTTTCGTCCTTCCGGTTCTTTCCATGGATTTCATACTCCCCGTTTCGGAGCTGTCTCGCCACGTAAATCTCTCCGGGAATCTGCCCTCCCTCTTCTGCATCTTTGAGAGCCACCATATCTCCCGGGCGAAGATCTCCAAGAGGAACGCCCTCCACGGGATCCACCAGGAGTTCTCCGGGAAAAATTTCTTTCTGGGGAAGGAGAAGAATTTCCTCCGGAGAAGGTTCTTTGCCTGCCGGATCGGCAAAAGCCGGAGAAAGAACAGGCTTGCGATCAGGGTAAAGGGAGTTGCGCACGTACGTATCCAAGGCGCTCTGAAGAGGAGAGAGCCGGATCGCGAGCTCCCGAAGCTCCGGAAGAGAAACCCGGACCACACGAAAGGCCCGAAGAGGCAGGTTCTTGCCGATCATCTCCCGAAGCCACTTGCCGAGCCACTCTCCAATTTGGGATGTAAGATGTCCATCCTCCAGGAGAGCGTTTTTATCTTTAAAGCTTCTTCCATAGAAAGCTTCGGCCTCCGCAAAAAGGTGGGGAATCGCGCCTTGCCAGGAATCCTTGCACTGTCGAGCCAAATGGCTTGCAGACCAATGGTCGCTTTCGCTTACGTTGGGAGGAGCCTGAGAAAATTCTCCCGCCGCCATTTCGAGAACTCGTTGCCACGATTTGAGCGCCGCATTTTCCCTCCGACAGAAAGAAACTCCCACATTGTGCCATACCACGGTCCTGTCGGGACCGATAACCGCTCCCGCCACCAGGTTGATATCCTCCACCACCGCCAGGACACACCACAAAACCACGTATGCCTTTCCGTGCGTAGCAAGAAAGGCATAAAGGGATTCGGGCTCCTCTTTTCCGCCTTCGTCATCGTATTTCTCCAAAAGGCTGGAAAAATCGTTTTCCTTCAATCCGAAAATATACGAAAAAAGGGCGTTCAGAGAAGCATTCCCCGGGATATCCTCCTGGCTCATCACGGAACCTCCGTTTCTATACTTCTGCAGAAATAACGAGATAGACCACGCCGCCCCCATCAAGACTGAAGGGAATGGTCATGGTTCTCGTATTCTCTCTCTCCATGGGAACTGCCCGGATGTTTTCCCCTGTAATAAGCTGAGGCGGCGTAAGATCCACGCCCTCCACGTTCATTTTCGTCAGGGTTTGGCCGTTCACCATATTCGCCAATTCGCCCACAACGCTGAGAGCCACGGAATCGCCCAGATCCGGAGAGATCATTCCGCCTCCCATGGCTCCGACGTAAGCGGCAAAGCTCTCCTTATCGGCCATAATACAGGAGGTCCCGTGCATGCCCCCTCCTACGATTCCCACGAGAGCCGCCACACAGCTTCCGGGAGCTTCCACGCCTCTTACAATTCGGGATTTCTGTATTTTTGCGGTTATTCCGAGGCTCTGGCTCACGGAAATAAGGGATGCCCCGTTAGCATTCAAAAACTTGCTTAACAATTCAGGTGTCATTGGTTCTTCATTTCTCCCTTCCCTCTCGGCTACGTTGTCAAAAATGTTACCTGCATCATATCACGCCCTAGAATCTTCTGGAAAGGAATTTTGGGAAAAAAAAGCCCTTTTCACGATGCACCACGCCGCAAGATCGTCCAGAGACCTGGGCGGCAAAAACAGGCTTTTCGGAAACAAACGCCTTATTCCCCGGGGAGGATGAAGCTCCCAAAACATCTTCCGGGCCTCCAGGGTGGTATAGCCCTCTTCTCCCCAGGAAAAGAGGCAACCCCTTTGACGCAGGATCTTTTCAAAAAAAGCGCTTCCCGTACCGGATCCGAGAATGATCTGCATCTCTCCTGGAGAAGAAAGCAAATCCGGATCTCCCTCGAGAAGGGTTTCCCTAAGAGCGGAAAAATCTTTTTTTTCAAGAATTTTCACGACCCATGCCGGGAAAAAAGGAGTTTTTCCTATACCGCTACAGAGAAATCCTTTTTTGAAAGTTCCAAAGGCCCATCCGAATTTTTCCCGCCCCGGATCGATGCCAAGAAGAAGTTCTGCTTTCACTTTTTATCCTCCATAGTGGAGGCCCATCGGGGATAAAGCCACATCCAATGATCCGGATACTTTTCTATCCAGGAACTTAAAACATCGTTACACTGGGTGAGAGATTTTTCGAGATCTTCTCCGAAGGGCTTCCCCTCGTCCCCTTCCAGCGCAGGAAGGAGATAGAGGTCGTGACAAGCCCCTTCCTTTCGGCGCACGATGAAAAGGGGCACCACCCGGGCATTCCGTTTATGCACCATTTTGACGGGCCCCACGGGAGTGCTGGCGGGAATTCCCAGAAAAGGAACCACCATTCCCTGCTCCCGAGGATCCTGGTCGAGAAGCACTCCCAGAAGTTCCCCCTCCTTGAGGCATTCCAAGGAACGGCGAAGATCGAAACCCTTTCCGAGAGTACGAACTCCCGCGCTTTCCCGGAGAGAGGCGATAAGATCCGTAAGGGCATCATGCCTCTGGCTTGCCCCGATAGCGTTCATGGGATATCCCATCTCTGCGAGCCGGGCTGCCGCAAGCTCCCAATTGCCGAAATGAGCGGTAAGGAGGATAACGCCATGACCTTCGGCATAGGCCGCCGCAAGATTGGACTCTCCATGAACACGCACGTATCGGGAAAGGGAGTTCTTCATGAAGGGAAGGCGTAGGAATTCCGCAGCCCCTCGGCCGAGGTTCATGTACGATCGGCGTACGATACTCCGGGCGAGAGTCACCCCTACCCCAAGCACTCGAACACAACGGGATTCCGCAGCATCCACATGAGAACGATCTACGGCCCAAAGCAGAAACCCCATCCACCCCCCGAGAGCCACTCCCCAGGAATGCGGAACTATTGCAACAATTTTTTGAAAAAGCAGTAAAAACCACCAGTATTTAGGATTCTTCACACCTTAGCCTCCGGTATCACGATTCTCTTGACCTCTTTAATTCATGAATTATACTTTTAGATACAGCTTTCATAAAAAGGAGGGATTCCCATGTTGCGTAAAATTCTCTATCCCACGGACCTTTCGCGGCTCTCTCAAAAAGGACTTGCCTGGACTGTAGAGCATGTGGCAAGAAAAGATTCCCACATTACGGTGCTTCACGTGGTCAATACCGTGGCGGGGCTCAATACCCCCATGCTTGTCCAGGAGGCGGAAATGCAAATGCAATCTTTCGAGGAAGAATTGCAGAGGCTCGATCAGCCCTACACCACCATCACCCTGGCAGGAGACGAAATGGAAACCATTGCGGAGGCAGCCCACGGCGAAGGATGCTCCCTTTCGGTGCTGGTAGTAGATCGGGAAGACGACGTGTTGGATCTGATACGCCACGTGGCTTTGCCTCAAGTTCTCGTAAAGTCGGAAGATGACATCCTCCCCGAAAAACCTCTGGGAGAAAAAGTTCTTATGGCCACAGACCTGGTATCCGACAGAGTGCACGCCATGATACAGGCTTACCGACAGCTCATGGGCTCCACTTCTTCCAAGGTCACCCTGGTTCATGTGGTATCCCTGGAAGAAGCCCAAAGTGCGGATGCCCTGGTAACTGCGGCAAATGACGCCCTGGGAACTCTCGCGAACGCCATCTCCGATAGCTCTACCGAGGTTTCCACGGAACTTCTGAGCGGGCATCCCCAGGAAGAGCTGGAAAAAATGTTCCGTCAGCACAATCCGTCCCTCCTCGTAGTAGGCATTTCTCAACACGGGGAGCTTTGGGAACTTCTTCTGGGAAGTACTGCGGAGCACTTGCTAACCACGGCTTCCTGCCCGATTCTTATCGTTCCTTCCTAGAAAGCCTTTCGGGAAAACCTCCCGGAAATTTCGCGGCCCTTTCCTGGGAAATGCTCTGGCTGGATTTCCCGGGAAAAGCCTCTTTGTTTCAGGGCATAAGTTTTTTCGCTATGAATTCAAGCTGCTCCATGCCGTTAACATCCGTTTCAAGAAGCGGAATGGTCATAATCCCACGAGACGCAAAACGACGTTTAATCTCTTCCAGCCACTGTTGTTGAACCTTGCGGCGGTTCTCCCAGAAATCTCCGCATCCTTCGGGGACCACCCGGTTTACGATCACCTTTCCCACGGGAATGCCATATTTTTCGAGAACTTTCACGGCCCTTTCCGTTTCGTAAAGAGGCATCTTTTCAGGGTTTAAGACAAAGTAAAATATGGTCTGCTCAGCATCCGTCAGAACGCTCCGGGCAAAGGCGAACTTATCCCGCCTTTTGCAAAGCACCTCGATAATAGGATCCGACTCCACCTTCTCCCGAAGCCGCTTTTCGTACCGCGCGGCCATACTCATAAGCTCCATGGCCTGGGTACGTTTTTCCACCAGGTGCTCGATCCAGGAGCCAAGCATCTCCGGAAGGCTGAGGAGGCGCAGGGTATGCCCCGTGGGGGCCGTATCGAAAACGATCACATCGTAGGCGTGCCCGATCTCCTCCATAAGCTCCACGAACTTATCGAAAATCGCCGCCTCCTCCGCTCCGGGAGAAGCATAGGCGATTTCGATCTGCCGCTGGATATCCTCCACGATCACCGGGCTCACTACGTGAACCAGCTTTTCTTTGATTCCTTCCATATATACCCGGGCTTCTTTTTCGGGATTCACTTCAAGGGCCCATAAATTGGGTTCCAGAGAGATCACCGTATCTCCGATGGAGCTCCCGAAGGCATCCGCAAGGGAATGAGCGGGGTCCGTGGAAACGATAAGCACCTTCTTGCCCTTTCGTGCCAGGGAAAGAGATACCGCAGCGGCGCAGGAGGTTTTTCCGGTGCCCCCCTTACCGCCGAAAAAGAGAAAACGCTTTTCGAAAGCCTCGTTTTGAGAGGAAGTTTCCAGGTTAGCAGAAGTCATATTGCGCCGCCTTTTCTCCGGTAATGTATTTACGGTGAAGAATCCGCCGCTGCCACGGCTCGAGCTCTTCCGCAAGATAGGGTAAAAGCTCCAAGCTGTAATAGGAAACGGGATTGGGAATTCCCAAAAGGTCTCCGTACAGTAAAAGCATGACGTTGTCGTTCATATCGAAAGCCTCTTTCCGAATAATTCCCGTGGACTTATCGAGAAAGGTGCCGAAAAACAACCCATAAACCCATACCCCTACTTCTTTGAAAAAACCCAGAATCTTCTTTTTCATACCCCCCACCTCCTTAACAAGTCTATTATACTCCTTAATACTACGGACGTTTTTGCTTTTGCGAGAAATTCACGCTTCGCCTCTCCAATAAGCCTTTCCGAAGGCTTTTTTCCCGAGGGCGCCGCTCCCCAGACCTGCACAGATCCCTACGAATCCTACAGCATACAGCGAGGAGACAAGGCCGAGATGCTCTCCAAGATATCCTCCGAGAAGCGCCGAAAGAATCCACCCGGAATCCATAACGAAAGACCCCAGAGCAACACCCTTGGGACGAAGCTCCCGGGGAAAGACATCCGGCATGAGAGCAAGCTGCAGAGGAAACCCGAATCCCATACCGATACCGTAAAGACATCCCCAACCCAGGAGGCCGAAATTCGAGGTTATCCCCGGAACGAAAAGCATGACGCTTCCCATAAGCACAATGGTAGCCGCCGCAAAGGCCTTGCGAGGAATAACATCGAAAATCCGATTTCCCAAAAAGCGTATACCCAGGGACACTCCGGCGTTAGCCATGAGGAAAGCGCTGGGAACGAGCCCCCGAAGCCCCAAGATGGAACCCATGAACTGGAGAGCCATGCTATTTACCAGGGCGAATCCTCCGAGAGAACAAAGCAAGAAAGCTATTCCGGGACTGCGAAACACATCCCTCCAGCTTCCCCATGAAGGAGGTTTTTTTTCGGAATATTCCGGATCTTCTTCCGGAGAAATTTTCAGAGATCCCCACAAAGCCAGCAATCCCGTAAGAGGGGCCAGACCGTAGAAAAACAGTTCCTGCCGGGAAGCGAGAAGGAAATCCCCCAAAGGAACCACCGTCAACTGAGGAAGCACGTAAGCCACTGCGATCCATCCGAAAGCGCTTCCTCTCACCGCCTCGGGAATGGACATGGCCTGATAGGCCGTAAGAGCCACCATGGCGACCCCAAAACAGAACCCCATGCCGAGCCGAAACCCCAAAAGAGCCCAAACCCCCGGAGATCCCAGAAAAGGAAGAGAGAAAAGAATAAGTCCTCCGCAAGACCAGAGGAGAGTGGTCCGGACACCCCACCGCTCCAGGGAAAATCCCCCCGCCGGACGCCCTCCCATGGTGGCGGCGAAAAAAATTGCCACCACCCATCCGATGACGGAAAGAGAAAGCCCTCCTCGCCGGAGTGCGAGGGGAAGCAAAAAATAGACCGCCACGTAGGATTGCACCAGATAGGTTACAAAAAGAGAGAGATAGAACTCTCGCCGGGACATTTACTGCCCCACCCACCACTTGGCGATAACGGGCACCAACGTCATGACGAGGATAATCCGGGTAAGGTGAAAAAGCATCGCCACGGGAGCGTTGGCTCCCACCTCCGTGGCAGCAAGCCCCAATCCCGAAAGGCCTCCGGGAGGAGTTGCGAAGAGAGCCGTAATGGGATCGATGGAAAACAGCTTGCCGATGAGAACGGAAAAACCGACACTCA
>DAIPKP010000170.1:0-2654 GCA_036769705.1 Synergistaceae bacterium
AGGTGATCGTGCTTTTCATAAAAACAGGCCAGTCAGAAAAGAGTCTTTCAGTGACTCGCTCCCCCATATTCACAGGAAGGACGGACAATCCGGCGGCAGCCTCCCCACCGATTTCCGCAAGCCCCATCAGGAGGCCATCTACCGCATTATCCTTAAGCCTGCCCACAGGATCGAGAATGAGTGAAGGTTTTACATAAACCATAGCCATGAGAATCCCGGCGGCGCTTTTTTTGGGATTTTCTTTCATGAACTTTCCAACCTTGCGCATGAAATCCTTAAGGCTCTCCACCCCCCGAGGGCCGTAGGTTCGCATTACCCGGGCAGTAAGATCTACGGGGTCAAAATCTGAGATTCGTCGAAGAGACTGATATCCTCCCCCGGGGAGGTTCTGTCTCTGGATGAATCGCATCAGATCAGCATTATCCTGATCCACCACTCGCAGGGAATGTCGGGCGGCATTCCAAAATTCATCCTGCCTGGCAATAGCATAGGCTCCCCGGGCAAAGTCCTCTCCATAAATACCGCTCGTAAGAAGTCCTTTTTTACCGAGCCTTTTGACCATATCATCTCCCCCAGGAAGGCGGGCTATCCGGGATGTCGCATCATTCAGAGCATAGCCAAGAACACGCTCAGCTTTCGGCAGGGTCATAAATTCGTCCGCATAGCGTGATCCCTGAGGAAAGCCGATCCTTCGCAACCCTGCAATGTCGTCATCCACAAGCTTTCGTGTTTTGAGAAGATCCGCAAAATCATCGTTTTTGCGTAAAAGGGTGCTGAAAGAATCCCCCTTCCGTAGTGCCGCAAGATCATCCATTTTCTTACCCACCTTGCGGAAGGAGTTCTCCACAATGGCCTCAAAAATATCGTCGATCTTGGAAGCCTTGGCCGGAGAAGGCTGAAAGAAAACTCCAAAACAAAAAATAACAAGAAGCCATACCATTCCGTATCTGCATCTCTTCATCGGACATCCCCCTTTATAGTCTTCAAATCTTTATCAGTATATCCGCTGGGCTTCGTGCCGCTCCTGAATAAGCTGCTGAAGCTGCTGCCGATCCTCCAGAATGTCCATAATGCCCAGGGCACCGAAATAGAACATGGTGGGCTGTACCAGCATTTCCACCACAGTTCCGTTCATAACCGCCTCGGTGGCATGCCGTACCATCCAGGGACGAGAGGAGAGTCCTGTGAGATAACGCTCAGTTTTCCCGTAGAGATTCCCCAGGGTTCGACCGCTGGCTTTTGCAAGATCCCCCATGTAGCTGAAAAGAGATTTGATATCCTGTATCTTGACGCTTGAAGAAGCCTTAATAATGATAACACAGGCATCCCTCGCCTGGAGGGTTCCCCTCCCCATAAGACCAGGAAGATTCTGTACACCCCGGATGAGCGAACGACCTCGACGGCGGATATCCGACAGGGACATCTTTTTCACAGATAGGGCTGCATCATCAAGTAATCCCGTGGTCTTTTGCAGGGCAGATTTTGCAGATCGGAGGGCATGCTGTTTGGCATATCTCAAGGCTGAAGCCTTAACCCCCTGCTGCGCAACATTTTTAACTATTGTGGTTGTCCCCCATGCTATGGGAACAAGTTCCACAAGATCAAGAGCCGCAAAGGTGATGGCTCCAAAGGTAGGGGTTTGTCCGTAGGCCAGAGCATCATGAATCACCTTAACGATATCGTACCCCGGCACAAACTCGACAACTTCCATACCTCCCTCAAGAGGCACAGGACGGCCGGTATGTTCTTCGGCTTTGTATTCCAGGAGAAGTTTTTTCATGATTTTCTCCCAGTCTCCCATGTTTTTCGAGAGATCCCTGCTGTCAGGATCGCTGTCAGCATAAAAGAGAAACATGAGGGAATCTCGCTTGCGATCCCCCGAAAGAGAGCCCAGAACAAGATCCTGCATTCTCTCGTTAAAACGGAATTCCAGAGCAGCCTGCAATCCCATTTCGTCAAAATCCTGAATGGCATCCAGCACGGGGGTTATATCCCGGATTTCTCCACGCCAGTCCTCCATCATAATCTGCCCCAGGGGAAGAATGTCTCCAAATCGTTGGGAAAGACGTACGGCCCTCTCTCCGTATGCATGAACAAACCTGAAGAAATAGGGATCAAAGAGGGGCGCCAGAGGAAGGGCGGCCTCCTCATCCTCCATGCTGCTCTCAAAGCGATCCAGAAAATCCGCCACATAAAAGGCCAGGCAGTCTTTCTGTTCTCTTGAGAGAGAGCTAAGAAATTTCCCAAGCTCCTGAGGATCTTTCCAAGCTTCCATCTGCCTTGAGAGTACCGCATGAGCCAGAAGATATTTGCTCTCCTCAGAACCCGAAATGGCCCGGGCAAGGTTGAAAAAGAAGTCCGGATCCACCATCACCACAAAGTAAGCTTCGAAACCGCTTGCTCCGAGGACCTTGGGAAGCTGGGGATACCGGGAGCACAGTTCGGGCAATGCCCGCTGCTCTTTATGACTGAGGAAGCAGGAGAGAGCAAGAATCTCTCCATCGCTTTCCTCCAGAAGGCGAATACCTTCATTTCCCGTGTTAAGCAGGAAGGAGGCGCCATTGGGATACTGAACAAAGGCTTCGAGAAACTCTCGATCTTCCAGGGAAAGTAATTCCAGAAGAAGATCGTATCCCCTGGAATCTTTTTTTAGT
>DAIPKP010000066.1:0-14491 GCA_036769705.1 Synergistaceae bacterium
AAGGGGCATCTGGATGTTTTTGCCTTGGGACTCTACTCCCTGGCACTCTTTCTTTTTCTTTTTGTCTGTGCCCAATGGAGGCTCTTCCGAAAAATTCACTTCTATCTCTCCTGGTGGGCCTACTCCTTTCCTCTGGCTGCCCTTGACCTTGCTACGGTGCTTTATTTTCATAAAACCGGATTGATCGAACTGAAAATGCTGAGCGTGCTCCTTTTTTTCGGGTTGGTTTTCCTGGTGGGAGTGCTTTCCGTGCTGACTCTACGTGCCATGGCAGGAGGAGCCATCTGCGTGGAGGAATAGATCCGGTATGTTCCATCCGCCTCAGGACGAGGCGTAACGGGCATCGGTCCGTTTCGCCTCGTCCTTTGTCTGGTGTCTGGGGATTTTTCGGGTTTCTTCTGTCGAGGGAGAGCCGCTCTTTTTCCCAACTTCACGAGCGAGGAGTTCCGGAAAGTGCCTCTTCAAAAGAATCTCGGGGATTGTCGCATGAAGCCTTGCGTTGCCAATTTTTGACCGGGAGTCCCTGACCAGTCTTGACAATTGCTTCCTAGGCTGGTACGCTACACTCTGAAATAAAACGTGTTGGCACTCGATATTACAGAGTGCTAACAACACGAGGAGGTGGAAAAGGTGCTCTCGGAACGGCAGCTGGAAGTGGTCCTGGCAGTGGTTTACGAATATATCAAAACCAACGAACCCGTAGGGTCCCGAAGCCTGTCCAAGCGTTATCTCAAGGGGAGAAGCGCCGCCACCATACGCAACGAAATGTCCGACCTCGAAGAAGAGGGATTTTTTACGCAACCTCACACCTCCGCAGGAAGAGTGCCCACGGAAAAGGCCTATCGGGTTTACGTGGACAACATCCTTCAGCGTCAGAGAAAGTTTTCCTCCTTCGGAGATTCGTACGTCAAGGGACTTGAAAATCAGCGCCGGGACACGGAGGATCTTCTTTTTCACATCTCCCGGCTTCTCTCCAAGGTGACGAATTGCATGGGCATGACGGCTCTCACGCCTCTCAAGGAGATCCGGCTTATGCGGGTCGATTTTATCCGCATCGATTCGAGGCATGTTCTGGCAATAGTGATTCTTGAAGGAGGGCTGGTACATCATCGTACCTTCGGGGTTCCCTGGGATGTGGGGCAGGAAGAGCTTGACGATCTGGCCCGGCGTATCAGCCTTCTCGCGGCGGGACGTCCCTGGAGGGCGGTTCGTGAGGATCTTCTCTCCTTCATGCAGCAGGAGCTGGAGCGGAACCGGGAGTATTGCCGTTCCGCCATGCGTGAGATGGACGATCTTCTCCTTTCCATGTCCTCCTATCGTTTTTTTACCGGGGAGACCCGGTATCTTTTGGGACAGCCGGATTTCAAGGATATAACCAAGCTCCAGGCGGTGCTTTCCCTTCTCGAAGAGGAATCCTCTCTCGCGAATCTCGTGGAGAGCGTCTCGCTTCAGAAAGAGGAAGGAATTCAGGTTACCATCGGGGCGGAGCATCCGGAGCTGCATTCCCGGGAATGTTCTCTCGTGCTGGCTCCCGCAGAGGTGGGAGGGTGCGAAGCCTTGATAGGGCTCATCGGCCCGGTGCGCATGGATTACGAAAACGCCATAACCACCGTGGAGACCCTTATCCGGGTCCTGGAGAACCGGGAATCTCCCTAAAGCAATTTCAAAAAAACAAAAAATCCCCGGGAATCATTTTTTCCGGGGTATTACCTTAAAACAGGAGAAACCTAAGGAGGAACAACCTTATGGAACCTATTATGGAAGGCCGGTCGATTTCCGGGAACGGAGCTTTTCCCGGAAAGGACGATGCGGAAAACTCGGGAGAGAACCGCAAGGAAAAGGATTCTCTTCAGGAAGAAAAGGGGCCCGAAGCATCCGGCTCCGAGGAGGGGACTCCTCGGGAGATTCGCAAACGCTTGGAAAAGCTTGAAAAGGAAAACAGTGCTCTTCAGGAGGAGGTATCCCGGGCCCGGGCGGATTACTACAACCTTCGCCAGCGTACTGCCCGGGACGCTTCGAAACAGAGGGCTCTCGCTTCGGAAACCGCGGTGCGGGAGCTTGTGCCGGTATTGGATAATCTGGATCGGGCTCTCGGAGCGGCGGATAAGGACGATCCGCTTCTCAAGGGAGTCTCCATGGTTCGGCGCCAGTTCTTCGAGGCTCTGAAACTCCTGGGGCTTGAGGAGATCGAGTCCCGGGGAGCCTTCGATCCCTCTCTTCACGAGGCGGTGGGGGTGATTCCCGTGGAAGATTCCGACCTCGACGGAACGGTGGTGGAAGAGCTCCAGAAGGGGTACTTGTTGGGAGGAAAGGTCCTTCGGGCCTCGCAGGTGCGTATCGGTTCCCTGGATCGGGATAGTGCTTCCGAAGAGTCCCGGGATCCGTCGGAATAGCGCCATATAGATTCGTATAAAGCAAAAGATTTTTCCCGTTGTGCCGGAAGGCCCGTTTAAGGAAACTCCGGCGGCGAAGAACATTTTTAAAAGAGGTGACCAGTTATGGCAAAAATCGTGGGTATCGATCTTGGTACAACCAATAGTTGTGTTGCTGTAAAGGAAGGGGATTCGGTAACGATCATTCCGAATACCGAGGGAAGCCGTACCACGCCGTCCGTGGTGGCTACCACCAAGGACGGAGAGCGTCTGGTGGGGCAGCTTGCCAAACGGCAGGCCATCGTGAACCCCGACAATACCGTGATGTCCGTAAAGCGGCACATGGGACGGGATCACAAGGAACAGATGGGAGGGAAGCAGTATACCCCTCAGGAAATTTCTTCCATGATTTTGCAGAAACTCAAGAGGGATGCGGAAGAGTATCTCGGAGAGCCCGTAACCAAGGCGGTAATCACCGTTCCCGCCTACTTTACCGATGCTCAGCGTCAGGCTACCAAGGATGCGGGAACCATTGCGGGACTTGAGGTAGCCCGGATCATCAACGAGCCTACCGCTGCGGCCCTGGCCTACGGAGAGGACAAAGAGGGGGAGCATAAGCTTCTCGTCTTCGACCTCGGTGGAGGAACCTTCGACGTTTCCATTCTCGACGTAGGAGACGGCGTTTTCGAAGTGCTCGCTACCTCGGGGAACAACAATCTCGGAGGGGATGACTGGGATTTGCGGGTTACCGACTGGCTGGTAAAGGAGTTCAAGCGTACCGACGGCATCGATCTTACTCGGGACCGTATGGCCATGCAGCGTCTCCGGGAGGCGGCGGAGAAGGCCAAGGTGGAGCTTTCCTCCATGCCGGAGACTTCTGTCTCCCTTCCCTTCATCACCGCAGATTCCAACGGTCCCAAGCACCTGGAAATCTCCCTTTCTCGGGCCAAGTTCGAGGAGCTTACCTCGGACCTTCTGGAGAAGGTGGTGGAGCCTACCCGACGGGCCCTTTCGGATGCGGGACTCACTCCTCAGGAGATCGACAAGGTCCTTCTCGTGGGAGGGTCTACCCGGATGCCCATGGTGCAGAAAAAGATCAAGGAGCTCCTCGGCAAGGATCCCACCAAGGGAATCAATCCGGACGAATGCGTCGCTGCGGGAGCCGCCATTCAGGGGGCCATCCTTTCGGGAGATCACAAGAACATCGTTCTCGTGGACGTGACTCCTCTCTCCCTGGGCCTGGAAACTCTCGGAGGGGTCTTTACCAAGATCATCGACCGGAATACCGCCATTCCCGTCTCCAAGAGCCAGACCTTCACTACCGCCGCAGATAACCAGACCCAGGTGGAGGTGCACGTGCTTCAGGGAGAACGCTCCATGGCGAAGGACAACGTCTCTCTCGGCAAATTTTTCCTGGATGGCATTCCTACGGCTCCCCGGGGAGTTCCCCAGATCGAGGTGACCTTCAACATCGACGTGAACGGCATTCTCAACGTTACCGCCAAGGATAAGGGTACTTCCAAGACCCAGCACATCACCATCCAGTCCTCCAATCTGAGTGACGAAGACATCGAAAAGATGAAAACCGATGCGGAGGCTCATGAGGAGGAGGACCGCAAGAAGAAAGAGGCGGCGGAGCTCAAGAACGAGGCGGAGTCCCTGGCCTATCAGGCTGAAAAGACCCTGAAGGATCTGGGGGATAAGGTGACTTCCGAGGAGAAGAGCCGGGTGGAGTCCGAAATCGCTTCGCTCCGGAGCGCTTCCGAAGGATCCGATCCCGAAGCGACCAAAAAGGCGGTAGAAACTCTTACCAAGAGCCTTCATGAGCTTTCTCAGCGTCTCTACGCGGCGCAGCAGGATCAGGGAGAAGCGCCCTCTTCCGGAGCTTCCGCTCCCGAAGAGGGAAGTGCTACTTCCGATGAGACGGTGGACGCGGAATTCGCCGACAAAGACGAAGCGTAACGCGGTGACCTTGGATGCCCGGAACTGCTTCAAAACGGGACTATTATGAAATCCTAGGAATCTCCCGGAGCGCCGGAACGGATGAAATAAAACGGGCCTATCGCAAACTGGTCCGTCAATACCATCCCGACGCCAATCCGGGGGATAAGGATGCGGAGGAACGCTTCAAGGAAGTGAGCGAAGCTTACGAAGTCCTGAGTGATCCCCAGAAGAAGGCCCAGTACGATCAGTTCGGCTTCGTGGGGGAAGGTCAGGGAGATCCTTTCGGGGGCTTCGGAGGTGCCGGAGGAAGTCCCTTCGGGGATGTCTTCGGAGATATTTTCGACAGCTTCTTCGGCGGGGGGCGTTCGCGCAATCCCAACGCTCCCCGTCGCGGGGCGGACCTTGAAATGGAGCTTTCCTGCGAACTCGAAGATGTCTGTTTCGGGGCTACCCGGGAAGTTACGATTCCCCGATGGGAGCAGTGTAAGCGGTGCGGAGGATCCGGAGCGGAGCCCGGAAGCTCTCCCGTAACCTGCCCCGCCTGCGGCGGTACCGGTCAGGTGGAGCACGTGCAGCGTACCCCCTTCGGGCAGTTTGCCCAGGTGGTTCCCTGCACCCGGTGCGGAGGCAAGGGAAAGATCATCGAAAACCCCTGCAAGGCCTGTTCCGGAGAGGGACGTATCCGGCAGCGGCATCGCCTGGAAATTAAAATTCCTCCCGGAGCGGACACGGGAACCCGGCTTCGTATCACCGGAGAAGGGGAGGCGGGAGCCAACGGAGGCCCTCCGGGGGATCTTCTCCTCTTGATTCGTGTGAAAAAACACAAGTATTTCGTTCGGGAGGGAGATACCCTGCACTATCGAAAGGCCGTGGCCTTTCCCCAGGCTGCTCTTGGAAGTGTGGTCAGCGTTCCTACCCTGGACGGAGAAGCCTCCCTGGATATTCCCGGGGGAACCCAGCCCGGAAAGGTGCTTACCCTTCCCGGCAAAGGAATGCCCCGGCTTCGGAACCCCGGAAAAAGGGGAGATCTCTATGTTCATGTGGATGTGGAAGTTCCCCGGAATCTCAACGAACGCCAGCGGGCTCTTCTGGAGCAGCTGGCAGCGGAGATGGAGGTTCCCGTCAAGGAAGAAAGCGGAGGGCTTCTCGGAAAATTCAAAGAGCTCTTTTTGGGTTGATCTCCGATTTTTCCAAAGGATGCTTTCTTCGAAAGAACGTGGTACACTAACAAGAAACGAGGGAGGCTTGGCCTCCCTCGTTTCTTTCGGGGAGGGAAGAGCATGAAAAACGAAGCCTTCTGGTGGTATATTCTCCTGGAAGCTCAGGAAAAACAAGCTCCCGTACTCGACTCCCTGGTGGAGCTTTCGGGGAGCATCGGTGCGGAGTATGCCGAAGGGGCCGACGTGGTGCGGGTTCGGGCGTACTACCGAAGCTCTCACGATCTCGGACATTGGCTCAAGGAGCTGAACCAGGTTCTGGCTCCCTGGCCGGATATCGTGGTGCGGGATATGGGGAAAATCGCTAACCGTTCCTGGCATACTGCGTGGAAAGAGGCTTTTCCGCCTCTTCCAGTAGGAGAGGGGCTCGTGGTAATGGCTCCCTGGCATAAGGGAAACGAGCCTGAAGGAAGATTGCCCCTCTACATCTATCCCGGCAGCTCTTTCGGTACGGGGTATCACGAAAGCACACAGATTGCTCTGGAGCTTCTGGAAAAACATCTTTCTCCCGGGGACGAACTCGTGGATGTGGGCTGCGGATCCGGAATTCTCTCCATCGGGGCGATCAAGCTGGGAGCTTCTCGTGCCTGGGCCCGGGATTTCGACCCTGCAGTGGTGGAGGAAGTGCTGGAAAACTGCCGGCTCAACGACATCTCTCAGGAGAGCCTTTCCGTAGAGGTGGGAGATCTGCTTCAGGGCTTTTCCCGGAAGATCTCCTTTCTTACGGCGAACATCGTTATCGATCCCTTGCTTCGGCTTCTTCCCCAGATTTCCGAGGTACTTCTTCCTCCGGGAAAAGCCGTCTTTTCCGGGCTCGTGGTGAAGGAGAGGGAGGTTTTTACGGAGGCCTTGGAGAAACAGGGATTCCGGATAAAAGATTCCATCACCAGGGGCGATTGGTGGGGAGCTCTCGGAGAGTACCGGTAAGGCCCGAATTTTTCCTTGTCCTTTGAAATAGCTACTTCCGACGCGGATGAGGCGGTGCTACTCCGGAATTGTCGGCGGTGTTTCCGCTTTTTTGAAGAATATAATTCGGATATTTTTTCCCTCCCGGAAGAGAAATGCTTCGGGGAATTTGTGGATGTATTTTTTGGGCGATGCTGATTTTCTTCTCCTCCTGGGGAAAAACCAGAATCGCATGAGGGTTCTCGGTTGCTTTGGTCGCTCCTGAAGAGTGGCGAGAATTGGCCTGGAAAGCGTGTTTTTTTCTTGCCAGCTCCCGGGTAGTACAGAGGCAACTCGTTTTTTGTCGCAAAGAGGATCTTTCCCCGGCGGACCCGGTTTGGGAAAGCTTCTGAAAGGCCTTCCTTTTTTTCATCTTTTTGGTGTTTCCGTTTTGTGAAAGAGGTGTTTTTTCATGTCTCTCCCGAGAATAAGGCTTGACCGATGCCTGCGTACTCCCGAAGGAGTTTGGATGCTGTCCGAGGAGGAGGCGCATCATCTCGTACGGGTCCGGCGCTGCGGTGAAGGGGATCTCGCCGAAGGGCTTCTGCCGGGGTGGAAGATCACCCTTCGGCTTTTTGCCCGGGAAAATGCCTGGTTCGGCGAGGAATGTTCCCGTTCTGCCGAAGGCCGGGAAGATCTCTTTATGGTGCTTCTCGTGGCTCTCCTCAAGGGGGAGGCCTTCGAAAAGATGCTGCGCCAGGTAACGGAGCTCGGGGTATCCTGCATTGTCCCTCTTGCCTGTGAACGGAGCATCCCCCGCATACATGCTGCAAAGCTTTCCTCCAAAATGGAGCGGTGGCGCAAAATTCTGGAGGAGTCCACCAAGCAGTGCGGCCGGACAAGCCCTCCAGAAATTGCGGAACCTTGTTCCTGCTCGGAAATTCCTTTTTCCGATCTTCCCTCCCGTCGTTTTGCCGCCATTATCGATGGAGATGCCAAACCTTTGGCTCATTACGACCCCGGAAGCTCTCTCGCTTTTGCGGTGGGCCCCGAGGGGGATTTTTCGCCCTCGGAAAAAGCCCTTTTCCGCAGGGAAGGTTTTCTCTCGGTCTCCCTGGGGCCCCGGATTCTCAAGGCCGGAACCGCCGCTGCGGCGGGGATGGCCTTCTTCAGCCTTGCCCGGGAAGGACTCGTTTCGGGTGCGTAGGCAAGAAAGGCCCCTTCGGGTAACGCTTCATGCTCTGGGATGCCGAACCAACCAGTACGAGGCGGAGGCCCTGGGTTCCATGTTTCTTGAAAGAGGATGGGATGTGGTTTCGGAGCCTCCCTGGGATCTGGGAATTCTCTTTTCCTGTTCCGTCACCGCCGTGGCGGAACGCAAAAGCCGTGCTCTTCTCCGCCGTTTTCTCCGGCAATCTCCGGGATGCCGGCGTATTCTCTGCAGCTGTTATGCCCAGAATCTTCTGCGCCATAAAAAACCCTTTCCCGAAGCGGATCTTGTAGTGGGGAACCGTATCAAGTATCGAATTCCTCAACTTGCGGAAGCCCTTTTCCGCGGAGAACCCCTGGAGCAGTATCAGGAGCTCGAGGGGACTCCCCAAACCTGGAATTCCTGGGATGACTTGAAGCTTTTCCGCCTTCTCTGGCATACCCGGGGGTTCGTGAAGATTCAGGATGGATGTGACCATTTCTGTTCCTACTGCATCATCTCCCACCTTCGGGGAAAACCCGTAAGCCGTCCGGAAGAGGCTATCCTGGAGGAGGTTTGCCGCCTTACCGCGGGAGGATGCGGGGAAATCGTTCTCACGGGAATTCACCTTGGGCGTTACGGAGGAACCGGAAACGGAGAGCCTCTGGGGAGATTGGTGCAGAAGATAAGCCGTATAGCCGGGGTTCGGCGTATCCGTTTTGGTTCTTTGGAGCCCTTCTCCATAACCCCCGCATTTCTTACAATGCTTCGGGATACACCTCAATTCTGCCCTCATTTTCATATTCCTCTTCAGAGCGGAAACGATGAAGTGCTGCGGCGCATGAAGCGAGGCTATACGGTGCGGGAGTTCGCGAATATTCTTTCTCTGATCCGGAATATTTTCGGGGAGCATGTGCATGTGAGCACGGATCTTCTCGTGGGATTTCCCGGCGAAGACTCCCAGGCTTTTGAAGGAACGCTGAAGGTGGTGGAGGAGATGAATTTCGGCAAACTTCACGTCTTTCCCTTTTCTCCCCGGGAGGGAACTCCCGCTTTTTCCTGGCCCCGCCCTTCCCGCCAGGAGGCGGAGGAGCGCGCCCGCCGGGGAGTGGCCCTGGGAGAAATTCTTCTTGCCCGTTATGCCTCCCGCTGGCTGGGACAAACCGTGGAAATTCTCGTGGAGAAGACGGAGTCCTCGGAGGAGCCTTACTTTCAGGGGCATACTCCGCACTTCCTTCTGGCCCGCTTTCCCGGAAGGGCTTTTTCGGGAGAGGAGCGAAGGGGGAGAGTCGCTGCCCTTGCGGGAGGGGAGCTCCTATGTACCCCTCTGTCGGAGAAAGACAATCTCCCGGAAGATGATCGAGGTGGTGTTTCGTGAGCAAAAGCCCCGTTCTCGGCATCGATCTCGGAACTCGGTATGCCCTTATGAGCTTCTGTCCCGAGGGAGGAGGCAATCCTTCCATTATTCCCAACCGCTGGGGAAGAACCAGAACGCCCTCCATCGTGGCATGGGAGGATGGGCGTTTTTCCGTAGGAGAGGAAGCTCAGAAAAAGCTTCTCCGGGGATGTCCTAAGGCGTGGTGGAACGTGAAAAGCCATATCGGGGATACCTCCTGGAAAATTATGGCGGGGGCCCGGCACTATCGGGCGGAGGAACTTCTCATTCCTTTGCTTGTTTTGCTTCGGGAAGATGCGGAGGCTCATCTCGGAGTTCCTCTGGTGGAATGTGTTTTGGCGGTGCCCGCCCATTTCAGCTTTTCCGAAAGGGCTTCCATGGTACGCTCCGCCCGCAGCGCCGGATTCGGGGGTGTTCGGATTATCAACGAGCCCACTGCGGCGGCTTTGGCGGTGGAGATGGAGGGTCGTTCCCTGGTACTGGATTTCGGGGCCGGTACCGTGGATATTACCGTGATGGAGCAGGAAGAAGGGGTCTGGCAGGTTCTCCGCTCTCGGGGGCGGGATGCCCTGGGAGGTGCTTCCATCGACATGTTTCTGGCCCATCATCTCTGGAAACGCCTGGGACACCGCAAGCTCTCGGAAAAGGATCTCCGCTGGCCCCTCCTTCTTCTCGAGGCGGAAAAAATAAAAATAACCCTCTCCAATGCGGCGGAGATGGAATGGTATCCTCCGGGGGGATTGCTGGAAAAACAGCAGAACGTACCTCTCCGTATTTTCCGTAAAGAGTTGGAAGAGCTCATGGAACCTCTTCTGAGCGAAGTGGTTTCCATGGTTTCCCACATGTGGGAGGAACATTTGCCGGATCGTCTTCTCCTTGTGGGAGGAAGCAGCCGGCTTCCCCTGCTTCGGGAAAAACTGCGCCATCAAGTGGCGGAGCCCTCGCACCTTGGATTCTATCCCGACGAAGTGGTAGCCCTGGGGGCGGGAATGCACGGTGCCCGGGGGAACAAGCGCCTTCTCATCGACGTGCTGTCCCGGGATCTCGGAGTGGAAAGCTCCTGGGGGCAGATGATTCCTCTTCTCTTCCAGGGAACTCCCCTTCCCTGCGGAGCTGCGAAAAAGTTCGAGTCTCCCCGGGGAGGATCCGTGGAAATCGGCGTTCTCCAGGGAGGCGAAGGAAGCCTCCAGGAAAAACTGGGAACCATCAGGGTGGAAAAACTGGATCCCCGGGAAGAGGTGGAAGTGTTCTTTCAAGTGGATTCCGGAGGGCTCCTGCAGGTGGAGGTGCGCCGCCAGGATGGAAGCGTGGCAATTCACGAAATTCTGGGGCTTTCCGGACAAGAAGGAGAAAAAGGGCAATCCCGAAATTTTGCCGATAATCGCTATAGAAATTTGGAAAAGCGATGTGCTAAAATTTCCATGTATCTTAACGAAGAACAGCAGCAGCGCATGCAGCGGCTTTTCGATCATCTTCGGGTTTTGAGGAGTTCCCGGGATGCCTGGGAGGCGGGGCTTCGCGAAATGGAAGTTTTTCTGGCCAAGCTGGAGGAGGTGTGCCGAATATGAATCATGACCTGGATGCCAGTTTTCGGGTTCTCGGGCTCTCTCCCGGAGCTCCCTGGGAAGAGGTGAAACGGGCTTTCCGCTGTCTTGCCAGGACTTGCCATCCCGATGTGGCGGGGCCTTCGGCCTCCCTGGAATTCCAGAAAATAACCTCCGCCTACATGACCATCCGGGAAAGTGCTTATACCTCCGAAGCGTTGCGGCGGGGAGGGAGAACTTCCTCCCAGGCTCCCTCACAAAAGGAGCAGCCCGGAAAGCGGGGGCTCTGGACGAAAATGTCCGAAAGCTGGGAACGCTGGAAAAACTACCATCGAGAGCGTGAAGCTGCCCGTCATGAGGAGGAGGTTCGGGAAGCCCGGGCTCGGGAAGAAGCCCAGGCCGCCAGAGAACAGCGGATGAACGGGCTTTTCGAGGAAACCGAAAGGCTTCTGCGGGAAATCGGAGAAGCCGTCATCCCCGTCACCAAGGATCAGGGAATTCAGGGGGAATTGCTGCGTCTCCAGAGCGATCTCCCTGCGGTTCGGGGCCTTGCAGTGGAAGCTCTTCGTCATAAAATGCAGCTTCCTGAAGTGCAGCGGGCTCTTTTGGAGATGCTTTCCCGGTGTACCGAAGAGGAGCTTTTGCAGTTTCTCGAAAGAGGAGTGCCCGAGAACTTCCGAAAGGGAATTCTTTCTCTCGGGGAAATTCGGGGGACCTCTCTTTCCGAGACCGGAGCTCTGCTTTTTCTGCGTTGGGCCTCTTTTTCCCGGGAGCGCCGGGAGGTGCTTCTCGCTTTTCTGCGACATTCTTCCAAGACGGTGCGGGGCGAAGCTTTGCGCATTTGGCCTCAAAAAGCGGCTCCTCCCGAGGGAGCGCTTTTGGGGGAACTCCTTCGGAGCCCCCACGAAGAAGTGCTCATTCCTCTCCTCAGGATGCTTCGTTTCACTCCGCTCCCCGCATGGGTTCGTATGGGAGTGCAGCGTATAGAGAGAGAACATCCGTCTCCCATGGTGCGGGTCTGGGCAAAAGCACTTGTGTCAAGGCCTTCTCCCATGTACAATAGCAAGGTGTCTTCGGGAGGCGGTGTGTAGGTGGATACATGTATCTTTTGTGCCATTGCGAAAGGAGAAGCCCCGGCGGAAATCCTGTACAGGGATGATTCCGTCATGGCTTTTCGGGATAAATTTCCCCAGGCGCCGGATCATATTCTGGTGGCACCTTTGCGCCATATCTCCTCTGCCGCAGAAGTAGACGATCCGGAGTTGTGGGGAAAAATCATGTCTCTGGCGGTTCGCCTGGGACATGATCTGGGGCTCGAAAGGCAGGGTTACCGCCTGATCATCAACAATGGAGTTCAGGCATGCCAGACGATTCCCCACCTTCACGTGCACCTGATGTCCGGCAGACAGTTCTGTTGGCCTCCGGGGTAAGAGTGACGGTGCGAGAGAAAGGGGGGAAAATATAGATGACCCAGGTTGTTCGGAGAGAAAACGAATCCATAGACGATGCGTTGCGGCGTTTCAAACGGGAAGTGCAGAAAGTAGGGGTGCTTCGGGAAGCCCGTAAACACGAACATTACGAGAAACCAAGCGAGGCGAAGAAGCGTCGTAAGGCTGCGGCGAAACGCAATAGCAACAAAAAAAGATAATCCCCCGTTTTTTCAAAGCGGCGGCAGAGTGGGTGTGTTGGTTAAAGAGGGGGATTTCCCCCTTTTTTCTTTATATTCGGGGAAAGGCGGTGTGGCTTTTTCCCGAATTTTTGAAATTCCAGAATGTCACGAATGAAAAAATACTTCCGGATCAGGAGAGCACAATTCCCCCGAAGGGAGAAGAACGATGCGTTGTCCCTATTGTAAGGCTGAAGAAACCCGGGTGATGGAAACCCGAACCACCGAAGAGGGGCATGTGGTTCGCCGCAGGCGGGAATGCCCTTCCTGCATGAAACGTTTCACCACCTATGAAAGAGCTGCCACGGGGCAGATGCTTCTGGTGATAAAAAAGGATGGTACCCGGGAACCCTTCGATGTCCAGAAGCTCCTCACGGGATTTTGCAAAGCCTGCGAAAAACTGCCCGTTCCCTACGACAGTATCGAAGATGCTGCGGCCCGGGTGGAAGAGGCCCTTCGAGCGGAAGGTTCCGGAGAAGTTTCGAGCAAGCACATCGGAGAACTGGCGGTAGAGGAGCTTCGGCAGCTCAACAAAGTGGCCTACGTCCGTTTTGCCTCGGTGTATCGGCAGTTCGGAGACCTCTCGGATTTTTCCGAAATTCTCCGGCTTCTGGAAGAAAAAACGGGAGAGGTGCCCCCTCAAAAAGAATGATTTTTTACAAAGGGTTTCTTTTTTCAAAATTCCCACCTTCTTGAGAGAGGAAATGGTTCTCTCTCCGTAATATCGTGTATTTTCTTCGGTCCTTCCGAAAAATCCTTTTCAGAAATGCAAAAAGAACGGTATAATACAAAGTGTTCCTTCGGGAGGACTATGTTTTTTATAATATTTTAAGGGAGGTTGTGTGCGTATGAAAGTTGGAAAGGTTCTTATCGGTTTGATGGTTCTCGTGGCTTTCGCGGGAAGCGCTTTGGCGGCGGAGGATGTTCTTCGCATCGGTGTGTACGAACCCCTTACGGGGCAGAACGCCTTCGGCGGTCAGCTGACGGTGGACGGTATCAGGCTCGCTCAGGAGCAGAAGCCCGAAGTTATCGGCAAGAAGGTGGAGCTCTTTATCGTGGACAATAAGTCCGACAAGGTGGAGTCTGCCAATGCAGTGAAGCGGCTCATCGAAAAGGAAAAAGTCATCGCCATCATCGGAAGCTACGGTTCTTCTCTCTCCATGGCGGGAGGCGAAGTGGCGGAGAAGTCGGGAGTTCCCTGCCTTACCGATTCTGCTACGAACCCCCTCGTAACCCAGGGAAAGAATTACTACTTCCGCATGTGTTTCATCGATCCCTACCAGGGAGCTGCTGCGGCTCAGTATGCCTTCGATAACGGTGCCCGGAAGGGTGCCCTGCTTCTCGACGTGGCCCAGGACTACTCCGTGGGGCTTGGCAAGTTCTTTCAGCAGGCCTTCGAAGGCTTGGGAGGAGAGACTGTGGCCCGGCTGAACTACCAGACGGGGGATCAGGATTTCACCGCCCAGCTTACGGAAATCATCAACCAGGGCGCGGAAGTGCTCTTTATTCCCTCCTACTTTGCCGAAGGCGCCATCATCATCAAGCAGGCCCGGGAGCTCGGAGGAGAGTTCAGCATCATGGGCGGCGACGCCATGGACAACCCTGACATGATCGCTATCGGCGGAGATGCCATCGAGGGCTTTGCCTACACTACCTTCCCCTACGCTCCGGAGATGCCCGACATGACCAAGATGGCGGAAGAGTTTACTGCCCAGTGGAAGGAAGCTTTCCCCGACAAGGATCCCAATGCCAATTCCGCTCTCGGTTACGACTGCTACATGCTCATCGCGGATGCCATCGAACGGGCCTATGCGGCGGATAAGGACGCTTTCGAAGCGGATCCCTCCGAAGCCATTGCCAAGGCTCTTGGGGAGACCAAGGGATGGGAAGGCGTTACCGGTGCTACCACCATCAACGAGACCCACGATGCGGAAAAACCCGTGGGTATCAAAGTCGTGAAGGATGGCAAGCAGGTTTACACCGCTTCGGTTATGCCTCAGCTCTAGGAAAGCTCCGTCTGTACGTTTTCATGCCCTGTAGGGTAATGTCACTATTCTGTTCAGGTAATTGAAAAACGCGCAGAGGGGAGTTTTTCGCCCTCTCTGCGCCTTTTCTTGCCTCGGTATGTATCCTGATTTTGCCGTGTGTGGCGGTGTTGTAAAGAATCAAGCATGACCCGGATCGTTTCGATCCGGCCTTTCAAAAAATCAATGACGAACGGGAGGAATCCCATGTCCCTGCCCATATTTGTTCAGCATTTTTTCAATGCCCTTACCCT
>DAIPKP010000171.1:0-2634 GCA_036769705.1 Synergistaceae bacterium
AGACATGCTTCATCAGGATGACCAAAAGCGTTGCACTTGATTTGACAAACTAAGCATCGAAAAGCCTCAAGAAATGTGAAGTCTATTTGCATGACCGCCATGGGGCATCGTGTCTCGTGATCGTCCTCCGGGCAACATGGGAGCGTGAGGTGAAAAAATTTTTTGAGGAGGAGGAGTTGCTATGAAGAGGGTTTTCGACATGGTATATAGCAACAAAGAATGTTTGTCTGCGGCAAGATTTTTGAGTCTTTCCAAGGAGGAAAAGGCGAATATTTTTTCTTCGAAACCTGTTCCTGCTCCCTTAGGAAGCAATTCTTTTGGTTGGATTGAGGTCACGTACAAAACAGGGCGATACATTTCTGCAAGGTTGTTTCGATGACCGGTACTCCACAGCAGTGCCGTGGAACTGTTCTTTTGTTCCAAGCGGGAACCCCTCAGTATTCCAATGTACTTCGGAAGACACGGCGGTATCAGTCGATCAAAGAGGCGATCTTGCTGTTGAGATACCGGTTCAAGCTCACCTTGGATTCCGCTGCCCGAATGACAAGCTTTCTGTGAAGATCTGAAGTGGTTCGCAGGGTGATATTCCCCGAATAGGATCCACATGACAAAGGCTCTGGAAGTGTTTCCTGATTTCCCTCCATCTCCGCTACCACCTGGGACACAAGAGAGCGGATCCCCGAAAAAGCTTCCTCGTAGGTTTCCCCGAGCCAGGAGAGGCTGGGGAATTCCGTGCAGAGTCCCACGTACTCCCCATCTTCAGGAGACCACTCCACCCGGTATATATAGTGCAATGTCTTCATTTAGAAAACCCCCTTTCCTCTTCTTTTATCAAGCGATCAAGTGCCTTCAGCACTTGCTGGATCTGATATTTTTTAGCCTTGCCATCCTTGCTCTTCTGTATGTTGATCCGGGGATCCCCTTCCCAGGGCATCTTGAACACCGCATGGCTGCTGCCACTCTGACGGCAGGGACCAAAATAGAACTCGCAAAGCCCCTTCAGATCTTCGAACCGGATATCAGTATTTCCATCACGAATCTTTTTGAGAAGCTTCGCATGTTTATCCATGTCCACATGATAGCATTATTGCCGTCATTTTTCCATGGCGGGTTTTTCGGCGGGGAAGGATGGAGAACGGCAGCACCTTGTTCCCTTTTTGCGTATAATTAGGAACAAATCGTAGGGGGTGTTTTTCATGCATAAAACGAGAATCAATATCAGCTTGGACAAGGATCTTGCAGAGTTCGCAAAAGTTTTTGCCGCAGAAAATCGAATCTCTGTGGCAGACATCATCACGCAATATCTCTTGGGATTAAAGAAGAGTGCCGATAGAAAAGAAACGCAGCAAATCCTCTCTCACCCCGCTTTCGGGGAGGCCATGGAAGAGTGCCGGGACAGACTGTCTGATGGGGCTGCCCAGTGGTTTTCCTATGAGGATGTTTTTGGTAAATAATGGATGTCAAATTTGAGGCAGCCTTTGTAAAAGCTCTGAAAAAGCATGCTGCCATAAAAAAAGCGGTGCGGAACAAAGTTGATATGATCATCGAGAATCCCATTGCCTTTGGGGAGCCTCTCAAGGGTAACTGGCGTGGATTTTACTCCTGCCCAGTAAAGCGAAATTTTATTATAATATATCTTTGTTGTGAAGTCTGCCGGAAGAAAAGAGACCATTTGTTAGTCAAGCGTTCCGATTGTGCGGTAACTCCTGATGGCACAATAAAGTTTGTTCTGCTTGGATCTCATGATGAGGCATATTTCGGTTAATTCTTAGGTTTTTCCAAACTTCGACCAGAGAGCGCAAAGGAGAATCCGTTTTTCGTCCTCGCACTAAAAGATCCTGTGGGGAAAGCCCCTGCTCTCAGAAAAAGAAAAAGGCCCTGGCGAAAGCCAGAACCTTTGTGACATGACATCTCTGGGATCTCCTAAACCTAATCTGAATAGGGATCATAATAGTATGCTTCACGCCACGCATCAAAGCACGCGGCCCTTTGAGGGCCTTTTTCCGGACACTCCCTATCCAAGAGACCCTCGTCCAGGAGAACCCTTAGGAAATCCGTCAATTGCCATGAACTACTCCTCCTAATCTGCGACAGCAGATATAGAAGGAGTTTCCTGCAACCCTTTTAGCGGAGTTGCCTGGCCGGTTCCCGACCAGAATTCGCCTTCGAGCATCCATCGGAGGATGGTTCGAGCGGCATTTTCGTCCCGTCCGCAAAGGCATCCGCAGGGGCACATGTGAACCCGGTCCCTGAGTGTTTTGGGAACGACGGTCCCGCAACGATGGCATCTTTGCGACGGCTTTATCTTTCGAGTATTCCCGAGAGTGAATTCGGACGCAGCTTCCTCCGCTTTCGTCCTGAGCATCCCGATAAGCTTCGCAGGAACCCACCGAAATTCCTCAATCAGCACTCGTTTCTGCTTGAGGGATCGTAGGAATCCCCTTCCTTTAGGGAGGGGAGGAGGTCAATTTCTCGATTTTTTCCAGCCAATAGTTTTACCGTCACAAAAGCTCTTTTTGTGGATCAATCTCTTGCCATCAGGCCGTGCCTCCAAACAAAACTTTCGGGTGCGGCGCATGAGGTATCTCTCCCACACCGCACCCGAAGGTTATTCAAAGACCTTTCTCGGAAGAT
>DAIPKP010000172.1:0-2621 GCA_036769705.1 Synergistaceae bacterium
GGTGGACGTGGCTTCGGAATACCGTTACCGTTCCATTCAGCCGGATCGCAAAACCCTGGCGGTTTTCGTTTCCCAGTCGGGAGAGACCGCGGATACTCTGGCGGCTCAGAGAAAGGCCCGGGAAAACGGAGCGCACTGCCTCGGCATTACCAACGTTCGGGGAGCCACCCTTTCCCGGGAGGTGCACAGCATTCTTCTTCTCAAGGCGGGGCCGGAAATCGGCGTGGCCGCCACGAAAACCTTCATGGGGCAGCTCGGAGTGCTCTATCTTCTGGCTCTCTATCTCGGAGCATGTCGGGGTACCCTGCCGGAGCACGAAGAGCGTTCCCTGGTGGAGGAGTTCATTCAGCTTCCCTACCGGGTGGAGAAGGTGCTTTCCCGGGGAGATGAAATCGCGAGAATCGCGAAAGAGTACAGCGGATACGGAGATTTTCTCTTTTTGGGGCGGGGAATATCCTTTCCCGTGGCTTTGGAAGGGGCGCTCAAGCTCAAGGAGATCTCCTACATCCATGCCGAGGCCTATGCGGCGGGGGAGATGAAGCACGGTCCCATAGCGCTTCTCGATACCAACGTGCCGGTGATGGTAATTATTCCCCGGGACGATCTTTACGAAAAAACCCTATCCAATATCGAGGAGGCCCGGGCTCGAAAGGCTCCCATATTGGCGGTGGGTACCGAGGGGGACGAGCTTCTCGAAAAACATGCCCGTTCCGTGTTCTACGTACCCTGGACTCACAGCGAGCTTACTCCTTTTCTCACGGTGTTGCCCCTGCAGCTTTTCGCTTATTACGTGGCTCTCGAACGAGGATGCGCCATCGATCAGCCCCGGAATTTAGCCAAGAGCGTAACCGTGGAATGACGATGGCGGAGTAAAGAGGCAAACAGCAGAAAGCCCCGGAAAATTTTCTTTTCCGGGGCTTTCTGTATATGTGAATGTTGGTTTTTACACTCCCGGGAAAAACCAAATGGCCCATAGGTTGCCGATAAAATGGTATGCTATGGAGGGCGTGATGGTTTCGAACTCCTCCCGAAGCCAAGCCATGAAGAGCCCCGGAAAAAAAGTGGCCAGAAAAAGAGGGGAGGTGCGGAAAAACATGTGGGAAGCTGCGAAAACCCCGGCGCTCAAAAATACCCGGGAAAGAGGAGGCAGCCAGCTCCGGAGAAGGGTCTGGAAAAAGCCGCGGAAAAAAACCTCTTCCACCACCGCTGCGGTAAATCCTGCGGCGGCAAAGGTAAACAATTGTCTCATCTCCACGCTACGAGGAAGACTTTCTCCGGGCCAGTTCATGGCTACTACCGTAAGAGGAACCAGGGAGACGAGGCAGTAGAGCAGAAGCTTGAGAGTCATTTCCCGGTTCCAGCGAAAGACGAGTCCATAGGATTCGTAGGGTTCTTTGCGGAAGTAGCACCAGGCGAAGGGGCCGTAGAGCATAACGATGGCCGTGAGCGTTTGTGTCATGAGTCGTCAAAGCCTCTCTTCGTGAGAAATGTCCTCGGGAGGATCCTTTTTTTTCGGAGCTTTCCGCAGGGCGAGATACACTATACCACAGAGAAGCCCCGAAGGAAGGAGAAGAGCCCCTCCCACCCACCAGGGAGCCAGAACTGCAAGGAAGAGAGAGGACACAAGCATAAAAACACCCCAGCATATCCAAAAAGGACCGGGGCGTTTTTTATAGTTCAAAAGGTGGGATGCCGGAAGAAGAAAAAAGAGAAAAAGGAGGGCTCCCCACTGCCAGGAAGAGATGACTACAGGAAGATCTCTCATGCCTGAGAGCGTTTTCCGAAGTTACACTGCAGTAGCTTGGGCAGAGCAGGAGGCGCAGGTGCCATGAAAATAGATCTGGGTGGCATTGATGGTATTTTGAGAGGAAGCTCCCTGTTGAAGAGTTTGAAAAACCGAGGAAGGAACGAAAACATCCTCGACTTTGCCGCAGCAGGAACAACGAAAATGTGCGTGGGGCGTAGGATTGGAGTCGATAAGTATTTTCTTTTCATCGATGGAAAGAATCTGTACGAGCCCCGCCTCCGCAAGAACCTGGGCAGTGCCGTAGATAGTGGCGTAGGAGATGGTGGGAAAATCTTTTTTCAGCTCCTGGTAGATGATTTCTGCCGAGGGATGATCTTTGCGTCCGTGAAGCAGTTTGAGGATGCTGATTCTCTGGGCGGTTATCTTGAAGCCTTTGTTGCGTAAAATATGCACGCCATCCTCAACATTCCACATGAAAAAGCCTCCTTGTAAAAAAAAGTTCGTTTCTGTTCTAGATTTTATCTGAAATGCTTCTCTTGTAAAAGTCATTTCGATAAAGACGAGAACAGTATAAGAGTAAAGGTGTTTTTTTGCAATCCCGGGGAAAAGGATTTGAAGGAAATTGGAATAATGACATACCAGAAAAAAGAGAACTCCTTTTTTTCATGGGAAACGACGTTTTTTTGCGATTTTACGAGAACCGTGCGAGAAAGCCCACTACCAAGCGTGGTGGGATGAGAGCACGGGGTTTTAGTTGATGTTTGGCACATGCCTTCTCATCTGTTATAATAGATATATGGCACATACAAGATGGACATGCTCAAGAACATGCGTCTACAATATAGGCTATCACCTCATCTGGTGTCCCAAGTAC
>DAIPKP010000067.1:0-1579 GCA_036769705.1 Synergistaceae bacterium
CCTTTCTTTCCAAAGAACAACAAACAACAGCCGCATCGCTTGCTAGTCGTGTTGAAAAATATTTAAAAGAAATGCAGGTGGAGTGGCTTGTAGAAAAATTTTATGAGCTTGATGAGGAAGCACAAGGTTTATTCATGAAAATAATAGAGCAAGCCATGCCTTTTAGCGGCTATATGTAAACTACAAGTGCAACGGGGGTAAGGTTTTCAAGATTTACTGGTAAAAAATAGCCCAAAGTAGGGTTTTTTCGTTAATATTGTTGGTTCCTCCCTATTCTGTGTGGGTGACTCCGCAGAATGTGTGTTGACAACAGATACACAAAAACGTATATTGATCATATACACAAAGGGGGGATATGCTATGAAATCCACAAAAACTCGCGAGGCTTCGATCAATATCCGAGCCTTGCATACACAAAGAAACTTGATTGATCAGGCGGCGGCGGTGCAAAATAAAACTCGTTCCGATTTCATGCTCGAAGCCGCTTGCCGGGAAGCTGAGAATGTCTTGCTGGATCGGCGGTTATTTCCCCTCAATGATGAGGATTACCATTCTTTTGAATTGGCCCTAAGGGCTCCCGTTACTGAAAATACTGCACTTCGCAGCTTGCTGAACAAGAGAGCTCCATGGGAAAAGTGACGGCTCCGGAGCCGCTTAATGAAACGCATAATACTGATAACTTCGATTGCGGCATAGATTCTCTCAATCGATGGATTCGCCGACAGGCATTCAAGAATGAGATTTCCGGTGCCTCTCGATCCTTTGTTGTATGTGAGGATGGCGAAGTGGTGGGATACTATGCTTTAGCCACCGGAAGTGTAATACGCCGGAATGCTCCGGGAAAAGTCAGGCCTGCCATGCCTGATTCCATTCCGGTGATGGTTTTAGGTCGCTTGGCGATAGATCGTACAAGACAAGGTACCGGCCTGGGCAGCGGCTTGCTGCGAGATGCGCTGCTGCGGACCTATGGTGTTTCCAAACAGGCAGGTATTCGGGCTTTGCTGGTTCACGCATTGTCTGAAGAGGCAAAAAATTTTTATCTTCATCATGGTTTTCAGGTTTCCCCAATAGAGCCTCTTACGTTGCTGCTGAACCTTCAGGATGTTCGGTATGTTCTGGAAGAGGGGTAGCTTTTAGAAAAAACGGAAAGGATCCATCCCTTTGTTGCTCCGGGTACTGTGGCATAGCTTATCCGGAGGCTTCGGCGGATAGGTAGGCTTTGCACACGCCAAGATGTTTTTCCTGAGAGATATGTGGTCTTTTGCCGATTTTACCTATGAAAAATTGGCATGCACGACACATTATTCCTATGATTTATGTGTGAGAGGTGCGGTATTATGCATAGGCATGTTTCTCAATTTCTCAAGAAAGCTGGATGACCAACCTTCTCTTTTATGAGGGCAAAAAACGCTGGAGGGGCGACCAAGAACAACTGCGGACTCCGTGGTTTTGGTAATGAAACGGGTGCCCATCCGTAGTCTTTCAATAAGGTTGAGCCTTTTGTTGTCCCCTTCCAGAAGGCGGTGCTATACTTGTTTTTACGAAAGAGGAAGAACTTGCTTGAAGACAAGAACTCTCG